>CAJFUH010000030.1 GCA_904420155.1 uncultured Clostridia bacterium
GGGGAGACACGACTCCCCCCTTTGCGGTCTCTTTGCCTTCTTTCTCTGGCGGCAGAGAAAGAAGGAGCCCCCGCGGCTTGAGCGCATTGGAAAATAAGCTTGCGGTGAGGGAGAAGGCCGATTAAAAATTGGATAAAAACCGATGGCTGATTTGTAACAGCAGGGAATCCAGTTTTCTATCCGTCGGTAATCAGGGGATCCCCTTCACCAAGAACATTGTAAAAAAGGCCAGGCTATCATACGAGAGGAACGCCCAGCGCTGATTTCCGATTATTTCTATTCAAAGTAGGGGACTTATTCTTTCTTTTTTCCCTTTTTGACCAATGTTCCCACAGCCTTTGGAGCTATTAATTGCTTTGCCCTACGCTGTAAGGAATCCTTAACTCCTTCTTTTTGGCTGCTGGGGTGACCGGATAAATTGCCGATCATCTCAAAAGCGGTGTGGATATCCGGCAGTTCATCAAACCGGATGTATACCCGGTCTTCTTCAAAAATGAATTTCAGAATACGGGTGTCGGGGGTTTCAATAAAAGAACAATATACTTTTAGTACGTCCCGGTCGTCTTCATCTGTAGTCCAGCGGGCCATGGAACCCACCATATAGCATTCCCCTTGGTATTGTGCCTCGCTGTAACGGGGATTTCCGTCCGTGCCGGCTTCCACAGTGTTGACCTGTTCCCCTTCCCGGATCGTGAGGGAACAAACCCCAGGCGTACATACCAGACGAATATAGCTTGTCCCCTGGGAAAAATTCCCATGAACCCCTTGTATTACCAAAGGCATCAAAGAACCGTGGTTCTCTGATAACTGGTATTCACAATCCCGATGGCGGAGTTCCGCTTCAGAGAAAGATGGCATACGCGTTTTTTCTGGAAACAATTTCCCGTTACACCACTGAAAGAATCCTTTCGGGGTGTGGGATACCCGGGGCATTACTTCTTTTTTCATGAGAGTAAGCCCTTTGATTGTATGCACCAGCCCTTTGAGCGCATGTATATTTTTAGGCAAGGAAATTCCGCTGTAAGCTTGTTCCTGATCGAAATAACGATAAATGAGATTTAATGCCCCGCCTTCCGGCATCAGGTTAGGGCTGCCGCTAAACAAGGCAACCACTACATCATAGCGGGGAAACACCGCCACATACTGCCCAAACATCCCATTAAAATGATAAGAGTTCCCATTTCGTCCTATCCAGATATGATATCCATATCCATCGTCCGCCCCCTGCTTATCAGCAAGCTGGTTGCGGGTGGCCTCTGTCACCCAGGCATGGGATAGTAACTGTTTCGGCGCGCCGTCTACCATCCAGGTTCCGCCCTGTAAGTAAAGTTGTCCCAACTTGGCGGCGTCTTCGATTCGCAGATTGAGCCCCCATCCGCCCTTTTCGATTCCCTGGGGACATGTTTCCCAAAATACATCGCGGATGCCCAACGGGTCCAATAAACGCGGCTTGAGATATTCCACCAAACTCATCCCGGTTTTCCGATGAATAGCGGCGGATAGCATATAGCTATTCATGCTGTTATAGGAAAATTGCGTCCCAGGTTGGAAGGTAATATCCGATTGGACAAATCCCCGGGCCCAGTCTTTTTCCATCACAGACCCCAATTCATTAAACTTAACGCCCGCCTGCATAGTCAGCAAGGTCTGTACAGTGACGGCGTTTAATTTAGGGCTGTGCAGAGGCAGCGCTTTGTCGGGGAAAAGATCCACCAACCTGTCGTTTAACGACAAAATCCCTTCTTGTATGGCGATTCCC
The DNA here is from genome assembly GCA_904420155.1 of uncultured Clostridia bacterium. Taxonomy (GTDB): domain Bacteria; phylum Bacillota; class Clostridia; order Oscillospirales; family Acutalibacteraceae; genus CAJFUH01. The sequence continues at coordinate 1,760 of CAJFUH010000030.1, forward strand.
ACTGCTGTAGCGGTAAAGGTTTTGCTGAGGGAAAACAGCATATGGGGATAATCCCCACGATATGGGCGGAAATGAGCTTGGGTAATCACCTTTCCATGGCGCATGATCAACACGCTATGGGGATTGATCTGTTTAGACCGGGATAGTTCTTTTAGAAAGGATTGGATATGGGAAGAGGAAATCCCCTCCTGTTCCGGGGTCGCCCTCGGCAATTGGTCCGACTTGTCCCACACAGGGATGGTCTGTTTTTTCTGGGGGACAAATGGATACCCGGCCAAGCGGTTCATATCTCCCCGGTAAAGCTTAAATAAGAAATCCGCCATTTTCATTTGGCCTAATAAATCCATTACGTCCCCCTTCTTTCTAAAAAAACAAAACGGTTCCAGGGATTGGCTACAGAAAGCTTTTCCCCTTATTTTACTTTCGCGCTCAAATCCCTGGTAAAGATGTCGCTGTGTTCCAGCAAGCTTTCCACTGTGGGTAAGCCTAGGCGCTGTAACAGCTCGATGACGTAGGGATTTTCCGCCGGGGTTTCATAAGCGGCGGTATCGCCGTATTCATTCACATGCTGACGGCCCTCGTCCCGGTTTAAAATTGCTTTTGGCCCGCCTACGCAGCCCCCTACGCAGCCCATGCCTTCCAAAAAGTTTCCATCGGCTTTGCCTTCCATCAGGCGGTTGAGCATAGCCCGGCATTCCGGTACGCCGTTGGCCTGCGCAGTGGTTAGGGGGATCTTCCGGTTGGGATTGATTTTGTTGAGGGTATTCTTTACCGCCTCGCTGACGCCGCCGGAACGCGCATAAATACGCCCGGCGCGGGAGGAGTGATCCCGGTCGTCCGGTTCCATTTCCACAGGGTCGATCCGCGCAAAATCAAAAAGATCCCGTACTTCCTGGAATGTGAGTACATAATCTACGGCGTCGGCGATATCCTTTTCCTTGGCTTCCGCTTTTTTGGCCACACAGGGTCCCACAAATACCGTCACGGCGTCCGGGTCCAATACTTTGATGGAACGGCCGCAGGCCACCATAGGAGACACCGCGCCGGGGACATGCGTCACCAGCTGGTCGTATACCCGGCGGATCATGGCGATCCAGATGGGGCAACAGCAGCTGGTCAGAAGAAAGTCTTCTTCCTTCTGGATAGTGCGGTCAAACTCCAGCGCTTCTTTTAATGTCAGGATATCTGCGAAAAGGGCCACTTCCACCATGCCGGTAAATCCCAGTTTTTTAAAGGCGGTGCGCAGTTTTCCGGGGGTAACCTCATTGCTGAATTGGCCAATAAACGCTGGGGCGATCATAGCGTAGACCGGCTTTTTGCCGTCCCTCAAAACTTCCACCAAAGGCAAAACCTCTTTGCTTTCGGTCAGTTTTTTGGCCTTGCACTCATCGATACAGACGGAACATCCCACACAGCGGTCCGGGTCTACCGTCATATTTCCATTCTCGTCTCGATGGAAAGCATCAAACAAGCAGCGGCCCTCACACGCTTTCTGGGCGTCTGCGGGACAATTGCAATCTTCCAGGCGCCATACGGGGGCATATTTACGGGGATTGAGCAAACAATCCAGTTGATGTTCATCCAGGCCGGGGATACCCTCGTCCACCTTTTCCTGAAGTTTTCCCTTCATAGACGCTTGTACAAGCTGATTGTATAGATCATAAAATGACTGCATACGTTCTCCTCCTAATTTCCTATTGATAGGATAGCCCATGGCCCGCCTTTTCATTCTGGGAAAGACATAGGCCAAGGGCGCTCTTCTATCTTTTTTTGTAATGTTCCTTTGCCGCGATGCGGCTTTTCTTCTTTTTACGCCAGAACCCCGTCGCTGCTGGAAGCCATCCTAGCCTGTTCGCGCAACAGCCGTTTCCGCAAGGTCTGTAGCCGGAAGCGGTTATACCGCTGGATGGCGATAAACGGAAGATTGCCCAAAAGCACCAGGATTCCCAGAATCAGGCCGATCCAGAAAGGATTTATAATAAGGGAAATAATAGCGTACAGGCAACACATCCAATGATCCCATTCCCCGCGGCAGGTTTCCATGATAAAACGATCCAGATAGGATAACGTAATATGGCTCTCCATATGCTCTTTGGTAAATCCGTCCTTGCCAGTATGCTGCGGCAGGTGATCTTTCCAGATGTTGATTTTTAAAAATTTGCTGTACCAACGCCCGTTTTTTTCCCACGGTTTCGCCTGATAAAAACGAAGATTGGGATCAAATCTCGATAATTTCACTTTCAGGCAGGCAAAAAACATTAAAAAGTGCCAAATTACAGCTAGGATGATATTGACAAGCAAAATAGTCCAAATAGAAGCTCCTCTCATCTCTCAAACCCTCCTCAAATTATGGACAGACTTGCTGCTGGACAGGATACCGGCTTACCCGGCAGGAAACACGGGTCAACAGTCCGTGGAGCACCATCATTTCCTGGTCGCTCAAATCTCCAAAACTATAGGAAATAAATTCCTCAATAATGCGCTTGGACGATTCAAATTGCTCCCTGCCGTATTCTGTGGAATAGAGCCGCGTCATCCGGCTGTCGGATTGATCTGGGCGCCGTTCCACCAGCCCGGCTTTTTCCATCCGCTTCACCGAAACCGAAGCGGTGGAATTTTCAATATGCAAGAGCTGGGCCAATTCTCCCAAGTTTAGCCCGTCATGCTGACAAATAGCGAATAGACAGCTATACTGCGCCGGATGTACGGATAATCCAGAAAGCGCTGTTTGCAACTTTTTATCCTGGAGCCGATTCATCCCGACCACTTCGTGGAAAATTTCCAGCGCCATTGCGTCTTTGGATATTTCCCGCAGCGATGCCTGTGTCTGCTTCTTTTCCATCAATAGCACCTCTTTTTATATGCTTAGTCGACTAATTATTAGCCGCCTAAATATATGGATATTTTATCGAATTGGTGCGCAAATTTTGTTAAGAAATTATGAACTCTATTTTTGATTTCTCTTAAAGATATGTTTCGTTTTTTGAAGGCTTTCTTTCTCAAAGGAAGCTTATTTTTAGTAGCGCTCAAGCCGCGCGGGCTCGCCCTTTCTCTGCCGCCAGAGAAAGGGCGGAAAGAGAGCGCAAAGGGGGGAATCATGTTTCCCCCC
>CAJFUH010000031.1 GCA_904420155.1 uncultured Clostridia bacterium
CCCGCCTTTTTCAAAAGGCGGCGGGGTGGAGGGGCGGAGCCCTTCCTCACCATCGCAATGGGCGAAATCCTCAAGATTTCCACAGGCTCAGGAGGGGAGGCCAAACCGTCCACGGGACGGTTTGGCCGTGGGGAACCCTAGCGAGGGGGTCCCCACCGTCTGCCTAGCTTGCGCAAATTGCTAAAGGCTACTGGCTTTTTCGACAGTCTGAAATACAAAAATAGAATTTTTGTATTGAAATCTATCGCCCGTATATTCCCTGATTACATTTTCCCAAAACAGATAGGCTTTCTCGCTGCCATAGGACGGCTTGATTTCCCAATTTCCTTTATACTTTTCAAAAATATGGATCGCGGCTTTTTTTCCGATTCCTCTCCTTCTGTATTTGGGAATGACCATAAATTCAGCGATACTGTGACCGTCCTTCAAGATTTCCAGATGTTCATTGACCATGACAAACCCTAACAATTTATCATTATCCATTTCTTTTATAAAATAAGCGTCCCTGTCCTTATCTGTAAAATAATGGTCAAACCATTCATATGCAAACGTCCCGTCGCTATTCATCTCATTCAAATCCGTACCACTTTCTTCAAATAAAGAATACTGCAAAAGCCTTTGCAGGACATCTTTTCCTTCCAGCTTAACCTGTTCCAGTTTAATTTCCATTCTAATATCCTTCTTTCCAATCTTGAAATCGATTCCAACATCATCTTGAGCTATGATATAATGAGTTGCTATGTTTTATATCTTCATTATGTCTATCAATTCTTTTCTTTCTTGATATTGTATCATATATTTTCTACCAGAAAAGAAAAATTTCTTTTTGTTTTAATCGCCTATATTTTTTAAATTTTTATTGGTAACAATTCCCATTGCAAATTAAAAATTTATCTCGTATACTTGTAGATAATCATTTTAAATACGTGGAAGAGGAAGAGTAAAGGCAATAGGACCCTTTAGAGAGCTGCCGGTTGGTGAAAGGCAGCGGGAAATTTGCTTTGAACTGGCCTTGAAGTAGCGCGTTGAATCCTTTTTATCAGGTAGTAGGCGTTGCCGGAGCCTGACCGTTACAGCAGGAGGATATAAGACCGTATATCGGTCCGTATCTGAAAAGAGGGCATATTTCTTTCTGATAAGAAATATGAATTAGAGTGGTACCGCGTGGAACGATTGTAAGTTCTTCGTCTCTAATCAAATGGAGATGGAGGGCTTTTTTTATTGCCGGCATCTCCCCTAACTTCAAGTTTTTATTTTGGAAAGGATGCGACAACTGTGAAAAATGTAAACAAGTACACCCGTCAATACTTTATGCCTCCGGTTTCTTCTATGAAATGGACGCAGAAAGAATATGTGGATAAAGCTCCCATCTGGTGCAGCGTCGACCTGCGGGACGGCAACCAGTCTTTGATTGTTCCCATGAGCCTGGAGGAAAAGCTGGAATTTTTCCAATATTTGTGCAAAATCGGATTTAAAGAGATCGAAGTAGGATTCCCCGCCGCCTCGGAGACGGAATATGAATTTCTGCGCACCCTGATCGAACAGGATCTGATCCCGGACGACGTCACGGTACAAGTGCTGACCCAGTCCCGGGAACATATCATCCGGAAGACGTTTGAATCCCTCAAGGGCGCCAAAAAAGCTATTGTCCATCTCTACAATTCCACATCTGTGGCCCAGCGGGAACAAGTATTTAAAAAATCCAAGCAGGAGATCATTGATATTGCGGTTTTCGGCGCCAAACTATTTAACCAGATCGCAGAGGAGACCGGATGCCACTATCAATATGAATACTCTCCAGAGAGCTTTACCGGTACCGAAATGGACTTTGCCGCGGAAATTTGCAACGCTGTTTTGGATATCTGGAAACCCACGCCGGATAACAAAGTGATTATCAACCTTCCGGTTACGGTGTCCCACTCCATGCCGCACATCTACGCCAGCCAAGTGGAATATATGTGCGATCACCTAAATAATAGAGAAAATGTGATCGTATCTCTCCATCCCCACAACGACCGGGGATGTGCCGTGGCAGATTCTGAACTGGGATTGCTGGCCGGCGCAGACCGTATCGAAGGCACCTTGTTTGGCAATGGGGAACGTACCGGTAATGTGGATATCGTCACGTTGGCAATGAATATGTATTCCCAGGGCGTGGATCCCCAGCTGAATTTTGAAAACATGCCGGAAGTAGTGGCCATGTATGAAAAAATGACCAACATGAAAGTGTATGATCGTCAGCCGTACGCTGGTAAACTGGTATTCGCCGCTTTCTCCGGTTCCCATCAGGATGCTATTGCAAAAGGCATGCGCTGGAGAGAAGAGCACGACTGTGCGCATTGGACTGTTCCCTATTTGCCCATTGATCCCAAAGACGTGGGCCGGGAGTACGACGGGGACGTTATCCGCATCAACAGCCAGTCCGGAAAGGGAGGGATTGGGTATCTTCTCCAGCAGAAATACGGTTTTGATCTTCCCCCAAAGATGCGCGAAGATTTTGGCTATACGGTCAAGAGCATATCCGATCATGCCCATAAAGAATTGAGTCCGGCGGAAGTCCATGAGATTTTCCAGAAAACCTATGTGAATGTCCAAGGCAAGATGCGCCTGGTGGATTATCATGTAACACGAAATGGGGATTTCCATGTGACTGTACACTTAGAGGTAGACGGTCAGGTCCAGGAGATCAAGGGAAACGGAAACGGCCGTCTGGATGCGGCCAGCAATGCAATCAAGCACAGCCTTGGCTTAGATTATACCATCTACCAATATCAGGAACATGCCTTGGAACAAGGCTCCACATCCCAAGCCGCCGCCTATGTGGGAATCGCCGATAAAGATGGTAAAGTAACCTGGGGCGCTGGCATTCACACCGATATTGTAACCGCTTCCATTATGGCATTGGTCAGCGCAATCAATCGATCTCAAAATTAAACACTGTAAATAAAAGAGGCGTTTTCAGTAAGCCCATAAAAGCTTGCTGAAAGCGCCTCTTTTTCTATTTTCTGGGAAAATAAATTGTTATTTCACGGCTGACCTGAAAAAATACATAAGGGACTTACTTAAGAAACAGGTTTCCCTTATCAAACCAAGCCAAATGAACTCCTAACTCGGGATACCTGAAATTTGCGGCTTGCCTTCTGAAAGGGTTTACGCTTTGACGGGCCGGATTTATTCCCCAATAATCTTTATGAGCGCATGTTTTTTCCTCTTTCCATCCATTTCATAATAGAAGATCTGTTCCCATGTGCCAAAATCCAGTTTTCCATGGGTGACGGCTACCACCACTTCCCGCCCCATCACCGTGCGTTTTAAGTGGGCGTCCGCGTTATCTTCATATCCATTGTGCTGGTATTGGCTATACGGCTTTTCGGGGGCCAATTTTTCCAGCCATACTTCATAGTCGTGGTGCAGCCCCGGTTCATCATCATTAATAAAAACACTGGCGGTAATATTCATCGCGTTTACCAGGAGCAACCCCTCCTGGATCCCGCTTTCGCGCAAGGCTTCTTCCACCTGCTGGGTAATGTTAACTATCGCCCTTCTCTGCGGAATACAAAACCATAATTCTTTTCGATAAGATTTCACCATTCTCTTCCTTTCCTGATATCCAGTCTCTTTTTTGTGTTCATGAATATGACCATACAAAGGGAACCTCCCGGGAAATCGTTATAGAATCCGGGGTGACCGTGCAATCTATCGCCAATATTTGCACCCCTTTTCGCTGCGCTTCCTGCAAAGCCTGTCCAAATTCCGGATGGGTATCCCAATTTGGCGTCACACAATACATCCCCTTCATCTGGACCACAAACAGCAACGTCGCTTCATAACCGTCTTCCACACAACGGCACAGCTCTTGAATATGTTTGATTCCCCGCTGGGTGGGAGCGTCGGGAAATTTTGCAACGCCATGTTCCTCCAGGGTCACTCCTTTTACTTCTACAAACATCCTTCGCTGGGCATTCTCCAAATAAAAATCCAAGCGGGACTGTCCATATTTGGCCTCCGCCTTAACTTGCGTGGGATGAGGAAGAAGGCCTCCTCTTTTCAGCCATTCCTCCGCCGCACGATTGGGAGCCTGCGCATCCATATTGATGAGGAGTTCTCCCTTTTGTACCGCAATCACATCATATCTGGTCTTCCGGGCTGGATTATCGCTCTCCTGCATATAGACCAAGGCGCGGTCTGTGAGCAATTCTTTACAGCGCCCAGTATTTTTTACATGGCATTTTTCCTTCCTGCCGTCTATTTCTACCCAGGCGATAAAACGGTTGGGGCGGGATAGAAAATATCCAGACCGGATGTGGGAATAAGTCATTTTTCTATCCTCCCTTTTTCTTTTGCAGGTTCCGCCAGCCAATAAACGCTTACTTGAGGCGTTATCAAAAATCCCATGGACTGATGCAACTGATAGGATTTTATATTCCCATCTATTATTTGAGAATAAGGGATCTGTCCACGCTCCAGCTGCCAATTGACAGCCGCAGCCAATAAAGCCTTTCCAAACCCTTTTCCTCGATACTCTGGGAGAACCTCCAACAGCCCCATAGAGCCTTCCTCATGCTGTCCAACAAAGCCCACTAAATATTCTCCTAAAAACGCGCCGATCATCACCCCTTCTTCCAGCCTTCCCTGCAAATACTCTCGATCGGCATGGCCGGAATAGAATTGTTCTAATACCGGGAGAAAAGATAAGGAAAGCGTCTCAAAGCGCACCTGGCTGTGGATAGCCAGCGGCCGCTTTCCTTCATATACCGCTTGCCGGCAATGTATACAGCGCCGATAGCCAAAAAGCTCTTGTGCCCTCTGCGCCGATTCAATCTGGTGGGCCGCTACCATCTGTGCTCCCTGAATTTGCCGAAAAGCCTCATCCTGGAACATCGGATCTTCTGTACTAAGCAGATAAACTTGAGATTTCTGATCCTGTAACAGTACTCCTTTAGAACTCGCCATCCTGATATCAGAAGTACCACGCCGGATCCCCTCCAACAGGTCCATATGGGCAATGGGGTTTTGTTTGAGATAAGCAATTGCGATTTCTTTCATAGCATTCCTTCCATGGGCAAAACTTCTTTTCAAAAGGGTTCTTTATCTCTGGCTATAAAACCTTTTTCTTGATAGTACCATAGAATACGATAAGGTGCAACTTTTGGAACGATACCCTTTCCCTCTTGACCAAAACATGATTTTACTAAGAACCTCTTGCTATTTTTCTAAATACACATTATAATTTTTGTAGAGATATATTTTGTACTTTTAAATAAAGAAAGGGGAGTTGATCATGATCCAGGCATGGGAAATTTGGAAACTATGGGATCAAGATAGGCCAATCATGGGGATCGTAATAAATCTTTCCCCGTTGGAAGTGATCCCCATTGTCATTCGGGAAGGAACCCTTGTCATAGACATCCCTCGCTCCTTCTTGGTCAAACAAGAACAATTTATCAAGAAAATGGGCGTATTAGAAGAACCGTTACTACAACAAGTTGCTATGCAGTACATTAAATTTAAAAATCCGTGAACAAAGCCCCGGAGTACTTACGGCCTGCAACCACACAAAAAGCCTTCCAACTCAGCGGATGGAAGGCCCCTTGTGCAAAAGAAAATATTTCATGGTGTGGTAGTGCTCCGGGTTGAATCACTCAGCCAGCCAACAGAGGAACAAATCGGCATTGTTTCCATCAGATGGCTACGTTAGCAATCCTAGTTAGAATAAACTAACCAAATACATCATACCCAATTCTTCTTAGATTGTCAAGAGCTTTTCCATCTGTTAGATACAACTAATTATAAACATTCCTATTCCTTCCCAAACAAAATATTCTCAGAAAAAACTCTTACGATTTAGGAAACTACATCCTGAAAAAGAGAAAAGAAAAGGCCCCGCCATTTCTGATGCCCTCCATGGGCTGTTTGAGCAGCTCCTTAAAGGCCAGGAGCCATGGAAAGAGTTTGGTCCATTGCAAGCAAAATCTCTTAGGGATCTTTGCCCCAGATCCATTCCCAATGGGGGGAAGGCGCTGTCTTTCCCAGATCTATCAGATGTGCAATCCTCATTGATCCCTTGTTACTTACTATTTTGATTGATAAATTCCGGCTTTAATTTAGAGTACAGAATTTTCTGACCGCTGTAGAGGCCGTAATATCCAGAAAGCATATAACTGACTGCGCAGGCTATGGCAAATAAAAGCAATCCTTCTGCCCCAAAGAGTTCTACGCTGAGGATAATCGATGTAACCGGGCAATTGACCACCCCGCAAAACAAAGCCACCAAACCGATAGCAGCTCCAAAGGAGGGGTCTAGCCCCAAAAACCCTCCCGCTACGCATCCAAAAGTAGAGCCGACAAAAAAAGTGGGGACAATTTCTCCCCCTTTGAATCCGGCTCCCAACGTAAGGGCCGTAAAAAGCATCTTTAGGATAAAGGCTTCCGGACGTGCCTGCCCCTGCATGGCGTTCTGAATGATATTCATACCCGCTCCGTTATAATCTCTTGTTTGAACGAGGTATGTCAAAGCGACCACCAGTATTCCCCCGGCCATCGCGCGAATGATACTATTCGGCAGGAGCTTCCGGTACATGCCGCCCGTCCAGTGCAAGCCTTTACAAAAAAGGACGCTCAAACCCCCGCAGAGCGCTGCCAGCAGCACAACTTGCCCGATGGAAACAGGGCCCAAATCCGGTATTCCGGTAATGGAAAAAGCAGTAGGGGAAATCCCAAACCCGTGCGCAATAGAAAAACCAACCACAGCGGCCAGCACACAAGGGACAATCGCGGCGTAATACATCACTCCCACGCTAATGACTTCCATGGAAAACACAGCTGCCGTCAGCGGCGCGCCGAATAAAGCAGAAAAAGCGGCGCTCATCCCGCACATCAC
>CAJFUH010000032.1 GCA_904420155.1 uncultured Clostridia bacterium
GGGGATTTCTATAATGTGATGGGGCTTCCTATCGCCCGTTTGGCGAGGGAGCTATCCAAACTGTGCCAATAAATCAAAATAGTGAAGGTAGAGATAAAGAAAAGGTTACTTGGAAAAGGAGAGCGCCAATGTTGTTGGCGCTCTCCTTTTCCGGGAAATCAAATTTTTAAGAGATGAGGAATACTCCCTCAAGAAGAACGGGCTAACTAAAATGCCGTTCCATCCAAAGAGGGAGTTTTTTCATTTATTATTTAATACAAAATAGCGCCGTAGGTATCGGCGATTGCCTTTAACTGTTCTTTCGGGATCCCGCAGTTGGTATCTACCAGCAAGCGCCCTTGGAAATTGCGCAAGGTATATTCCAAAACCGATAGGTCATGTACCAGAATATCGATAGGCAGGCGGGTCATACCTGCGTTTTCTATCAAAATATCAGCATCTTCCTGGGAGTTAATTTCCACTAAAGCTACATTGATTTGCTCATCTTCCAAATCAATGAGATCATCCGAAAGATCGTATGTGCAGGGAATCGGTTTACTGAGCGCGATGTCGTCGCTTAAAAAGAAAGCTTCACTTTCGATAGCGGCGGCAAAATGGTCCGGTTCCTGAGAAGGGATATGAAAGCTTTGTCCCTGGATACGGTCGTGCAGGGCTTTGATGTGCTGAGGGGTGGTACCGCAGCAGCCGCCGAGAATCCCCACGCCAAACTGGAACATGCGCGCCATATCCTCCGCGAACTGTTCGGGAGTTAAATCATAATGGCAGGAATTTTCCGCCTTTGGTTTTCCGGCGTTGGGTTTGGCGATCAAGGGAACGCTGGCATGAGGGAGAAGATCTTTTAAGAGCGCTTCCATTTGGTCGGGGCCGGTGGAACAATTCAGGCCAATCGCGCTGGCCCCCATGGCTTGCAGCGTCAACAAAACAGAAAGAGGCTTTGTCCCCATGATGGAACGGCCGTTTTCTTCTGCTGTCATTGTAACAAAGACAGGGAGCCCAGCTTTTTTAGCTGCCAGAACACCGGCGCGCATATCGGCCAAAGACATTTGGGTCTCCAGGATAATAAAATCCACACCTGCCTTTTTCAGCGCCTGGATCTGTTCTTCATAGATCTGATAGAGTTCCTCAAAAGTGGCTTCCCCATAAGGTTGGATCATCACGCCAGCGGGAGAAACGTCCCCTCCCACTAGCACCCCGGCGGGACCTGCTACGCGCTTTGTCAGTTCCACCAACCGGAGATTCATTTCTTCCACACGGTCCTCCAGCCCATAGCCGGCCAGCTTATGGCGATTGGCTCCAAAAGTAGGGGCGTAAAGGGCGTTTACTCCGGCTTGTACAAATTGAGTTTGTAGATCCGTAATAACCTCGGGGTGGTCTAAAATCCATTGTTCCACACAGACGCCGCTGGGCATTCCTGCGGCGATCAGATTGGTTCCGGTGGCTCCATCCAAGATCAAAGGGAGAGAAAAGGGAAAACTCATGATTTCATACGCTCCTTATTGTTCTAAGAAAAAGGGATGCCGAACCCTGGGAGGAAATATCCTATAACAAAGGCAGGCATCCGTAAAATTTTTATCATTCAAGTGCTTAAAAATTTTTCGGCAATGCCGGAAGATATAACATTACATTTTTTCCGGCGCCGTAATTTTAAACATGGTCAATACGTTCTCAATCACGGTATTGACCGCTAGGCATAAGGTCAACCGAGCCTGGGTCAGGCTTTCTTCCTCACCTTTTACCCGGCAGGCATTGTAGAATTTGTGAAACAGGGTGGCTAAGGTGATAACATAACGGGTGATCCGGGCTGGGTCATAATCTTTTGCCGCAGCCACAATTTCCGAAGTGTAAGAGGCCAAATGCTGGATCAGTTCAATCTCTTCCGGAGCGGTGAGAAGCATCAATTCTTCCTGCGTACAGGGGCGTTTGGTGATACCGTCGGCAGCTAAGGCTTTCTCAATGCTGCAAATACGGGCATGGGCATATTGGACGTAATAGACGGGGTTTTGAGCGTCCTGCTGAACAGCCAAATCCAAATCGAATTCCATTTGCGTGTTGGCCTCCCTCATATTGAAGAGAAAACGGGCGGCATCTACAGGAACTTCGTCCAGCAAATCGGAAAGCTGAATGGCTTTACCGGTTCTCTTGCTCATCCGGACAATTTCACCGTTGCGGACCAATTTGACCAATTGCATCAAAACAACATCCAGTTTATTGCCGTTCAGCCCAACGGCGTCCATGGCGCCTTTCATACGGGCTACATGGCCGTGATGGTCGGCACCCCAGATATCGATACAGCGGTCAAAACCGCGCTTGAGGAATTTATTGCGATGATAGGCGATATCGGCGGCAAAATAAGTGGGATTGCCGTTTTTCCGCACTAAAACTTCGTCTTTTTCCGCGCCAAAAGCGGTGGCGCGGTACCAAAGGGCCCCATCCTGCTCAAAGGTAAGCCCTTTTTCCTTCAGGATATCGATGGTTTCCGCTACTTCGCCATCTTTATGTAGGGTGCTTTCGCAAAACCACTCGTCATAATGGATCCGGTATTTTTCCATATCCGCCTTCATTTTGGCGATGTTTTTGGGAAGGGCAAAATCAACCAGGGCCTTACGGCGCTCCGATTCCTCTCTTTCTAAATAGCTTTCGCCGTATTGTTGAGCGAATTCCCGGGCGCGTTCGGTGATATCTTCCCCGTGATAGCAATCTTCCGGCATGGGAACCGCTTCTTCGCCCTTATAAATTTGCTGATAGCGCAGATCCAGAGATAAGGCGAATTTATCAATCTGATTGCCGGCGTCATTGATGTAAAATTCCCGCCATACCTGATATCCTGCGGCATCCAGTACAGAGGATAAACAGTCGCCCAATGCCCCCCCGCGGGCGTTGCCCATGTGCATGGGGCCGGTAGGGTTGGCGGAAACAAATTCCACCATGACTTTTTCGCCCTTTCCATAGTCGGAACGCCCATACTGGGAACCTAGCGTTTCAATATCCTGAAGAACGGCGGCATAAAAACGCTTGCTTAAAAAGAAATTTAAAAATCCGGGACCGGCAATTTCACAGCGGTCGAAAAAGGTGCCGTCCAGTACCAGCTGGGAAGAAAGGATTTCAGCAATTTTACGGGGAGCCATCCGAAATGTGCGGGCAGTCACCATAGCTACATTGGCGGCATAGTCCCCATGCTCCCGGTTAGCCGGAACTTCTATGGTGAAGTCGGGGGCAGGTTCTGCGGGGAGCATTCCTTGCGCTACCGCCCTTCCCATAGCGTCCAGGATAGCGCCTCTCAGATCACGAATGGTTTGTTCTACGATTTTTGACATCTTCTTGTTCTGCCTCCTTGATACTGATGAAAATCTCATTCAAACTGGTCAGTCCCGCGTTGATATCCAGCGAGTAACTAACTTCCAGTTTGCCTCCGTCATCTCCTAGATCGGTATTGATATGATTGGCAAATACCCCCACCATCATAGAACCGTACCCGGTATCATAATGACACTGGTGTCGCTGCCCTTTTTCCAGAATCAGACGGCTGTTCTGAGCCCCGTTTCGGATTAAGGTTACCTTTTGATCCCCTTCAATTTTCAGGATAGAAGTAACTGGGACATGGGGATTGTCCTCATCATATTCTTTATAAATAACATAACGGTTTTTCCCTTTGGTTACATAAGAACCTAAGGTGGTCAGTTGGATTTCTCCTCGTTCTCCATCCACATATTGTTTACCCACGATGGAGATCAAGTAATTTTCCTGCATCATTATGCTCTCCTTGTTATACAGCCGTATCTCAGGGAGAATAGGGAGGATAGTCCTGAATCTCAATACGGCTGACGTTTCCTTTGATATTTTGCCCTAGAAAGATTCCGGCGATCTGGGAAAAGCCCTCGGTGCTGTCGCTGACATAAAAAGAACATTCCCCTTCTGTTTTCTCTTCACGCAGCAAGTGCCGTTCCCGCAACAGATGGGAAGCATAGAGGGCGGTCTCTTTTCCGGAATCGATTAAAACGACATGGTCGCCCATGATGTCCCCAATGATTTCTCTGAGGATGGGATAATGGGTACAACCTAAAATCAGGGTATCCACGCCGGCGTCCCGCAAAGGTGAAAGGTACCGGCGGGCTACTTCCCGGGGAACACAGTCATCCCGTTGGATAAACCCATTTTCTACGAGGGGAACAAATAGGGGGCAATCCTGTTCAAACACCTGGATTTCCGGGTGGAGCAGATTTAATTCCCAGCGGTACGAACCGCTGCGGATCGTGGCGCTGGTTCCAATGATACCGATCCGGCCGTTTCGAGTGACAGCGGCCGCGGCTGCTGAGGTGGGTTTTACCACCCCGGTAAAAGGAACAGGAAGGCTGCCGGCCAGTTCCAAAGCTACGGAACTCACAGTACCGCAAGCGGCAATGATCATTTTTACTTGTTGGGAAAGCAAAAATGACACATCCTGGGCCGCGTATTGCTTAATGATTTCCGACCCGCGGGTTCCATAAGGGACCCTGCCGGTATCCCCAAAGTAGACAATATTCTCATAGGGGAGCAGGTGAGTCAGCTCTTTTACGGCGGTCAATCCGCCCAGACCGGAATCAAAGACCCCGATGGGTGCTTCATTCATGCTGTCCCGCCCTCTCAAAAGCAAGTTGGATCAACCGGTCGAGCAGGTCTCCCATGGGCATTCCATCCGCTTCCATCAATTTGGGGTACATGCTGATGGAAGTAAATCCGGGAAGGGTGTTTAGTTCGTTGAGGAGCACTTCCCCATCGCTCTCCCGGACAAAGAAATCTACCCGTGCCAGCCCGGAACATCCCAAAAGGCGGTAGGCTTTCAAAGCGCGTTCCCGAAGGGTCCGGGAAGTCCGTTCATCGATATGGGCAGGGATATACAGTCCGGACGTCCCGTTGATATACTTATCGTCGTAATCATAAAAATCGCTGGATGGGGCGATTTCCCCAACCTGGGAAGCGGTGGGCGTATCGTTCCCCAGCACGGCGCACTCCACTTCCTGGCCAATAATATTTTCTTCCACCAGAATTTTGCGATCCTCTTTCGCCGCTTTGCGCATGGCGACAATTAATTCAGCCCGGTTACTGGCTTTGCTAACCCCTACAGAAGAACCGGCATTGGCAGGTTTTACAAAAACAGGGTATTGCTGCAAATCCCGTTCCACTTGTTCCGCCGCTTTTTGAGGATCCCGTTCCAAATCGTAACGGTAGAGCCATGTAAAGCGGGCTTGGGGAATGCCGGCATAATCGAGCATAATATTGGTAATGACTTTATCCATACATGCGGCGGAGGCGGTGGTATCGCATCCCACATAGGGGATGCCGGCCAGCTCCAGCAATCCTTGGAGAGTGCCGTCTTCCCCATTTTTTCCATGGAGAACCGGAATTACGGCGTCGATGGGAAGAACTTCAAAAGAAGAGCCATGCAGCACCATCAAGCCATGTACAGAGGCGTCTGGAGGGAAGAATGCAGGGGTGTTTTCCGGATGCTGTTCCCATGCGCCCTCTAAAATGTCATCCACTGGGCCCTGATAGAGAAACCACTGGCCCTTTTTATTGATACCAACCTTGATTACTTCATATTTATCCTGGGGAATATGGCGGAGAATGGAGGTAACGGACATCCTGGAAACTTCATGTTCTGTGGACACCCCGCCAAACAATACCGCGATGCGTTTTTTTGTCACGAAATCACACTCCCATTTTTGATCAAACCACTTTCCTATTGAAAACGGTATGAAATTACGATATTATATATTACCACATTGGCCCAGTCCGCGCAATTCCTAAATATAGAGAAAGAATGAGAAAAAGGGCGGATAAATTGATACGAAAGTACATAGATTGGACAATCACGCGCTAACATGCTATAATACAATTATATGTCTTTTCATATTTTTGTAGCTTTCAAAACACCCAAATTTTTTTAAAATTAAACCGGGAGTGATTCTTTTTGGAAAAAAAGGCGTTTGACCTGATTACAGCGAAAGTGGAAGAAGCGCTGGTGGAGCAGGAATTCACCAGACAAAATGTAGAGGTAAAAGAAGGGGAAAATAGCATCGCCCTTTATACGGGAGAAAGTGCCGCTTACAGCGTGATATACGACGCGGGGAAAAAGCGCTTTGAATTGAGGTCCTGCGGTATCAAAGATTCCGCCCCCGACAACGAGTGGAAATCTATTTCAGCGTGGCTGTTTGATCCCCAGGAAGACACGGAACGGGAAGCGGAAAGTATTGCAAACGATTTTGTAGAGACGATCCAAGGCCCTAAAAGGATAGCGCAGATCAATGCCGCCAAAAAGAAGAAAAAAGACGATGAGGCCAACGTGGACCCTCTGTTCTTCATGAACCGCCTGGTTAACTTTTTCCCTGAATTAAGAGAAGAGATCCGCTGGGAAAGGGAACATTATGAGATGTTCCGTGGCATAACTTTTACCAAAGAAAAGGCCCTGCCCCTGATTCAGCGCTTTTTCCTAGAAAATCCTACAGACGCCCAGGTGAAAAAAATGGCCACCATTATGAGCGATTGCTATGCTTCCGGCGATTTGGATGTGCGGGGCATTATCACTTATGTCATTTTCAATTCTTTGGATGAAAAAGCGATCCAGAAGTTGGAGGAGTATCTAAGCGACGAATTGAAAAAAGCGGTTAAATTTTCTGCGCGCCTGAAAGGGAAAAAGATTAAACCGGAAAAGAAAAAGAAAGAAAAGAAAATTATGGCCAACACGCTCAATGGCAAACGGTAAAAAGATAGTCAAAGAAAACGTTTATTCTGAAGATAGGAGATAGGAGCTTTCCTATTGAATATATAAGCAAATAGCCTCATAGCAGAGGTGTTTTTCTATACTTGGAAAGACACCTTCAGAAAAGACATGACATTTTTGGAAAAAAGTCCTTGACCCACTTTCTATGTTGTGTTATAGTATTATTACCTCACAAGGGCTTATTTTTTATGCCCATTTCGAGGGAGGCTAAAATATTCCGTATAACGGGAGGTGCCGTCATGAGAGTAAAAATAACACTAGCCTGCACAGAGTGCAAACAGCGCAATTACAACACAATGAAAAACAAGAAGAACAATCCGGACAGGCTTGAAATGAACAAGTACTGCAGATTTTGCAGAAAGCACACTCTGCACAAGGAAACCAAGTAATTGGACGGAGGAACAGAGAATGGCTGAAAAAAAGGCCGAGAAGAAGGCCGAAAAAAAAGCTAACAAAAAGCCCAACTTCTTTGTAAGAGCTGGCAGATACCTCCGCGATTGCAAAAACGAGATCAAGAAAATTGTATGGCCGACCCCTAAAACCGTTTTCCGGAACATGGGCGTCGTGCTGGCGATGATTATTGTGATTGGCTTGTTTGTCTTCCTATTGGATTACGGTCTGACCGCTCTGTTTAGCACGTTTATGAGCATTAGTCATTAAAATAGGCGGAGGAGAAGCTATGTCTGAAGAAGCAAAATGGTACGTTGTTCATACTTATTCCGGGTATGAAAACAAAGTGGCATCTAATCTTGAAAAAACGGTGGAGAATAGACAGCTCCAGGATTTAATCCAGGAAGTTTGTGTGCCGACGGAAACCGTGACAGAAATCAAGGATAATAAGCGGCGCGAAGTAGAACGGAAGATTTTTCCGGGTTATGTCATCGTCAAGATGGTGCTTACTGACGAATCTTGGTACGTGGTACGGAATATCCGTGGATGTACCGGCTTTGTAGGACCATCTTCCAAGCCGATTCCTTTGACTGATGAAGAAGTTGCAAAACTGGGTGTGGAAACCAAGCAAGTGGAGGTTTCCTATGACGTCGGAGATTCGGTTCACATCGTGGACGGTCCTTTAGAGGGATTTGTGGGTACGGTGGAAGAACTGGATACCGAAAAGAATTGCGTCCGCGTAGTAGTATCTATGTTTGGACGTGAAACGCCGGTGGAACTTGAATTGGATCAGGTGGAACTGGTGGAATAACAAAGGCAATAAGCGGAAATGCCACCGCTTATGGTAGGTAGGGGCATTGCCCCTGTGGGAGGTGCGGTAAAAAAACCGTTCCGTAATTTACCACGAATTTTGGAGGTGCAAGAAAATGGCTCAAAAGGTTACTGGCTTTATTAAGCTTCAGATACCTGCTGGCAAGGCAACCCCGGCGCCGCCTGTAGGACCTGCGTTAGGTCAGCACGGCGTCAACATTATGGCGTTCACCAAGGAATTTAATGAGCGCACAAAAAATGATGCAGGACTGGTGATTCCAGTTGTCATCACGGTATATGCAGACCGTTCTTTCACATTTGTGACGAAAACCCCTCCTGCGGCTGTTCTGATTAAGAAAGCTTGCGGAATTGAGAGCGGTTCCGGCGTACCGAATAAAACAAAGGTTGCAAAGATTACCCGTGAACAGATCAAAAAGATTGCTGAGCAGAAAATGCCTGACCTGAACGCTGCCAATGTGGAGAATGCGATGAGCATGATCGCAGGTACTGCGCGCAGCATGGGTGTAGAAGTAGTCGACTGATCAAATACCCGGGTGGGAGGAAATAATCCGATTTTACCACTCAATAGGGAGGATAACCAATGAAACACGGTAAAAAATATGTCGATAGCATGAAGTTGATCGACAGAGCAAAGCTTTATGATACCAATGAAGCGTTGGATGTTTGTGTAAAAACTGCTACCGCTAAGTTCGATGAGACTGTAGAAGTCCATGTAAAGCTGGGCGTAGATAGCCGTCATGCAGATCAGCAGGTTCGTGGCGCTATTGTTTTGCCTCATGGAACCGGTAAAAATGTCCGCGTTTTGGCTATCTGCAAAGGCGACAATGTAGAGAAGGCCAAAGAAGCCGGCGCTGAGTTTGTCGGCGCGGAGGATATGACCCAAAAGATTCAGAATGAAGGCTGGATGGATTTTGACGTAGTCATCACCACCCCTGATATGATGGGTCTGGTAGGACGTCTTGGTAAGGTGCTTGGTCCCCGTGGATTGATGCCCAACCCGAAGGCCGGTACCGTAACCCCGGATATTGCGAAAGCAATCAAAGAGGCTAAGGCTGGTAAGATTGAGTATCGTCTGGACAAGACCAATATCATTCACTGCCCCATTGGAAAAGCGTCTTTTGGTGCAGAAAAACTACAAGAGAACTTTGAAACTTTGTTGGGCGCTGTTGTAAAAGCAAAACCTGCTTCTGCAAAGGGCCAGTACATTAAATCCTGTGTGGTTGCTACCACCATGGGACCTGGCGTGCGTATCAATCCGGCTAAGCTGGGCGGTTGATAACCCTTGACAAGCTTTGTTGCTTGTGTTAAAATAATAAAAGCTGATCTTTTCCAAAGACAGTAGGCGCATATGCATAATTGGTGAATTCCAGCCTACCGAGGAACGAGTAGTGAAGATTTTTTGAGAAAGAGTCTTTATGCCCCTTCCGCGGTCGTGCGGAAGGGGCTTTTTGTGCATGGTGTATCCCATTTTGTGGAGGTGAATGAATTTTGCCAAGCGAGAAAATTTTAGAGCAGAAGAAGCAAATTGTTGCTGAACTGGCAGAAAAGCTTAAAAGTGCTTGCGCGGGCGTAATCGTAGATTACAAAGGCATCAATGTTGCTGATGATACCAAATTGCGTAAGGAATTGCGTGAAGCGGGAGTGGATTATTCTGTAGTAAAGAACACCCTGTTGTCCCGTGCAGCAAAAGAAGCCGGACTGGAAGGTTTGGACCCTGTTTTAGAGGGAACCACCGCTCTGGCTGTCAGCAAAGAGGATCATGTAGCTGCGGCTCGTATTCTTTGCAAATTTGCTGAGACCAATAAGAGCATCAAAGCTAAAGCTGGATTCGTGGAAGGAAAAACCATTGATGTAGCTGAGGTAGAGAATTTGGCCAAACTGCCCACCAAGGAAGTTTTGGTTGCCAAGGCTCTGGGTGGCTTGAATGCTCCGATCACTGGCTTTGTCACTGTGCTTAATGGTACAATGAAGGGTCTAGTTGTTGCATTGAATGCAATTGCTGAAAAGCAAAGTGCATAAAACGGGGGATAACCCGAACAATATGAAAATAATTTTGGAGGTAACTAACATGTCTGATAAAGTTGTAAAGCTGATTGAAGATGTAAAATCCCTGACCGTTCTGGAGCTCAGCGAGCTCGTTAAGGCTTTGGAAGAGGAATTCGGCGTATCCGCTGCCGCTCCGGTTGCTGTTGCTGCCGCTCCGGTTGCCGGCGCTGCTGCCGCTGCTGAAGAGAAGACCGAGTTTGACGTTGTTCTGAAGGGCGCTGGCGCCAATAAGATCGCCGTCATCAAGGTTGTCCGCGAGGTTACCGGCCTGGGCCTGAAAGAAGCTAAGGCTATGGTAGACGAGGCTCCGAAGACCGTTAAGGAAGGCGTTTCTAAGGAAGATGCAGAAGCTTTGAAGGCTAAGCTGACCGAGGCTGGCGCAGAAGTTGAAGTAAAATAAGTTTTTACTTATAGAAAAAGACACAGATCGCATGATCTGTGTCTTTTTTCTTTATCGGGATTCAGAGGAGACTAATTGATCCAAAGTGCCAAAAGTATAGCCTTCCTGTTCCCACTTAGTTAACAGTTCATCCAGGATTTCTGCATTGGTTTTGGATGTACTGTGAAGAAGAACAATAGCTCCAGGATGGATCCGGGGAAGAAGCTTTTCAAATGCTTGTTCTTTGGTGGGTTGTTTGTCTACATACCAATCTACATAAGCAAGGCTCCAAAAAATCGTTTTATAACCTAATTCATTGGCTAATTGTAAATTCTGCTGGTTATATTTTCCTTGGGGAGGACGGTAAAATTTTTGCATCTCTTGCCCGGTGGTTTCTTGATATAAAGTCTCCAGAGATTCCACTTCTTTCCGAAAAGAAGCCATATCGGAAATCTTTGACATGTCCGGGTGGGAAAAGGTATGGTTTCCCACAATATGTCCCTCTTTTACCATGCGCTTTATCAGATCCGGACTGGTCTGGATATAGTTTCCCACCACAAAGAAAGTAGCCTTGACTTGATGTTTTTGTAACGTATCCAGAATGGAGGGCGTATATCCGTTTTCATATCCCGCGTCAAAAGTGAGATAAATGACCGATTGACTGGTATCCCCCACGTAATAAGCATTGTAAGTTTTTAACGCTTCTGCAGTAGCGTTTCCTACAGGAGTTTTTCCTTTCTCAGGAAAACTGAGGCCCCAATTGGTATTGGCGGTGGAAGTGGACACGGCCTGAGGATGGATTCGGGTCAAAGAAAAAATAATGGCGGCCAACAGAAACAGGCAGAGCAAGGCCATGGCAATCTGTCTCTTTTTAATAACAAGGAACATATACTTCACCATCCTGACATATTCTATTCTACTATATGAACATACAAAAGACGGTATGACTGGAAAGGCCCGTTATTTTTATCAAGAGAAAGGCAAAAAGATTCTGGATGGGTTCCTGATTTTTTGGTTGTGATCGCAAGAAGCGCATGGTATAATATATACTTGAGTTTTTAGCAATTATCATCTATCGCGGCCAAAATCATAGAAAGGATAAGGGAGTATTAGTTTTTTATGTATCAACTTCTTAAACAGGAAGGACAAGCCCGCAGGGCCCAATGGATCACTCCACATGGCATTGTACAAACGCCTGGCTTTATGAATGTAGCCACTTGTGGAGCCATCAAAGGCGCGGTGTCCGCCATGGATTTAAAAGATTTAAAATGCCAAGTCATGCTGTGCAATACTTATCATTTGCATCTGCGTCCAGGAGACCAAATTGTAAAAAAGATGGGCGGCTTACACCGTTTTACCGGATGGCAAGGGCCTATATTGACAGATAGCGGCGGATTCCAAGTTTTTTCTTTGTCTAAGCTTCGGGATATTAAAGAAGAAGGGGTTACCTTCGCTTCCCATATCGATGGGCATAAGATTTTTATGGGACCGGAAGAGAGCATGCAGATTCAATCCCATTTGGCTTCCACCATTGCCATGGCTTTTGATGAATGTATCGAAAATCCAGCAGAATACGCTTATGTAAAGGAATCCTGCGCCCGTACTACCAGATGGCTGTATCGTTGCAAAGCGGAAATGGATCGGCTGAATCAGCAGGAAGATACCATCAACCCTCAGCAGATGTTATTCGGAATCAATCAGGGGAGTACTTATGAAGACCTTCGTATCCAGCATATGAAAGCCATTCGAGAGTTAGATTTAGATGGTTACGCTATTGGGGGATTGGCAGTGGGAGAAAGCGCCGAAGAAATGTATCGGATTATCGAGGCGGTGGAGCCGGAGATGCCAAAGGACAAGATCCGTTACCTGATGGGGGTGGGGACCCCTGTCAATATTCTGGAGGCCGTTTACCGAGGCGTCGATTTGTTTGACTGTGTGATGCCAAGCCGGAATGCCCGACATGGGCATTTGTTTACCTGGCAGGGGATTCGCAATCTGATGAATGCCAAATATGAATTGGACGATCATCCGGTGGATGAAGCGTGTGATTGTCCGGTATGCCGCCATTTCTCCCGCGCTTATATTCGTCATCTTTTCAAAAGCGGGGAGATGTTGGCCATGCGCCTCAGTGTGATGCACAATATTTATTTTTATAATACGTTGCTGGAACGGATCCGCCAGGAGCTGGACCAAGGGACTTTCCAGTCTTTTTACCAAAAATACAGGGAAATTTTGGGGCAGAGGATATAAAAGGACTTGCAAGCTTGTCTTTTTATTGCTATAATCATTCTATTATTTATGGAGGTGTATGTCTGTAATGAACAGCAGTATTTTGTTGTCCGCAGAAGCCGGTACAGCGGCCGGCGGTAGCATGTGGATTTCCCTTGCTATGATCGTTGTTTTGGTGGGTGTGATGTATTTTGTTATGATTCGTCCCCAGAACAAGAGACGGAAAAAAGAAGAAAAAATGCGCCAAGATCTTCAGATCGGCGATGAGGTTACCACCATCGGTGGTATCATGGGGAAGATCGTCAGCATCAAAGAAGAAACGGATTCCCTGGTGATTGAGACCGGCATCGATCGCAGCAAGATTCGGGTAAAGCGTTGGTCCATCGCCAGCTGCGATACCGTCCATGATACCCCAGAATCTTAATCATAATGAGAGTGCCCTTTGCATATATGTGGTAGCAGATGTGTGAAGGAGGGGTACTTGTTGAGTTACGATAAAAATAGCGATACGCAGGGAATCGGCAGATCTATGAAATCCATTGTATTAGGGACCGCAATAGGCGGTATTGTATGTATGCTGTGTTTAGTCCTCTTTGCGATTTTATTTGTTATTTCCAAGGGGATTCCACAGACTATGGTACAGCCTTTGATTTTAGTAGCCTGTGCGGTAGGTGCCTTTATTGGTGGATATATTACCGTGAGAATTCTTCGGACAAAAGGCTTATTGTTCGGTATTTTATCTGGCCTTCTGCTTTTTGTGATAGTCTGCCTGGTGAGTGTGATTGCCATTCGAACCCCTTTTTCAACCCACGCCCTGATCAAGGGAATCCTTATGATGCTGATGGGGGCGATTGGAGGAATTATCGGGGTAAATAAACGGTCGAAACGAAAATAAGGTTTTCTTTTGTCAAAATTTATGATATAATAGACCTGTACTTTAAAGGGAACGGAGGATGACAAAATGAAACACATCAAAACCTTGAACAAGGCAAATCTGAAAGAGAGCGCTGTAAAAGGTGGTTGCGGCGAGTGCCAGGCTTCTTGCCAGTCTGCTTGCAAGACTTCCTGTACGGTTGCCAATCAGAAATGTGAAAAGTAATCTGGCCCGGTTAGGCGGCTAGAGAAAACCAAAGTAGGGGCTTTCCCCAAACCGGTATTTCCTTTTTAGGAACATGGTTTGTGGACCGCCCCTACGATTTTATTTGTCTAAATGGAGAAGGTAACCTTATGATACATCAGTATAAATTAAATGGCTATAGT
The DNA here is from genome assembly GCA_904420155.1 of uncultured Clostridia bacterium. Taxonomy (GTDB): domain Bacteria; phylum Bacillota; class Clostridia; order Oscillospirales; family Acutalibacteraceae; genus CAJFUH01. Next base: position 13,893 of record CAJFUH010000032.1, read on the forward strand.
ATTGTTCTGGATGTCAACAGCGGCGCCGTTCATGTAGTAGACGATTGTTCTTACGATATCTTGAAAATGATTTCCAATCAAGAGGAAATGGGCGAAGAGATCCCGCAGGAAGTGTTACAGCAATTAAAAGGAACTTACAGCGAAGCGGATCTGCGGGAAAGTTATGAAGAGCTCTATACCCTATATCAGGCCGGCCAGCTTTTTTCTTCCGATTCTTATGAACCCTTTGCCAGTATGATGACCGAGGCTCCCGTCAAAGCGATGTGCCTCAATATTGCCCATGATTGCAATTTGCGGTGTGAATACTGCTTTGCCGCGAAGGGGGATTTTGGACGTGGGCGCATGTTGATGCCGTTAGAAATCGGGAAGAAAGCCATTGATTTCTTAATAGAGCGTTCGGGAAGCCGGCACAACTTGGAAGTGGATTTCTTTGGTGGGGAACCGCTGATGAATTTTGATGTGGTCAAGCAGGTGGTGGAATATGCCAGAAGCCTGGAGGAGGCCAACCATAAGAAATTCCGCTTTACCATTACCACCAATGGACTGTTGCTCACCGATGACAAGATCGACTTTATCAATAGGGAGATGTCCAATGTAGTGCTGTCCCTGGATGGCCGCAAAGAGGTTAATGACCGGTTGCGAGTGCGGGTGAATGGGGACGGCTGTTATGACCGTATTGTGCCGCAATATCAAAAATTGGTGGCCCAACGTGGGGAGAAAGACTATTATGCCCGAGGGACTTTCACCAAATATAATTTGGATTTTACCCAAGATGTGCTGCATATGGCGGACTTGGGGTTTGACCAGGTCTCAGTGGAACCCGTGGTATCAGACGTAAAGATGGATTATTCTATCAAAGAAGAGGATCTTCCCCGTGTCTTTGAGGAATATGAAACCCTGGCAAAGACCTTAATTGACCGGAAAAAGAAGGGAAAGGGCTTTAATTTCTTTCACTTTATGTTGGATCTGGATCAAGGGCCTTGCGCGATTAAAAGGCTGCGGGGCTGTGGCTGCGGGAATGAGTATGTAGCGGTCACCCCAGAGGGGGAAATTTATCCCTGTCACCAGTTTGTGGGAGAGGACCAGTGGAAAATGGGTGATCTGAGGGACGGTTCTTTTAACGACGAGATGAAGAAAACTTTTGCTAAGGCCAATGTGTATACCAAAAAAGAGTGTAAAAATTGCTGGGCAAAATTTTATTGCAGCGGGGGATGTAACGCCAACAGCTGGCAATACGAGGGCGATATTTTGAAGTCGCATAAAATTTCTTGCGATTTGGAAAAGAAACGTCTGGAATGCGCCATCATGATGAAGGCGGCTTTGGCGGAATAAGAGATAGAGAAAGTTTCATAGGAAAACTTATCTGGTCGCAAAAGCCCGAGGTTTTCGGGCTTTTGCATTTTTATTTTGAACTTTAGCATAAAAGCGTTAGCAAAGCGGTGCAGTCATTCGACTGATTTTGATAGGATTTTTTGAAAAATAAAGTATTAGCATTGATTTTTTGTGAAAAAGGTATTATAGTATAATACTACAAGGTAGGTGTTATCATGCAAAAAGTAAAAATTGGTTTTATCGGCACGGGAAATATGGCGCAGGCGATTATACATGGGATGCTCAAAAGCCGGCAATATCTCCCGGAACAGATAAACCTTTATGATGTAGATCAGGAAAAGTGTGAAAAGTTAGCAGAGCAGGGAATGCAGGCATTGAGCAGCTCTAGCGATGTAGTAAAAGAGAGCAATATTATCTTCTTAGCGGTGAAACCCCAGAATTACAGCGAGGTTCTGCAAGGGGTCCGGACGGCTGCCACCCAAGAGAAATTATTTGTATCCATTGCCGCGGGCATTTCGATCCCTTATATTGTCCGGGAATTGGGTGTCAATTGCCCGGTAGTGCGGGTCATGCCAAATACTCCCCTATTGATCGGTAAAGGAGCCACGGCGCTTTGCCGCGCTGATAACGTGACAGACCAGCAGTTTCAGTGCGTAAAGGAAATCTTTGAGGCGTCCGGGGAAACAGCGGTATTGACAGAGGATAAAATGAATGCGGTGATCGCTGTCAACGGCAGCAGCCCCGCTTATGTTTATTTATTTGCAAAAGCTATTATTGATTATGCGGTAAACCAGGGCATCGATGCTCAAGCGGCATTACAGCTCACTTGTAAAACTCTGGAAGGTAGTGCGGGAATGCTGAAAGAATCCGGTTATACGCCGGATGAACTGATTCGGATGGTCTCCTCTCCGGGAGGAACTACCCTCAAAGCGTTGGAAGCGTTGGAAGAAAGAGGGTTTTATCAGGCCCTTCTGGAAGCGATGGATCGTTGTACGCAGCGTGCGGAAGAATTAGGAAAATAAGGAAAGGCGAGGACAAGGATTCATAAATCTTTTTCGAGGCGCATACTTTTTTATTGACCGCTTTGACCCGATAAACGGAGGAGCGGTTGGAACAGGAGGATGTGTATGAAAAGGATTTATTTTTCTGCGGCTACCCCAAATCTTCATCTCCGTGTTTTAAAAAAAGAGTTAGCGGGAAAAGGAATGCTTCTTTTGCTCACAGTTATCCTTTTGGCCGGTATGATTTGCGGGACCATTTCCGCTAGGAATTCGGACGAAACGATGTTGGCTAGACTGGATTTTCTATTTTTCAATAATTTTCAAACGGAAGGGCAGACAATGCTGGGCGTATTTGCAGCTTCTTTTGTTTCCACATTTCTATTCCTACTGGTTCTGTTATGGATGGGAATGTCCCTTTGGGGGACGGTGCTTATCCCTGTACTTCCCTTTTTTCGCGGGTTTGGGTTGGGGGTGTCCTCCGGCTTTTTATATGCCAGTTATGGCTGGCAAGGGGTATTGTTCCATACAGTGGTTATGCTTCCGGGAATGGTAATTTCTTCGGTAGCGATCTTATTATCTGCTCGGGAAGGAATGCGGTTCTCAAAGGAGTTAATCGGGGCCAGTTTTTCTTCTGGAAAAAAAGGAAGAGGGGCTAGTCCTGCTCTGCGGGAATATTTGATCCGGAATGGGATGATTTTAATCATAGGGGCTATTGCCGCTTTGCTGGATATGGGTTTGACGACGTTGCTGGCAGGTGCGATCCCTTTGAAATGAGAAGGAAAGGGGAAAATGATGGCGGACTGGTTGGAGGAATTTCAGGAATATCTTGTCTCACAAAAAGGACTATCTGCCAATACGGTCCGGTCTTATCTTAAAGATGTAGAACATTATATGCAATATTTATGGGATTGTTCTATTGCGCAACCGGAACAGGCCACTTCACAGATCATTCGGGATTATATTGCATATCTGGAGGAAAAGGGAAGATCGGAATCCACCGTGACACGGAATATCGCTTCTATACGTTGTTATTATCAATATCTTTGCCAGCGGGAAGGCTCTTCTTCTAATCCTGCCCAAGAGGTTAAGAGGGAAAAAGCGGAGAGAAAGCTGCCGAATATCTTGACAGGAGAAGAATTGGACTTGCTGTTATCCCAACCGAATGTGACCGAGGCAAAAGGTTGCCGGGACAGGGCAATGATGGAGTTGTTGTATGCCACAGGGATTCGCGTTTCAGAATTAACAGCGCTCAATATAGAGGATCTCGATATCGAGGAGGGAATCCTGACTTGCAAAGGAAGCAAACATCACAGAAGAATTCCCGTCTATCCTACGGCTATCAAAGCGGTTTCCGATTATTTGGTTCGGTTTCGGGGGATTTTAGCAAAAGAAAAGGAAGCAGAGGGACAAGCTCTGTTTGTTAACTTAAACGGCAAAAGAATTTCCCGGCAGGGATTTTGGAAAATTATCAAGGCCTATGCAGTCCGGGCAAATATCACGAAAGAGATTACCCCCCATACGTTGAGGCACTCGTTTGCCTTGCACCTGCTAGAAAATGGAGCGCAGCTTCGGGATATCCAGATTATGATGGGACATGCGGATATTTCTTCGACACAGCTATATGTACAGATCCTTGACCAATTTTATCAAGAATCGTATCATCTTTATCATCCAAAAGCAAAGAAGAATCGTTGAATTTCCAGGATAGGAGTTGGAGTATTTGCCATTATTTAATTATAGCAAACCAGGACCGGGTGTAAGCAAAGATGCACCCCCAAAAAAGAGGATCGTCCTTTATTTTGAATTATTGGGAAGAAAGTTTTTTCCTTTGCTGAGGCTTAATTTGCTGTTTCTGATTCCGGTTATCATTGCGGCGGCATTGGTTTTTCTCATTGGGACAACGGGGGTAGTGCTGTATGTAGCTTGTATACCCTTGATCCTGTTGGCCCCCTTTTTGGGAGGATTGACTTATGTTACCCGCAATTATACGAGGGAGGAACATGCGTTTATTCTTAGTGATTTTTGGGATACAGCAAAATCTAATTGGAAGCAATTAATGATCCACGGCATAATCACATATCTATTTATAGTGATTATGGATATTTCTATCCGTTTTTATTCTCTCCAGGCTATCACCCAGGGAAGGCCGTTCTTTTACATCCCTCTTGTCATTTGCCTGATTTTCTGTATCGTTTTCCTTTTTATGCAGTACTATATTCCCTTGATGATTATCACTTTAGAATTGAATTTAAAGGCTATTTATAAAAATGCTTGGATTTTATCACTGGCAGGATTTAAACAGAATTTTTTAGTCACGTTGGTGCTGCTCTTATTTTTTGTGTTGATGGTTTTTTTGTGTGTATTGAGTATTCCTACCATGTTGATCGCTCTCTTATTATGTGTTTTGATTCTGTTTTCTTTTATCTCTTTTACCATTAATTTTGCAGTTTATCCTAATATTGAAAAATATCTGATTAAACCTTATTATCAGAAACAAGAGGAAAATGAAGAAGGAGAGGATCAGGCGGAAGAGGAGTCCCTTCCCAAGAAGCAATCAGAGTATGTATATGAAAATGGCAAGTTAATCAAAAAGTCGTTATTAGAACAGGAAGCTTTGTTTGAAGATTCTTCTTCAGCTAAGAAAAAAGAGGAACACTGAATTTCCTTGTGAAAAAGAAAGCCCTATTGGTTTGATTCCGGTATCAAA
>CAJFUH010000033.1 GCA_904420155.1 uncultured Clostridia bacterium
CCGTTGAAAGTATTGGTCTTTACCATGGTGTATAAGGCCATATCTTCAAAGACAAGCTCATCACCCTCCTGAAGGGGAGCGTCAAAGGAATAATCCCCGATGATATCCCCCGCCAGGCAAGTGGGGCCGCCCAACCGGTAGGTATACGGCTTTTCCTGGGGAAGGCCGGCATTGCGCAAGGGGGGCCGGTATGGCATCTCCAGCACGTCCGGCATATGGCAGGCGGCGGAGGTATCCAAAATAGCGATATCCATCTGATTGCGCATGATCTCCAAAACGCTGGTGATCAAAAAACCGGCGTTTAAGACCACGGCTTCCCCGGGTTCCAGATAGATTTCCACCTGATAGGTTTCCCGGAGCCGGCGGATCAGGGAAACCAGTTTTTCCACATCATAATCTTCCCGGGTAATGTGGTGCCCTCCCCCTAGGTTGATCCATTGGAGACCGTGCAGATAGCGGCCAAATTTCGTTTCCATAGCTAATACTGTAGTTTCCAAAGCGTCGGCGTTCTGCTCGCAAAGGGTATGCATATGGAACCCGTCCAATAAGGGAAGGAGATCTTCCTCAAAGTTTTCCAAGGTAGTTCCCAGGCGGGAACCCGGGGAACAGGGGTCGTAAATAGCGTGCCCCTCCTGGGTGGAGCATTCCGGGTTGACGCGAAGCCCCACAGACTTTCCCGCCGCTTTGGCCCGGGCGGCAAATTTCCGCACCTGGCGGGGGGTATTAAAAATAAAATCATCGGTGTAAGAGAGCAGAGCGGAAAACTCCTCTTCCCCATAGGCGGGGGAAAATACATGGGTTTCCCCGCCGAATTCCTCCTTGCCCAGCCTGGCTTCGAAAAGGCCGCTGGCGGTGGTTCCCGCCAAATATTGCCGGATCAGAGGATAGGCGGAAAACATGGAAAACGCTTTCTGTGCCAGCAGGATTTTACATCCGGAACGCTGGGAAACGTCCTTTAAAATCTCCAAGTTTTTCCGCAATAAAGTTTCGTCCACCAGAAAGTATGGGGTTTTGATAGGAGTTGTCACACGTTCCATCCTTAATCCACCAACACCGGGTCACGGTCTTCCTGCCAGGGAAGTCCCCACTCATTTAACGCGTCCATAAAGGGATCCGGGTCGAATTCTTCAATATTGTGTACGCCCGGTTTGTTCCATTTACCCGTCATCAGCATCATGGCGCCGATCATAGCCGGAACGCCGGTGGTGTAGGCCACCGCCTGGGAACCCACTTCCCTGTAGCACTCCTGGTGGTCGCAGATGTTGTAAAGATAGTAATTCTTATCTTTTCCATCTTTTTTCCCGCGGAAGATACAACCGATATTGGTTTTCCCTTTGGTGCGGGGGCCGAGGGTGGACGGATCCGGCAGCACGGCTTTCAAAAATTGCAGAGGGATGATCTCTTTGCCTTCGAAAAGGATAGGCTCAATGGAGGTCATGCCCACGTTTTCCAGGCATTTCAAATGGGTAAGATAACTTTGCCCAAAGGTCATAAAGAAACGGATGCGCTTGATCCCGGGAATGTTCAGGGCCAACGATTCGATTTCCTCGTGGTGGAGGAGGTACATGTCCTTTTCCCCCACTTCCTTGAAGGGATAGACCCGTTTGATTTCCATGGGTTCCGTCTCTACCCAATGCCCGTCTTCCCAATAGGAGCCTTTGGCGGAAACCTCCCGGATATTGATTTCCGGATTAAAATTGGTGGCGAAGGGATAACCGTGGTCGCCGCCGTTGCAGTCTAAAATATCGATGTATTCGATTTCATCAAATTCATGCTTTAAAGCGTAGGCGGAAAATACGCCGGTGACCCCTGGGTCAAACCCGCTGCCCAAAAGGGCGGTAATCCCGGCTTGCTCAAACCGCTCCCGGTACGCCCATTGCCAGCTGTATTCAAATTTGGCGGTGTCTTCCGGCTCATAGTTAGCCGTATCTACATAATTGGTTTTGGTGGCCAGGCACGCGTCCATGATGGTCAGGTCCTGGTAGGGGAGGGCTAGGTTCAGTACCACGTCCGGCTTTACTTGTTCAATCAGGGAGATGAGTTCCTCCACGTGGTTGGCGTCTACCTGGGCGGTGGTAATTTTGGTTTTGGTGGTACCCTGTAATTTTTCTTTCAGTGCGTCGCACTTGGACTTTGTGCGGCTGGCGATACAGATTTCTTCAAACACATCGCTGTTTTGGCAGCATTTGTGGATAGCGACGGAGGCCACGCCCCCGCAGCCGATAATCAATGCTTTTCCCATAGGGAAATCCTCCTTGTCTCTATTTTTTATTTGGAAAGCGCCAAGAGCATTTCTCGGACAATTTTACACGCGGTAACCGTAGAAACCCCGCTGGGATCAAAATGCGGGCTTAATTCGTTCACGTCGCACGCCGCCACGTTGGCCTCGCTGCATACCAGAGTGACGGCTTTTCTCAGTTCCTCAAAGGTTACGCCGCCGGGTTCCGGCGTTCCGGTCCCGGGGAATACGGAAGGGTCCAACACGTCCAGGTCTAAAGTGAAATATACCGGTTTCCCCTTGATCTGGCGGATCGTTTCTTCCAATCCCTGAAAGTCAAACCTCTGCATGGAAATATGGGACTTTGCCCATTGGAATTCTTCCCGTTCGCCGGAACGGATGCCGAAGGAAAAGATTTTCCCGTCCCCGACCAGTTCCCAGCAGCGGCGGATGACGCAGGCGTGGGAAAGGGGATTGGCCAGGTATTGATCCCGCAGATCGGCGTGGGCGTCAAAGTGGATGACATGGATTTCCGGATAGGCCTGTACTGCCGCCCGGAAGGCCCCTAACGTCACCAGATGTTCCCCGCCCAGCAGGAAGGGCAGCTTTCCGACGTCCAGAATTTCCTGGGTGCGTTCCTGGATCTGATCCAATGCTTTTTCCGTATCCCCAAAACAGAGCTCCAGATCCCCGGTGTCCATCACGGCGGTATCCTCCAGATCGGTATCCTGATACGGGCTGTAGGTTTCGATGCCGTAAGATTCCCGGCGGATAGCGGAACTTCCGAAACGGGTGCCGGGACGGTAAGAGGTGGTGCCGTCAAAGGGGGCGCCGAATAATACGATTCCCGCTTCGGCGGCCTCTTTGTCACAGCCCATAAAACATTCAATATTCCTGTTCAACACGTTTTAACAGCTCCTCTACATAGGCAGGTATATAAAAAGCGCCCTTATGCAAGGTGGTGGTGTAATAGCGGCAGTCAAGCCCCCGCATATTCCACTGGGTTTCCTTGAGGTCTTTTAAAGGATGGTATTTTTTAGAGGCGAAGCCAAAAAGCCAGTGCCCGGAAGGGTAGGTGGGAATGTGGGCCTGATACACCCGGCTGATGGGGAAGGATTCCACAATGCGCTTGTGGGCTCGCTGGCAGGCCACGGCGTCCTCCTGATAGAATGGGCTTTCGTGCTGGTTGACCATGATGCCGTCCTCTTTCAGGGCTTTAAAACAGCTCCCGTAAAACTCCCGGGTAAACAGACCCTCCCCCGGCCCGAAGGGATCGGTGGAATCCACGATAATCAAATCGTAGCAATCCTCCTTAGAACGGACAAACTTGACCCCGTCTTCATAATGGATGGACAGCCGGGGATCGTTGAGCCGGCAGGCGGTCTGGGGCAGGTACTTTTTACAGACCTCCACCACCAACGGGTCAATTTCCGCCATGTCGATGTGTTCAATCTCCGGATAGCGGGTGAGCTCCCGGATCACGCCGCCGTCTCCCGCCCCGATCACCAGGAC
>CAJFUH010000034.1 GCA_904420155.1 uncultured Clostridia bacterium
CGTTTGTATCCGGTTTTTGCCGTGCAATCAGGAATTTAATCGGAATACCCTGTTCCGAAAACATCTTCTCATGTTCGGTCATAATATTTCCCTCATATCCGCAATGATGGAGATCTTTGGTCTGATAAAGAACCTCAAAGCCGCTTTCCTCTAAATATTTCAGCGTATCCCGGAACAGCCCGTCGTCGTCGGTCTTAAAATACAGCTCCGCCTCTTGGGACAAAAAGGACTTATATTTTTCCAACTGCCTCGGATGGGTCAGGCGGCGCTTGCGATGGGCCGGTTTCGGCCAAGGGTTGCAAAAATTGATATACAGCCTTTCTACGGTATCCTGTTCCCCCATCATCAGGTCGATCCGTTCAATATCCTGGGACAGCAGGGCTATGTTATCAACGGGCATCTCCTTTTGCGCATAAACCCGTTCAATTTCCCTTTTGGCCACCGCCAGAACCTCGCTTTTGATATCCACCCCTATGTAATTGATCTCCGGATGGGAGGCAGCCAGTTGGGCGGTAAAGGTCCCCTTCCCACATCCCAGCTCCAAATGGAGGGGCTGTTCCTTGGGAAACCATCCTTTCCAATGGTTCCGGTTCTCCTGGGGATGGTCCACAAAAAAAGGGCAAGCCGCTAATTCCGGGCGGGCCCATGGTTTTCTTCTCATTCTCATCGATTTGTTCTCTCCTATTTTTCAGCTTGCAGAAATTATTATAACAAAGATTTTTTCCTCTGTCGACGCTCTCCCATCTGTGATCTCTGTTTGTAGTAGAAACGCTATTGGGAACCGGGAATTGCTTTCCCTTTTTCAATCATCCGGGGTTTTCTTCTATGTTTATCAGGCAAACTGTTTAGATTCTTTCGCCGTTTCAAATGCGCAATGGAAAATATTTACAAATCTTTTGTTTCTAGGTATCTTAATTGCCACTAGAGTATAATTGTGCTATAATAAAAAAGCAGAAATTCCCATAATATCTGCTTTTTACCCACTTAGAAGATAGTATGAACATCAGTACTTCAACAAGCTTGCATGCAGCAGGACAAATCTTCCACCGGATGGAAGAAATCACTACCACTAACAACTGAATGGAGTACTAACGGAAAAGATGGAGGAGTTAACTATGCGTAAAAACAAACGGAAACCCACACAAAAGAAACGGACTGTATCATCCCCGGCTGCCAGCCGGCCGGCAGAAAACAGCACGTCCACAATCTCTGAACATAAAGCAGAGGATGAGGTCTCTCCCGTCTCTGCATCCCCGGAAAGCGCTAAGCCGGTCCAAAACGAAGAAACCAAGGCGGAGGACGCCGCTTCTGTCGCCGCGTTGACAGAAGTCAAACCCGCAGAAACCCAATTGAAAGAGACCAAGCCGGAACCTACTCATTTGGTAGAAAGCAAACCACAAGAAACCAAACTGAGTTCGGTAAAACCCGCCGAAACCAAAATTACTGCCGTAAAACCCGAGGAAACCAAATTGACGGAGCAGAAACCTTCTTCTACTGTTTTGACAAAAGTTGCGGAAGAGAAAATGGAGGAATCCGCGCCCAAAGCGGAAAGCAAAACAACCGGAAAGGAAGCAACGGAACCTTCTGTAAAGCCGGCGGAGAAAAAGACTTCCCGGAAAACCGCCTCCAAGTCTACAAAAGCGGCGGATACAACCGCTAAAGAAGAAGCGCCTGCCAAAAAGACAGCGGCAAAGAAAACCCGCTCTACTACAAAGGCCACGGAAACTTCTACTACGGCAAAGAAAACCACCCGTTCCAAAACAACAAAGGCTACCAAAAGCGCTGCCAGCACCGAAGAAACCAAATCCAAAACCACGCGGAAACGTCCTGCCGCCCCGGCTCCTGTCATCGATGAGGATGCGGAATTCATGGACCGTTTCAACCGGCATTTGGATGAGTTCAAATGGCTTTATATGGAGCTCTATAATGATAACCGTATGTTCGATGAGCTCAATTATAATTTGCATGAAATCTATCGGGGAAGAAAGGCTTCCCTCAAAGAGATGGACCGCATCCGTGAAAAAGATCCCCAATGGTACCGCCGCGGGGACCAAATGGGCATGCTGATGGACGCCGGGCTGTTTGCCGGCGGGCTCCAAGGCGTCGTCCAGCATCTGGATTACCTGACCGATCTACATATTACGCACCTACACCTCACCCCTCTCTTTAAGACCCCGGTGCATAACAGCGACGACGGCTTTACCGTCTCCGACTTCCGTTCCGTGCGGGAAGATCTGGGCAGTATCGGCGACCTGGAGCAATTGGCGGATCAATGCCATCAAAAAGGATTGACCCTGGCTGTGGATTTCACCATTAATCACACTTCCGCAGAACATGAATGGGCGCAGCGCGCCATGCAGGGGGACAGCGAATATATTGCCCGTTATATCAACCATTGGGATTTAAACTATCGGAACCCCGTCGTATTCCATGAGATGGTTTATAACCTGCTCTATTTAGCCAACTTGGGCATTGACGTGTTCCAGCTGCATGACCTCAATCTGTTGGATACCCACAGCCATAGTTTCCCCCATGTCCACTCGTTGGTGCGTATGATCCGTATGATTTGTGAAATGGTATGCCCCGGCGTACTGCTGGAGTGCACCTCCGGGATGACCCCGCAAGAAGCGCAAAGTTTCTTGGGAACCCCCGAAAAACCGGAATGCCATGTCCTCTACAATACCCTGGTCACTTCCAGCGTGTGGAATTCCCTTGCTACCCGCGACACCCGTCTGCTCAAGGGAGAATTGGATAACCTGCCGCAGGGCGGCACCTATGTCAATGCGCTGCGCACCTATGATCCGCTGCGCTGGGAAATGAGCGACGACCCCCTCAGCTGGCTGGGCTTTGACCCTTACCTGCATCGGGAGTTCCTCTTCTCTTTCTTTGACGGGAGCTTCTCCAAGAGCTTTGCCAAAGGCGCCCAGTACCATAATTACGAAGACGACGGAAGCTGCGGCACCACCGCCTCTTTCTGCGGTATTGAAAAGGCCCAAGAAGACAAAAACGAAAGGGAATTGGAGCTGGCTGTCGACCGCGATATCATGCTGCATACTTTCCTGCTCACCCTGCCCGGTATCCCAACCATCTATAGCGGTGACGAAATCGGCCTATTGAATCAGAAAGTAGCGCCCTCGGCAGATCCCAGGCTGACTTATCGCGCTCCTTTCCAATGGGAAGTAGCGCAGCAACGCACCGAAGATTCCACCGTGGCCGGCAAGCTCTTCCAAAGCTTGCGCTCTCACAAGGATATCCGCACCAAATACGCTTCCTTATTCACGGAATCGGTTCCCTTTGCCACCGTGGAGACCGGCGATATCAGCACCTGCGCCATGATCCGCCAGACAGAACAGGAAGGGTTAACCGCTGTGTTTAATTTCTGCGAAGAGGAACGTACCGTCCCGGTAGAAGAGGGCAATTATACCGATTTGCTGACCGGGAAAAAACACAAGGGCGGAGAGATCACATTAGCCCCCTACCAGGCCATGTGGTTGTACCAAAAGAAATAATTTCGAGATACTATACTTCTTAAAAATATCGAATCTATTTTGCACACGTAAATCCACCTGATCTTTAATATTAAAGAGCTGCTGCTCATACCTTTTTGGCATGTTGCAGCAGCTTTTCCTTTATAAAATCCAAAATCAGACAAACATCAACTGTATAGTAAATTTTTTGTAAAATTACTATTTTATAATTGACTTTTTTTAATAATTGGATATAATATATATTATTAGTACAGTCCTTTATTTCCATCCCCCCAGACAGCTCCTGCTGTCCTTATGGAATAGGAATCCCCTGGATTGAGCTTTTCGGCTCCTCCAGGGGATTTTTTATCTCATAACTTAAAGGCAAAGAAAAAACTGCCTGTGCAAAGCTTGTCCGCAAACAGCGCAGAAAAACGCCTCCCTGCCCCATGATTCTATCGGAAAATCCCGATCAATCTTCGTATCCGTTAGGGTTATTTTTTTGCCAGCGCCAGCTGTCCTCGCACATTTCTGTCAAATCCCGTTCTGCCTTCCAGCCGAGCTCTCGAAAAGCTTTGGAAGCGTCGGCATAGCAAACGGCGATATCCCCAGGACGACGGGGATCGATTTGATAGGGGAGCGTTTTTCCACAGGCTTTTTCAAAGCTGTGGATAATCTCCAGCACGCTGTACCCATTCCCAGTCCCCAAATTATAAGTCACAACGCCCGGGTTCTGTTTGATCTTATCCAGCGCTTTCACGTGGCCAAGAGCAAGATCCACCACATGGATGTAATCCCGCACCCCGGTCCCGTCCGGCGTGTCGTAATCGTTGCCAAACACATGGACGCAGGGCAATTTCCCCACCGCTACCTGGGATACATAGGGAAGCAAGTTATTGGGGATCCCCTTTGGGTTTTCGCCTATTTTTCCGCTCTTATGAGCGCCAATGGGGTTAAAGTACCGCAGCAGTACCACATTCCATTCCGGGTCTGCGGTATGCAAATCCGTGAGGACCTCTTCCAAAACCAATTTGGTCCTGCCGTAGGGATTCGTCACCGATAAGGGGAAGTCTTCCCGGATGGGAACTGTCTTTGGGCTTCCATATACGGTCGCGGAAGAGCTGAATACAATATTTTTCACCCCATGGTTCCTCATAACGTCGCACAGCAGGAAGGTACCGGTTAAATTGTTGTGATAATATTCCAAAGGCTTTTGCACCGATTCCCCCACCGCTTTTAATCCTGCAAAATGGATGACCGCGTCAATAGATTCTTTTTCAAAAATCTCGTTCAAAGCCTTAACATCTAATAGATCCGCCTGGTAGAAGGTCAAGGGTTTTCCTGTGATTTCCTGAACCCTCTCCAAAGATTTTTCGCTGGAATTGCAGAGGTTATCCACAACCACCACATCGTAGCCCGCTTGAAGAAGCTCCAAACAGGTATGGCTGCCAATATATCCCGCGCCTCCGGTCACCAGAATCGACATGTCGAATTCCTCCTTGCCTATTTTTAAATCAGTATACCCTATTTATCCCTGGAAAACAAGTTGACTGGTAAGAAAATCGCCAAAGAAAAATAACGTTTAAGGGTCAAAAAAAGGCATCGGCAAGTTTTCATACCGATACCTTTCCTGTTTGAATTTGATGCGAATAACGCCCTATCCCGCAAAAAATCCCATGCGTTTATTTCTTCTTGCCTTTAAACCCATCTTTGAGGGAAACAGAACGGTTAAATACCAGCGCGCCCGGCTTGCTGTCTTTGTTATCCACACAGAAGTAGCCAAGCCGCATAAACTGGAAGCAGGCGGGGGCCGCCGCGTCCGCCATGGAACTTTCTATTTTACATCCGGTCAGCGTTTCCAAAGAATTGGGGTTGAGATGCTCCAAAAAGTCCTTGTCTCCCGCGTCGGGATCCTCGTCGCTGAACAAGTTGTCGTATAGGCGGACTTCCGCATCCAAAGCCGTATTGGCGTCCACCCAATGAATGGTACCCTTGACTTTGCGCCCATCCGGGGTATTGCCGCCCCGGGTTTCCGGATCATACTCCGCATATACTTCCACAATCTGTCCATTCTCATCCTTTTTACAGCCGGTGCACCGCACAATATACGCTGTTTTCAGCCGCACCTCGTTGCCCGGGAACAAACGGAAATAACCCTTGAAGGGTTCTTCCAGGAAGTCGTCCTGTTCGATATACAATTCACGGGAAAATGTAACGGTTCTGGTCCCGTCTTCCGGATGGTTGGGGTTGTTTTCCACCTGAAACTCCTCCGTCTGGCCCTCCGGATAGTTGGTGATCACCAGCTTTACCGGGCGCAGTACAGCCATGACGCGCTGGGCTTTGTCGTTGAGGTCTTCCCTCAGGCAATGCTCTAAGAAAGCGTAATCCACCGTACTGTTTACCTTGGATACGCCGATGCGGTCGCAGAAATTGCGGATAGAAGCCGGGGTATACCCTCTGCGGCGCAGCCCGCACAGCGTGGGCATGCGGGGGTCGTCCCATCCGCTGACATACCCGTTTTCCACCAGCAGACGGAGTTTCCGCTTGCTCATAACAGTGTGGTCGATGCCCAGCCGGGCAAACTCAATCTGGCGGGGAGTGCAGGGGCCGTCCACATGTTCCACCACCCAGTTGTACAAGGGACGGTGGGCCTCAAATTCCAGGGAACACAGGGAATGAGTGATGCCCTCCATCATATCCTCGATGGGGTGGGCAAAGTCATACATAGGATAGATACACCACTCGTTTCCGGTACGGTGATGATGGGCGTGGTTGATACGGTAGATTACCGGGTCGCGCATATTGAAGTTGCCGGATGCCAAATCAATTTTCGCGCGCAAGGTCATTCTGCCGTCTTCAAACTCGCCGGCTTTCATACGCTGGAATAGATCCAAGCTCTCCTCGATGGGACGGTCCCGGTAGGGGCTGACCGCCGGATGGGTGAGATCGCCGCGGTTTTCCCGCATCTGTTCCGGGGTCAGTTCACACACATAAGCCAGTCCTTTACGGATCAGGTTACACGCAAACTCATACATATCCGGGAAAAACTGGGAAGCGTAATAGAACTGGTCTCCCCAATCAAATCCCAGCCAATGGATATCTTCCTTAATGGCGTCCACATATTCCACGTCTTCTTTGGTAGGGTTGGTGTCGTCCATGCGCAGATGGCAGACCCCGTGGAACTTTTCCGCCGTCCCAAAATCAATGCAAATAGCCTTCGCGTGTCCAATATGCAAATAGCCGTTGGGCTCCGGTGGAAAACGGGTGTGTACCTGCATCCCTTCGCAGCGCCCGCCTTCCGCCAAATCCTCCGCTACAAAATCCTGAATAAAATTGCTGGCGTTCATCTCTTCCGCCGCAACGTTATTTTTTTCTTCTGCCATAGTTTCC
>CAJFUH010000035.1 GCA_904420155.1 uncultured Clostridia bacterium
CTTGAGAATTTCGCCCATTGCGATGGGCGAGGAAGGGCTCCGCCCCTCCACCCCGCAAGCTTTTGAAAAAGCTTGAGCAAAACTTTTACGTTTCGGCGCGGGCGACCTGGTTCTTTTTAGAGAAAGCCTTGTGCACGACGTGCCCCACCGCAGGTGGCGCGGGCAGTCTGGTTCTTGTCAGAGAAAGCCCGGAGCTAGGGGCGGAAAGATATGAGTGAAAGAAAGTTTTCTAAAGGAGAAAAAGAATGAGCCTATTTATCCATGCGGATCATGTCAGTTTTCAATATCAGTCCGAAGAGGAAGAACAGGGCCGAGAGGTGCTCTCCCGGGTGGATCTCCAGGTGAAGCAAGGGGAGTTCTTGGCCTTGTTGGGGCACAATGGGTCGGGAAAATCCACATTGGCCAAGCACTTTAACGCAATGCTGCTCCCCATGGGGGGGCGCGTGCTGGTGGACGGCATGGATACGCTCGATGAAAAGGTAAAATATGAGATACGCCGGAGGGTGGGATTGGTGCTGCAAAACCCGGACAACCAGCTGGTGGCCAGTATTGTGGAGGAAGATGTGGCTTTCGGCCCGGAAAATTTGGGGATCCCCCCAGAAGAGATACGCCGGAGAGTGGACGACGCCCTTCAGGCGGTGGATATGTACGAATACCGCCGGCATGCGCCTTATAAATTGTCCGGCGGGCAAAAGCAGCGCATTGCCATTGCGGGTATCATCGCCATGGAACCGAAATGTATTGTGCTGGACGAGCCCACCGCTATGCTGGATCCCAGGGGAAGGGCGGAGGTGCTTGATACCATCCACAAGCTCAACCGTGAAAAAGGCATCACCATTGTACTCATTACCCATTATATGGACGAAGCGGTGGACGCCGACCGCGTGGTGGTCATGGATAACGGCAGAATCCTCACGGAAGGGACGCCGCGCCAAGTGTTCACCCAAGTAGAATTGCTCAAAGCCCATCAGTTGGATGTGCCACAATCCACAGAGCTGATTTACCGGTTGAAATCCTGTGGTTATCACCTGCCCGACGGTATCCTGAATGAAACGGAATGCATTGCCGCTCTGGAGCAGCTTTTGGAGGCGGAAACATGCCGATCTTAGAAACCAAAGATCTTTGTTATGTATACGGGGCAAAGACCCCTTTTGAAAAGACAGCCGTTAAAGATGTAAACCTCTCCATCGAGGAGGGGGAATTTGTAGGGGTTATCGGCCATACCGGGTCTGGAAAGTCCACTTTGGTGCAGATGTTTAACGGGCTGCTGCGCCCCACTTCCGGACAGGTACTGCTCCGCGGACAGGATATCTGGAAAGATCCAAAAAAAATCCGGGCGGTCCGGTTCCAGGTGGGGATGGTATTCCAGTATCCGGAACATCAGTTGTTT
This sequence comes from uncultured Clostridia bacterium, assembly GCA_904420155.1. Lineage (GTDB taxonomy): Bacteria > Bacillota > Clostridia > Oscillospirales > Acutalibacteraceae > CAJFUH01. Next base: position 1,391 of record CAJFUH010000035.1, read on the forward strand.
GAAGAAACGGTGGCCAAGGATATCGCCTTTGGTCCCAAAAATATGGGGCTTACGGAATCGGAAATTGAAGAACGGGTACAGGCGGCCGCCTCTTTTGCAGGGTTAAAGGAGGAACTGCTGGAGAAGTCCCCTTTTGAGCTTTCCGGCGGGGAAAAGCGCCGGGCGGCCATCGCGGGGGTAATCGCCATGGATCCCGACGTCCTGATTTTGGACGAACCCACGGCGGGGCTGGACCCCCGGGGCAGGGACGTGCTGCTCACCCAGATTATGAATTATCACAAGCAGAGAAAAAATACGGTGCTGCTGGTTTCCCACAGTATGGAGGATATCGCCCGTATCGCCGACCGGGTGCTGGTGGTCAACGACGCGGGGATCGCAATGTTTGACAACACCCGCAGCATCTTTGCCCGGGGAAAAGAACTGGAACAGATGGGGCTCCAGGTTCCCCAGATCACCAAGATTATGATGAAACTTCGGGAAAAGGGGTTCCCGCTGCCTTGCGGCGTGCTGACGGTGGACCAGGCTTTGCGGGAGCTGTTGCAGATTATGGGGAAGGAGGGGAAAAAACATGGTTAGGGATATCGCATTGGGACAATATATTCCAGGGAAATCCGTCCTGCACCGGATGGACGCCAGAGTGAAGATCGTATTGCTTTTGGTTTATATTGTTCTAATCTTTGTGGGCAGCAATTTTGCCGCGCTCTTGCTCACCACAGCCTCTGTGTTTTTTATTATGGGAATTTCCGGGGTACCCATCAAGATGTACCTCAAAAGCCTGAAAATGATTTTATTTATTGTCATTTTTACTTCCCTGCTGAATCTTTTTTATGGACAGGGGGAGCCTTTGGTTACCTTGTTTGGCTTTATGAATATCACCCAGGCCGGTATCAACAACAGCATTTTTGTAGCGGTGCGTATCGCAACGTTGATTTTGGCCAGTTCCGTCCTCACCTTTACCACTTCTCCCACCGACCTGACAGACGCTTTGGAACGCCTCATGAAACCGCTGAAGGTGTTTCATATCAAGGTGCATGAGATCGCCATGATGATGACCATCGCCCTGCGTTTTGTGCCCACTTTGCTGGAAGAGACGGATAAGATCATGAGCGCCCAGAAAGCCAGGGGGGCCGATATGGAGAGCGGGGGTCTGATGCAACGCATCAAGGCGCTGCTGCCGATACTGATCCCCTTGTTTGTCTCTTCTTTCCGCAGGGCCGGGGATCTGGCCATGGCGATGGAGTGCCGTTGCTACCGCGGCGGGGAGGGAAGGACGCGCATGACCAGTATGCATATGGGCAAGCTGGATGTGAAAGTCATTATTTTTTCCGCAGTAATCTGTGCAGGAGTGATTGTATGCAGCCTATTGTTGCCGGCGACCGTCCGATGAGAAATATTTTGGTAACCATGGCTTACGACGGCCGTCGCTACCATGGATGGCAGATCCAGGAAAACGCTTTGGCGGTGCAGCAGGTGTTTCAGGAGGCCTTATATCGAGTGACGGGAGCGGGGGTGGATATCAAGGGATGCAGCCGTACCGATTCCGGCGTGCACGCCAATATGTACTGTATCAGCGTAAAGACCAGCCATTCCATCCCCTGCGAGCGGCTTCAGGCGGCGCTCAACCGTTTCCTGCCAAAAGATATGGCCGTGTTTTCCTGCAAAGAGGTCCCTTTGGATTTCCATGCGCGGTATTCCTGCATTGGAAAAGAGTATCTCTATAAAATTTGGAATGACCCGGTGCGCAATCCTTTTTTAGATGGATATGCCTACCACTACTGGTATCCGCTGCCGGTAGAACTGCTCCATAAAAGCGCTCAGGATTATGTGGGAAAGCATGATTTTACCTCTTTTTGTACCTTGGACCACAGAGAACGGGGAAACTTAGAGAGAACGGTGAAACGTTTTGAGGTGAAAAGGGAAGGGGCCTTGGTGACCATGACAGTGGAAGCCGACGGCTTTTTATATAATATGGTGCGTATTATGGTGGGAACCTTGCTGCGGATTGCCCAGGGAAAATTTCCGCCGGATGCGATCCCGGCAATCTTACAGGCAAAGGACCGGTCCAAGGCTGGCCCCACGGCGCAGGCCTGCGGGTTGTATTTAAACCGTGTGTTTTATTAAGGAGGTGGAGGAATGCCCAGAAAAGCGGGTTTTTCGGCGAGGGAAAAGAAGATTCGGAAAAAGGCTCTGGAAAAACGCGGCGCGATCAGTTTGGAAGATCAGCCCATGGAGGAATACGAGGAAGATGAAAGCCTTCCGCGTATTCGTATCCCGAAACCGGTCCTTCGCGTCCTTCTTATTTTATTGGCTTGCGGGTTAGCGGTATTCCTTTGGATAAACCGGGCCAATCTGGCGCCTGACCGGGTGGGGGACTGGATTCAGGAATCTATCTTGGGAATGGGAGTAGGCCCAGGTTTTCCAACCCCTATGGCGGGAAGCAGCATTGCAAAGGACAATTTCCAGCGCATGGATCAAGACGTGGTTATGGTGAGCGATACCTCTTTCGTAATGCTCAACAAAACGGCAAAAGAATTGGTTAACCGGCAGCACAGTTTTAGCACGCCCGTTCTCAAAGTAGGGGGAAGCAGAGCGTTGATTTATAACCTGGGGGGAAATGCATTCCAGATTGAAAGCCGGTCCAAGACCATTTTAAAAAGGGACGGCCTTTCCCACAATATTTTGGCGGGGGACATTTCAGCCAGTGGGGACTTCGCTATTGTGACGGAATCGGAAGGGTATTTCAGCGAACTGACGGTGTATGGGAAAAATACCCAGGCGTTGGATACCGGGGATTATCGGTATCGTTATTATTTTTCTGATTATTATATCACCAATGTGGCCCTGAATCAGGAAGGAAGTTCTGTGGCGGCCATTGGGGTGACCGCTTATGAAGGGGCGCTCCGTTCTGCACTCTATGTGTTTGACGACTTTGAAAATTCAGAAGCAAAAGAGGGTCCGGATTATATTTTTGAAGATAATTTGATTTTAGCCGTTCAATATCTCGAGAATGGCAACATTGCGGTGGTGGGAGACCGGGAAGCCTATGTCATCAATCCGGCCGCCGGACAACAGGTTACGTATTCTTATCAGCAGCGTTCCCTGGCTAATTTTGACCTTTCAGACGAACAGATATTATTGGCCCTTTCCGCTTCCAACGACGGGCGGTCCTGCGACATCGTGCTGTTGGACGAAACCGGGCAGGTTTCCAGTGAATTTTCTACTGGCCATAAGGTTTTATCCGCCTCTTGTTATGGAGATCGGATCGCCCTTTTGGATGCCGGCACAATTTATGGATATTCCTCAACTGGAGAGGAGACGGGCAGCTGGGATGCCGGAGGGGATGCCCAAAAAATTCTGTTATATTCCTACGACAGCGCCTATGTTTTGGGGATCAGCCAGATACGGGAAGTATCGCTTCGTTGAGGGAAAAGCCTTATATACCGTAGGGATACGGTAATAAAACCTGCTGATAAATAGAGAATATGGACAAATATGGTTCGGAAACCAAAGGAAACTTATAAAATTATTAGAAAAAATTGATAAAAATAGAGTAAAAATGTGTTCTTTTTAGAGTTTTGTAAACATTTCCAGAATGGAATATTGTAGTTTCAGTAAATCTATGTTATATTGTTTTTTACAGTGGGGTATTTTACTCGGCAATAGAACTGCGAGATCCTTTATCCATCTTTTTAAATTTTCTAAAAGTTTAAAAGGATGGCAAAATAGAGAAAAGGAGTTTGCTTGTGGCTATTTGGTTAGATGCAGGTATTTTGATACTTGCCCTTTTATTCATTTTTGTGGGATTTCATCGGGGAGTGGTAAAATCCCTCATTGAATTGATAGGGACTGTGGGGGCTGTGGTTGCGGCGGTGCTGCTGGCCTCTATGATTGCGCCGGCTATTTTTAATACGTTTATCCGACCGCCTATGGTGGAACAGATACAGGGCGCTATTGACAATACGGTGGGCCAGGATATCGCGGCCCGAGTACAACAGGTGTTGGAAGCGCTGCCTCAATTCCTGTCCCAATCGTTGGCGGGATATGGGATGAGTACCGACCAGATTGGTGAGGCCATGATGGGCTCTACAGACAATGCGGCGGGCGCCGTGGCGGATCTGTTTGCCCCGGCTGTGACTGATTTGATTCAGACAGTGCTGATGCTGATTCTATTTCTGCTTTTGCTCATATTGGTTCGGTTGCTGGCAAAAGGGGTGGACCGAATTTTCGGTTTGCCGGTACTTCGGCAGCTAAATGCAGTGCTGGGGGCGGTCTTCGGCTTGTTTAAGTGCGCGGTTTTTGTATTGATTGTATGCGCAGTGCTGCGCGTGGTGCTGCCGATGTTCCCGACAGTTCCCGAAATCTTTTCTCAGGAGACTATCCAGTCCTCTCTGCTGTTTCAATATTTGTACGACAACAATCCGGTTTATAGCCTGTTGCAATTCTGGTTGTGATATCGGTGGAAGAAGTGGCTGTAAAATCGTGAGGTTAAAACATGAGTGATGTAAAACAAGATTGGAAAAGAAATATCAATATCCCCAATGCGTTATCTTTGCTGCGGCTTTTGGTGATCGCTCCCTGTGTATTTTTCTTTTTAAACGACCAATATTTCTATGCGGCAATTATGCTGGTGATTTCGGGTTTGAGCGATATGTTCGATGGGATGATTGCCCGCAAGTTTCATCAGTATACCCCGCTGGGCGCCATGCTGGATCCGGTAGCCGATAAGTTAACCCTGGGGGCCGTGGTCGTTTGTATGGGCATCAAATTTCCCGTGGTGATCCCGGTTGTGGTGTTGCTTATCATCAAAGAGCTGACAATGCTGGTTGCAGGGGCGATCCTTCTCAAAATGCATAAGCGCCCGCCGGCTGCAAAATGGTATGGCAAAGTGGCCACCGTGGTGTTTTATCTCTCGGTAACTGTCATTGTGGCGCTCAAAGCCATCTGGGGAATAGACAATAATGTAGTGACGATTAGCTTGCTGTGTTTGACAGCGGCCTTTATGATTTTTGCTTTTATCAATTATTTGGCGGTTTTCTTGGGTATCCTCAAAGGGGAGCCCCAAAAACCGATGAAAACAGCGTCGGTAGAATGCGATAATAACAAATGAGTGAACAAAGCGGGGCTTTCTGAAAGAGGAAAGTTACCGCTTGCTATTTACAAAGGAGAATATTATGATCTGTTCAAGATGCCATAAAAGGCCAGCGGTAGTATTTGTCGCTTCCAATGCCCCGGACTCAGAGCCGCAGGGCTATTGCTTGGTCTGCGCCAAAGAGTTGGGTATGAAACCTATGACGGACCTGATGGACAAAATGGGAATCGATGAAGAGCAGCTAGAAGCCATGCAGGAGCAATTCGACGGATTGATGGCGCTGGAAGAGGATCCCAACGGTCTTTCCAGTGATGACGACGGAGATTTTTCCGCAGGCGGGGCGGCTACGTTTCCCTTTTTGCAAAATATCTTCGGCGATGCGTTTTCCAAGCCTAAGCAGGAGGATGCGTCTTCCGGGTCGAAAGACACTGCGAAGAAAAAATACGATAAAAAGCCCAAGAGAAAACATTTGGATACCTACTGCTATAACCTCACCCAGCGCGCCAAAGAAGGGAAACTGGACCGCATTATTGGGCGGGATAAAGAGATTGGACGCGTGGTTCAGATTTTGAGCCGGCGTACCAAAAATAACCCTTGCCTCATCGGCGAGCCGGGCGTGGGAAAAACCGCCATTGCGGAGGGGTTAGCCATCCGTATTGCGGAAGGAAACGTCCCGGCACGGTTGAGGCAAAAAGAAGTACATCTATTGGATTTGACCGCTTTGGTGGCCGGCACCCAGTTCCGCGGACAATTTGAAAGCCGCATCAAAGGATTGGTGGAAGAAGTAAAGGCGGACGGCAATATTATCCTCTTTATCGACGAGGTGCATAATTTAGTGGGCACCGGCGACGCAGAAGGGTCTATGAACGCCGCCAATATCCTGAAACCTGCCCTTTCTCGTGGAGAAATCCAGGTAATCGGCGCTACAACCTTCACGGAATATCGTAAATATATTGAAAAAGATTCCGCTTTGGAGCGGAGATTCCAGCCAGTGACCATTACGGAACCGTCCATAGAAGATACGGTAGACGTTTTAAAGGGCATCAAATCCTATTACGAATTGTACCATCGGGTGCATATTTCCGACGCCATGGTACGCCGTGCCGTCGTGTTGTCAGAACGTTATATTACGGACCGCTTTTTGCCGGATAAAGCCATCGACCTATTGGACGAATCCTGCGCCTGCGCCGCTTTGCGCAACAAGGCCATGGAGGAATACGACACGGTAACTGCCCAGCGAGATCAGCTGAAAGGACAGGAGGATTCTATGACTGCCCAAGGGGCGGAAGTGGACTATGAAAAGTTGGCGGAACTTCGCTGTGAAATTGCCCGTCTGGACAGCCGCGTCCAGGAATTGGCGCCGGAGGCATTGGGGACGGACGTGACGGAAGATGACCTAGCCCATGTGATCGAACTGTGGACGGGGATTCCCGCCTCTAAAGTGCAGGAAAACGAGCTGAGAAAACTGGCCGGCTTGGAGCAGAAACTGAAAAGCCGTATTATTGGCCAGGATGAGGCGGTGGAGGCCGTTTCTGCGGCTATCCGTAGGAGCCGAGTACAGATTAGCCCCCGGCGGAGACCGGCCTCCTTTATCTTTGTAGGGCCTACCGGTGTGGGAAAGACAGAACTGGTGAAGGTATTGTCCCAGGAACTTTTTGACACGCCGGAGACTTTGATTCGCCTGGATATGTCCGAATTTATGGAGAAGCATTCGGTTTCCCGTATCATCGGCTCCCCTCCGGGATACGTTGGATACGATGAGTCCGGACAGGTGACGGAAAAAGTCCGCCGCCGCCCATATTCTGTACTGTTGTTTGACGAAATTGAAAAAGCGCATCCGGACGTCATGAATATTTTGCTTCAAATTTTGGACGAGGGGAAAATTACCGACGCACACGGCCGTGTGGTCAATTTTGAAAATACGGTTATTATCATGACTTCCAATGCAGGAAGCGATAAAAAAGATGGGGCATTGGGCTTTGCCAAGAGTGAAAGCGAGTTATCCAAAGAAAAGGTCATGAAAGCGTTATCTGACTTTTTGCGCCCGGAGTTCCTCAGCCGTATTGACGAGATCGTGGTCTTTCGTCCTCTCACAGAGGAAGATTTCCACGCCATTGCCGGCCTGATGCTGGGAGAATATGTGGGTTCCTTGAAAGAAAGGGAAATTGAGTTTAGCTTTGATGACAGCGCGCTGTGCTGGCTTGCCCATCATGCCATTGGAGGAAAGAGCGGGGCGCGTGATTTACGCAATCTCATCCGCCGGGAAGTGGAGGATAAGATTACCTCCGCACTGGTGGAACATGCAGATTTTCCCATCCATAACATTAATTTAGTGGGGGGAGAAAAGCTGGAATTAAAGCTTTCTTAAAAAATTTAGGAAAATTTTGAGATAAGTATTGACATTGCGGCGGATTGATGATAAAATATCAACCGTCGCTGAAATGCGGGTGTAGTTCAATGGTAGAATCCCAGCCTTCCAAGCTGGTCGTGTGGGTTCGATTCCC
>CAJFUH010000036.1 GCA_904420155.1 uncultured Clostridia bacterium
ATCCGCGCCTTTGGAACCCAGAAATTTGAAGAAAACCGGTTTGACAAAGCCAACCAGGATCTCACCCGCACCAACCTGTTTGTCAACCGGGTGATGGTATTTATGATGCCCACTATGATGTTTATGATGAACGCCATCACTTTGGTCATCGTGTGGGTAGGAGCCCATCAAATTGAGCAGTCCACGATGCAGGTGGGCGATATGATGGCCTTTATGCAGTACGCCATGCAGATTATTATGGCGTTCCTGATGATCGCCATGATGTTTATCATGGTGCCCCGCGCCGCTGTCTCCGCCGACCGTATCGCAGAAGTGCTGGCTACGCAGCCTTCGGTGATGGATGACGAACATCCCGATACCTTCGGGGGACGGCCCCAGGGAAAAGTAGAATTCCGCGACGTCAGTTTCCGTTACCAAAACGCGGAAAGCGACGTGCTGGAACATATCAGCTTTACCGCCCTGCCGGGACAGACCACGGCCTTTATCGGTTCCACCGGTTCCGGAAAATCTACCCTGATCAATCTGATCCCCCGTTTCTACGATCCCACCAGGGGGAAAATCCTCATCGACGGCAAAGATATCCGTCACTTGTCCCAGCATGAGCTGCGCCAGTATATCGGTTATGTCCCGCAAAAGGGGATCCTGTTCTCCGGAGATATTTCCTCCAACCTGCGCTACGGCGACCAGGAGGCAACAGACGAACAACTAAAGCTGGCTGCCGATATCGCCCAGGCTACGGACTTTATCGAGGCCACGGAAGGCGGTTTTCACAACGATATTTCCCAAGGCGGTTCCAACGTATCCGGCGGACAGAAGCAACGGCTTTCCATCGCCCGGGCTTTGGTAAAGCAGGCGCCTATTTACATTTTCGACGACAGCTTCTCCGCTTTGGACTTTAAGACCGACGCGGCGCTGCGCAAAGCCCTGAAACGTTACACCGGCGATTCCACCGTGCTGATTGTCGCCCAGCGCGTCAGCACCATTATGAACGCGGAGCAGATCGTCGTACTGGATGAAGGGAAAGTCGTGGGCATTGGCACCCATCAAGAGCTCATGAAGACCTGTCAGACCTATCAGGAAATCGCCCAATCTCAGTTGTCAAAGGAGGAATTGGAATGAGTAAACCGGCAGCAACCTCCGCATCGGCGCCCCGCCGTCACGGTCCCATGGGCCGGGGGCCCGGCTCCGCTATGATGCCCGGCGAAAAAGCCAAGGATTTTAAAGGCAGCCTGAAAAAACTGCTGCGCTATCTGGGAAAATACAAGATCCATATTTTTTTCGTATTACTATTCGCGGTTTTATCCACCGTATTTACCATCATTGGCCCTAAGATCCTGGGAAACGCCACCGACGAGCTGTTCCAGGGGATTATGGGAAAGATCACCGGTACCAGCGACGGCATCGATTTCGGCGCCGTGGGCAGCATCCTTTTGTGGCTGGTCGGCCTGTATATCGTCAGCGCCCTGTTTTCTTATCTCCAGGGATATATCATGACCGGCGTATCCATGAAGGTCACCTATAACCTGCGCAACGACATCATCCGCAAAATCAACCGGATGCCGCTGAGCTATTTTGACCGCACCAGCCACGGCGAGGTACTGTCCCGTGTCACCAACGATGTGGATACCCTGAGCCTTACCTTAAACCAGAGCATTACCCAGATTATCACATCCACCGCCACCTTTATCGGGATCCTGGTGATGATGTTCTCCATCAGCTGGCAGATGACCCTGGTGGCGCTGTGCATCGTCCCGGTGGCTTTGATTTTTATCTTAGTGATCGTCAAACATTCCCAGAAATATTTTAAGCGGCAGCAGGAATACCTGGGCCATGTCAACGGCCATGTGGAAGAGATGTACGGCGGCCATGTGGTGATGAAGGCCTTTAACGGGGAAGAAAATTCCGTAAAGGATTTTGAAACCTACAACAACACCCTGTACGGTTCCGCCTGGAAAAGCCAGTTCCTATCCGGATTGATGATGCCGGTAATGAATTTCGTAGCCAATCTGGGTTATGTGGCGGTATGCATCCTGGGCGGTTGGCTGGCCACCACCGGCAGCCTTACCGTGGGCGGTATCCAGTCCTTTATCCAGTATGTGCGTCAGTTCACCCAGCCCATCACCCAGATCGCCAATATCTCCAATATCCTCCAACAGACCACCGCCGCCGCGGAACGGGTGTTTGAGTTCCTGGAAGAGGAAGAGGAAGTAAAAGAAAACGTCCTGGTACACGTCACCCCTGACGGAGACAAGGATCACGACGATTCCACCGCCAACATCAAGGGCAGCGTCCAGTTTGCCCATGTACATTTCGGATACAATCCGGATAAGATCATTATCAACGATTTCAGCGCCGTGGTGGAACCCGGCCAAAAAATCGCCATCGTAGGCCCTACCGGGGCGGGCAAAACCACTATGGTGAAACTGCTCATGCGGTTCTACGACGTGAACGAAGGCGCTATCTTAATCGACGGCTATGACATCCGCGATTTCAGCCGCAACGACCTGCGGGGATTGTTCGGCATGGTATTGCAGGACACCTGGCTGTATAACGGCACCATCCGGGATAACATCCGCTACGGACGCCTGGACGCTACAGACGACGAGATTGTCGCCGCCGCCAAGGCCGCCCAGGTGGACCACTTTGTGCGCACCCTGCCCGGCGGATACGACATGGTGCTCAATGAAGAGGCCAGCAATGTTTCCCAGGGACAAAAACAGCTGCTCACCATCGCCCGAGCCATCCTTTCCGATCCCAAGATCCTGATTTTGGATGAAGCTACCAGCTCCGTGGATACCCGCACGGAAATCCTCATCCAGAAGGCTATGGATAACCTGATGAAAGGCCGCACCAGTTTCGTGATCGCCCACCGTCTGTCCACCATCAAGGACGCCGACCTGATCTTATGCATGAAGGACGGCGATATTGTGGAACAAGGGACCCACGAGCAATTGATGGAGAAAAACGGCTTTTACGCCAATCTGTATAACAGCCAGTTTGAGAAACCACCTGCGGTGGGGCACGCCGCACCCTGAGCTTTCTTTGGAAAAAAACAGGTTGCCCGCGAAGAAACGTAAAGTTTTCGCCCGCCTTTTTCACCACCTGCGGTGGGGCAAATCGCGATCTGAAGTTGTCCTAAAAAAGGAACCCAACCGCCCACGCTGAAACGTAAAAGTTTTGGTCAAGCTTTTACAAAAGCTTGTGGGGTGGAGGGGCGGAGCCCTTCCTCGCCCATCGCAATGGGCGAAATTCTCAAGATCCCCACAAGCTCAGGAGGGGAGGCCAGACCGTCCGGGGGACGGTTTGGCCGTGGGGAACCCTAGCGAGGGGTTCCCCAATCTCCGGGCTAAAAAATTCCAATATTGCTACCAACAAAGAGCGACACGCGCTATGTCGGTAGTGCCATTGCCCCTTTCCTACCGCGGTAAAGGGGCAATTTCTTTTTTGTAAAACCGGCGGTATAAAAACAGGCACGCTAAAGTGGTCACAGCTTCCGCACCAATAAAGGTGATCCAAACCGCTTCCAGGCCCATTCCCAGCAGGTTTACCGCCAGATAGGAAAAGGGCAGGATAAGGATCAACTGCCGCAGCAGGGTAATCAGCAGGCTTTGTCCTCCCTTGCCCACCGCCTGGAACAGGGTGGCAAAAATCAGGGAACAGGCCGCGAACACGAAGCTGACAGACAGCAGGCGTAAAGCGGGAATCCCAATTTCCAGCAGCTCCGGGGTGGCGTTAAACAGGTACAGAAGTTCCGATGGCCATACGCAGAACACAACAGTTCCCGCGGCCATAATGGCTACGGCGAGAATCAGGGAATCCCGGATGGTCTGGGTCAAACGGCACCGCTTCTTCGCGCCGTAATTGTATCCCATGATCGGCATGGCCCCCTGGGTAAGCCCGCTTACCGGCATAAAGACAAAAGATTGTAACTTAAAGTAAATGCCCAGCAGGGACACCGCCAGCTCGTGTACGGAGATCAGGATAGCGTTGAGCCCCATCACCAGCACGGAGCTGACCGAATTCATAAGGATAGATGGCACGCCCACCGCGTAAATATTTTTTACAAGCTTCCATTCAAACCGGAACCCATGGAAGCTGAGCTTCACGTCATGGGGCCGGAACAACAGAAGCCCTACCGCGCATAACATGGAAGTGATCTGCCCGGTCACGGTGGCGATAGCCGCACCGTCGATCCCCATCGCGGGGATGGGGCCCAATCCAAAGATCAGAATAGGGTCGAGTACGATGTTTACCACACATCCGATGATCTGGAAAAGCATGGGCAACGTCATTTTACCGGTGGCTTGGATGACCTTTTCCACATAAATGTGGATGATGGTGCCAAAGCTCAGGGTAGTGACAATCATGGTGTACCGGACGCTATAGTCGAAGATCACCGGGGACGAAGTATAGGCCCGGAAAAACGGCCTGACGCAGGTGACGGCGAACAGCACAAACAACAGCGCGGAAGCCGCCGCCAACAGCAGGCCGTGGCTCACCACCCGGTTGGCCTCTTCCCGGTTTCCTTCCCCCAGCCGACGGGCGATCAGGGAATTGATACCTACGCCGGTTCCCACCGCCACCGCCAGAATAAAATTCTGGATAGGAAAGGCCAGGGAAACCGCAGTCAAAGCGTCCTGCCCAATCTGGGCGACAAAGATACTGTCCACAATATTGTACATGGACTGAACGAACATGGAAAACATAGCGGGCAGCGCCATGGTCACCAGCAAAGGGAAAACAGGCTTAACGCCCATTTTGTTTTCGTACATTTTTTTACCTCCTCAAACCAAAAAAGTACCACATTCCGTACGTTTTAATTGACCTGAAAACGTATAAAAATGTGGTACTTTTCTTTTCCTAATTTCCTATTTTTCCGGTTTTCTTAAAAAACCCAGGCTGTCCAAAAGGACAATTTCCCTTAGCAGACCACACAAGCGGGCGGAGGATGGGGAACCCCTCGCTAGGGTTCCCCACGGCCAAACAATCCACCGGATTGTTTGGCCTCCCCTCCTGAGCTTATGGAATGCTTGGGTGTTTCGTCCTCTGCGGAGGACGACCAAAGGCGCTGCCTTTGGAATCCGCCGCCTTTGAAAAGGTGGACGAAAC
>CAJFUH010000037.1 GCA_904420155.1 uncultured Clostridia bacterium
AAAGGAAAACAAAAGAGGGGAGGGAAAAGAAGCCGTGGAATTTAAGAACAGGCGGGTAGCTGTTTTTCCTGCGGGAACGGAAATTGGTCTGGAGTTACACCGTTCCCTCCAGTATGCCACGTGGTTTTCCACTTATGGGATCAGCAGTGTGGAAGACCATTCCCGTCTGGTCTATCAGGAATGGACAGGGGAGGTTCCTTGGATAGGGGAGCCGGATTTCCTTACCCGGTTAAATTCCGTCTTACAGCGGGAACATATCCAGTACCTGTATCCCGCCCATGACGATGCACTGCTGTTTTTGGCTCGCCACCGGAGGGAACTATCCGCTGAGTTGGTGGCATGTCCCGTGGAAACCGTAGAGATCACGCGCTCTAAAAGAAAGACCTATTCTTTTTTCCAGGGGGAACCTTTTCTTCCCAGGGTCTACGCCAAAATAGATGAAGTGGATACCTATCCCGTCTTTGCAAAACCGGATATCGGACAGGGATCTCAGGGTGCAAGGATCTTGCAAAGCCGGGCGGACTACGATGGGATGTCCCGTGAGGGAAAAGATTTGGTGCTGTGCGAATATCTGCCGGGGAAAGAGTGTACGGTAGACTGCTTTACCGACCGGAAAGGAACGCTGTTATTTGCAAAGATGCGAAGCCGGAACCGGATGCGCAATGGGATCAGTGTGGATTCCCGTGTGGAGGATCTTCCTCAGGCGGTATGGGATATCGCCGTTGCCATCAATGGGAGATTGCGATTTGACGGGGCATGGTTCTTTCAAATCAAACAGGATAACAGGGGACAATGGAAATTGCTGGAGATCGCGGCGCGTATCGGGGGGACTTCGGGGCTAACCCGGTGTATGGGGGTAAACCTTCCCTTGCTCACGTTGTACCAGGCTATGGGGAAGCAGGTGGATATCCTGGAAAACCGTCTTGCTATGCAAGTGGACCGGGCGCTGGTGAGCCGTTATCGGGTGGATTACCCGTATCAGGCGGTTTATGTGGATTTGGACGACACCCTACTCAGTAGGGACGGCGGAATACACCGGATCGTGCTTATGTTTTTATATCAGGCGGTGGGACAAGGCAAACGGGTCGTCCTGCTCACTCGCCATAGAGGGGATCTGGGAAAAACGTTGGAAAAGCATTGTATCAGCCAGGGATTGTTTCATCAGGTGATACAGATAGGAGAGGGAGAAAAAAAGTCCGACGCCATAAAGGAACAGGACGCAATTTTGATCGACGATTCTTTTGCAGAACGCACGGAAGTCTCCCGCAGCCGGCATATTCCGGTTTTTGATGTGGATGCGGTAGAATGCCTGATTGACTGGAGAACATAAAAGAGGGAAGAAAAATGGGAAGAAATATTGGATTTACCGGACCTTTTTCAGACGCCAATCTGGGCGATTATGCCATGATGGTCAATACCGTCTACGATTGGGTTACAAAGGAGGACCGGGTCACGCTCTTTACCTATGACCATTTGTTTGTGGAACGGATCCAAGAGGATTATTTATCGGATTATGACCTTACCCTTTGCCAGGTAAGGGTGGCGCCGGAGCAGGGGCAAATGTCAAAGTGGCAGCAGATTCTGCGCCGGATAGGAGGGGAGGCCAATCGGAAGCCGGCGGCCATTCCGATTGATTTGCTCAACCGTTTGGAAAACAGCCGGGAACTTTATCTAGCCATCGCCCCGCTGGATCTTTTGGTGGTGACGGGAGGGGGATACTTTAACCACTATTGGAGCAGCGGCGACCGGAAAGAGGATTTATGGGCCATTCTGATCCCTATGCTGATCGCCAACCAATTTGGGAAAAAAATAATATTTGCCGGGAATACCTTTGGGCCCTTTGACGAAAGCACAGAATTTTTCTTCAGCTTTTTTCAGATGTTTGGCAATATCCAGTTTGCTGTGCGGGATACGGTTTATTCCCGGGCCCATTTGCTGCGATTGGGGATCGGGCCTGAAACAATCCAATATGTTCCAGATGACCTATTATTTTTACATCCAACACTAAAAGGTAAGCGCCCCCGTGGGACCCTCCCCACACAACCTTATCTGGTGATGGAATGGTATTACCCCTTTTCCCTGCTGGAAGAATACAAACAGGAATTGCTGCAATTCCAGAAAGAAATGAAATCGCGTTATGGGCTATCCACGGTCTTTTTGCCGTTTGCACCGGAAGAGGGTGGGATGGATCAGGGGCGCTGCCTCCAGGAATTTGGGTTGGAGATGGAGTTATATGACTGGAGCACCTTTGGATACCTTCCTGTGGAGGACGCCGTCGCCCTTTTATCCCATGCCCAGCTTGTGGTATGCAACCGTTACCATGCTTTGGTGTTGGCGATAGGGGAAAGGGTCCCGGTAGTCCAGGTACTCAAAGATGTGTGTTCGGATAAACGCTATTATTACAGCAAAAGTTACGGGGTGCTCAAGGAGGTATTCCGGGGCAATGCTTTTGATGAAAGGGAATATTTAAAGACCAGCCTGCCTGGAGCTTTGGAAGAAATTGTCGCCCATTATCCTTTGATCCAGCAATCGCAGAAGCGAAGGTACCAGGAGGAATACCCCAAGAATATGAAATATTTGCAATCCCTGCGCAGAAATTATTATTTGCGGCAGTTAGACGAAAGGGAATAGGGCGGTGTGCGATGGAACCAAATCAGGAGATCCGTGTTACCCGCTCCTCTATGCCTCCTTGGGAGGAATACCTTCAGGAAATCCGTCCCCTGTGGGAATCCCGCTGGCTCACCAATATGGGGGAATACCATGAGCGGCTGGAACGCCAATTAGAAGAATATCTGCACGCGCCACACCTCTCCCTGTTCTCCAATGGGCATATGGCGCTGGAACTGACCTTGCAGGCTATGGGCTTAACCGGAGAGGTCATTACCACGCCGTTTACTTTTGCTTCCACCACCCATGCCATCGTACGGAACGGCTTGGAGCCCGTCTTTTGCGATATCAAGGATTCGGATTATACCATGGACGCCGCCCGAATAGAGGAACTGGTGACAGAAAAGACCTCGGCCATCCTTCCGGTTCATGTTTATGGGAACCTCTGTGAAATCGAGAAAATTGAACAGATCGCCCGAAAATATAGGCTAAAGGTGATCTATGACGCTGCCCACGCTTTTGGGGAGACAAAGGATGGGGTGAACTGCGCCTGTTTTGGGGACGCTTCTATGTTTAGCTTCCATGCCACCAAAGTGTTTCATACCATCGAGGGGGGAGCGGTGGCTTACCGGGAGGAGACTTTGGGAAAAGAGCTATATAAGCTGAAAAATTTTGGAATCCTTTCCGAAACCATCGTGGATGGTGTGGGATCCAACGCGAAAATGAACGAGTTTCAGGCGGCTATGGGATTATGTAACCTACGGCATTTTGAAGAAGAAACAAAAAAGAGGAAGCAGGCGGCTCTGCGTTACCGGGAAGTGCTTTCTGGAACTAAGGGGATCCGTTTACCGCTAAAACAAAAGGGCGTGACCTATAACTACGGTTATTTTCCGGTGCTTTTTGCTACAGAGTTGCAGAGGGATAGCGCTTATGAAGGACTGAAACGGCATCATATTTTTGCCAGAAAATATTTTTATCCCATTACCAGCGCGTTCCATTGCTACCGGGGTAAGTTTGATCCTGAAAGGACCCCGGTTGCCCTGGATATCTCCCGTAGGATTCTCACGCTTCCCCTGTATGCGGGCCTGTCCCAGGGAGAGGTAGACGCCGTCTGCCGTATCCTCATAGAGATTCTATCCCATGGCTTATGAGAGGATCAATCATCATGGGAGCTCATACAGAGGCAGGCGTATACAGCCACCAGGACAATCAGGCATATGGCGATGATGACAAACAGCATAAGAAGTTCCACCTTATAAATAGACTGTATTCCATCATATGCATGAAAATCTTTCTGATGCAAGAAGAATGAATTTGTTGTATAATAAAGGGAAAGCAATTTTAAATTTTTTATCCATATCCACAGGAACAGCCCTGGTTTTGCTGGTACAGAGGATATCAGCATATGGTTGAGGAGGAATTTTATGAAACATAAAGTAGTAAAAAAGCAGGAGAACGCACGGCAATGCTTTGCTTGCGGAGTGGATAACCCCATGGGCCTCAAAGCGTTCTTTTACGAAATGGATAATGAAGAACTGGTGGCCATTTTTCAGCCGTTGCAGGAACACCAAAGTTATCCCGGCAGATTGCATGGAGGCGTATCCGCCGCTATTTTAGATGAAACGATTGGACGGGCTGTGATGATCCGGGAACCGGAGATGTGGGGGGTCACGGTAGAACTCTCTCTCAAGTACAGAAGGCCGGTCCCGCTGGATGTGCCGTTAAAAGTGGTGGGACGCATTACAAAAAGTACCCGCCGTATTTTTGAAGGGACCGGAGAAATTTTATTGGAGGATGGGACCGTTGCAGTTGAGGCGCAGGGAAGATACCTGAAGATGTCTATTGAAAAAATTACCACAAAAGAATTTATTGAAAGCCAGGAGATGCACCTGGAAGTGAGCCCGCAGGATCCGGAGGAGATTGACTTTTAAGATACCTGTTTGGTGGAATAAAAAAGGTATCGTTATCACTATAAAAAAATGAGTTTAAAATAAAAGTATATTAGTATAACAATACTTTCCCAGAGTTGATATCCCATGCCGTTTATAGAAAGACAAAAGAATTGTAATAAAAACAACAATTATCCGTTC
>CAJFUH010000038.1 GCA_904420155.1 uncultured Clostridia bacterium
GCAGGCAAATTATTACCGCTATCGTATTTTGTCATTATACGAGCGTTCTAAGCAAATAGAACAGCATTCTTAGCTATTTTACTCATCAAAAAGGAGCAGCTAACCGGATATGGTTAGCTGCTCCTTTGCTTTGCTATCATTTAATCAAACAAACTCAATTGTTTTCCTGTCCATGGCTGACGGCTGCTTTGATGTTCTACTTTTTCCAAGCATTGCGGCGGAATCTCCGATAAGAAAGGAGAAGGACTCTGGGAAGTCATCAAATACAGCTCCTCCTTGGCGCGGGTGAGCCCCACGTAGAAAAGCCTTCTCTCTTCCTCTATATCGGCAGGGCGGTCTGGTCGCTCTAAAGGGATTTCTCCCTTCCCGACGCCGCACAGGAATACCACGGGGAATTCCAATCCCTTGGAGCCGTGCAGGGTCATCAGGCGGACGGCGTCGGAAAGGTACTCCTTGCCTCCGCTGCGCATAATATCGCTTTCCTGGCCCAGCAGCAGGTTTTCTAAGAACTCTTCCATACTGGTGTAAAACACCGCCATATTCTGCAATTTCTCGATCTCGTCACTGGGCGGCAGGCCATATTCCTGGACCCATTCCCCTATGAGCTTTTGGGGCCTTCCTGTTGTTACCTTTGGATGATACCGCTTCATGGCCTCCATCCACCGCGCCACGCTTTCCACGTCGGAAAATTCTGTTTCTACCCTTTGCATCCTCTCTTCCCAGGTTGGGCCTGCCGTTTCCTTTTCCCATTTGCAGGCAAAGCTCTCCACCAGATCGGCGGGAATATGGCCCACGGCTTTCATCGCGCATTTCAGGGAAAGGCTCTCCTGGGGATACAGCAGGAACCGGAAAAATCCGACGATTCCTTGTACCGTTTCCTTTTCCAAAATATTCTCACGCCCTACCACAATGTAGGGAATACCCTCTTTCCGAAGGCACCGCTCCAGCTCCCGGGCCTGCCGGTGAGTGCGATATAACAGGGCGATGTCGGAAAAGCTCCTGGCCTTTTCCCTCTCCTGCCGTTGGGACGCCGCCTGGGCATCCAACATATCGATGCCCCCCACCATCTGATTGATCTCCTTGGCCACGGCAATCCCTTCGGACAGGTCGCTGGGATTCTCCATCTGGCGGACGGGTACCCCGCTCTCCCGATTGGCTCGCAACATCCTCTCTTCCCCGGGATTATGGGAGATCACCGGGAGGGCGCAGGCTAGGATCTCCGGGGTAGACCGGTAATTCTGCACAAGGCGGATCTCCCGATAGGTTGGGAAATCGGCTTGCAGCCGCTCAAAGCAGCGGGCCTGGGAGCCGCGGAAACCGTAGATGGACTGGTCGGGATCCCCGATGACAAACAGGCTTTTTCCCTTCTGGCTCCACAAACGGATCAACTGGTATTGAACCTCGTTGATATCCTGGAATTCGTCCACCAACAGGTGGGGAAAGGCTTCTTTTTTGCCTTCCCACCACAAGGCCGCCGTCTGCAACAGCAGGTCGTCGAAGTCCAGCGCCCCCGCTTCCTGTAATTTCTCCTGATATCGGGTATAGGCGCTGTCCTCTTCCGCTTCCCCCGCCGGCTGGTTTTTCCTCTGGGAAATCTCCCGCAAAAGGGCCTGGGGGCTCTTTTTCATTTTCAGCTCCTGGATAACCTGGCTGGCTATCTCCCTGGCCTGGTATTCATCCAGCAGGGTAACCTGCCCCTTTTGCCGGGTGAGCCATTGCAGGCAGATGGAGTGGAAGGTTCCGATGGTCATGCCGTGCACCGAACTCTTTCCCCCCAACTGTTTTTCCAACCGCTCCCTCAGCTCCGCCGCCGCTTTCTTGGTAAAGGTCACTGCGGTGATCTCCGAAGGCTTTACGCCGCATTGCTCCACCAGATAAGCGATACGGGTAACCAACGTCTTGGTCTTTCCTGTGCCCGGCCCGGCCACTACCGCCACCAAAGGATCCTCGGCCAGCACCGCGTTTTTTTGTTCCGGATTGAGCGGCGCCAGCAGATCCGTTTGCCGGACCTTTTTCTCTGCGGGCAATGGGTCTTTGCTTTCATCTTTTTCCTTCATCCGGGAAGCCGCCTGTTTGGGTTTTCTCTTCGGTTTGGGGGCCGGAACCCCAAACAGGCTGGTTTGGCCGTTTAGGCTCTCCCGCTCCGATGGGTCCAACAGCCGGATGACCCCGTATTCCCCATCGTACCCCGGATCGCGCTCCACCTGCCCTGCCCGCAACCGACGAATCCCTTCCTGGACACAGGGACCAGCCTGCCTGCCGATATCCTCCAAAGGCACTTCTCTCAAAATCTGAAATTCCGATCCCAGATTTTTTAGAAGGGCCTCATACTGAGCCCCCACCTTCTTGCTGGCGGCAGAAAGGCCGGTGGATGCGGCGATTACCTCCGGCAGAGGAACCAGGCTTTCAAAGGCCGCCGCGTGGGGCGGGATATACCCCTCCGGCCGATCTGCCAGCTGTTCCACCCGGTGCTGGACGCCGATGGTGATCTTCTTCCCACAAATGGGACATTTTCCCCCCAGCTTTTCCGTCTCTCCAGGGGTCAGGCACAATTTGCAGTTTCGGTGCCCATCGTAATGGTATTTGCCCTCTTCGGGAAAAAACTCGATAGTGCCCGTAAGTCCCGCCTCCGCGCCTTCTTGCAAGGCCCTGGATAGGGCCGGGTAGGAAAGCTCCGTCTCTAACAGGTTTGCTTCCCGGCCCAGCTTTGAAGGGGAATGGGCGTCGCTGTTGGAAATAAGATGATAACGGTCCAAAGCCGAAATCCGCCAGTTCATGGGAGGATCGGAAGAAAGGCCTGTTTCCAGCGCATGGATATAAGGGGTCAGATCCTCAAAACACTCCTCAATGGTATCAAATCCGGAGAACGCCCCAAACAGGGAAAAATGGGGCGTCCAGATATGGGCGGGGATAAATACCGCCTGAGGGCAGGATTCCAGCGTAATCTCCAGCAAATCCCGGCTGTCCAGCCCCAAAATAGGGCGGCCGTCCGAATGGATGTTGCCGATAGCCTCCAGCTTGCGGGACAGCACCTCCGCTTCCTCCAAACCGGGAAGTATAATGACGTTGTGCACCTTGCGAACCTTGCCGTTTTTCTTATAGATGGAGCTGATTTCCCCGGTGACCACAAACCGGGTCTTACTTCGCTCTGCCGCGGTATCCTGGGTGATGCAGGCATCTTCCTTCAGGATATACAAACCCTCTTCCGCCGGCGTCAGCTTGTCTTTGAGCTCCTGCCTCCAGGCAGGATGGGTGAAATCCCCTGTCCCAATAAGGGCGATCCCCTTCTTCCGGGCCCATAAATCCAGATACTCGGGGACACAGTCCCGGCTAGTGGCGCGAGAATATTTGGAATGAATATGAAGATCTGCAATATACATAACATTCACCTGTCTTATATATGAACTATCATGATTATACCTTTTTTATGCTTTTCGGACAACTTTCTTTGCAAACGCAGGGAAAGATTCCGATTTTTCTTGGCTTTCCTTTTTGTAGCGTTAATGTACAGAGACAATTGAGAAATCCCTGATGAGGGAGCAGTAGCGCGCCCCAGCATGTGGCAAGTCAACATGTCCGATTCTAGTCCGGCTAATATTTTGATACCATCATGTAGCAATCTCTTGAGAAATTTATTTGTCCTGAAATCTAAAATCAGGAATTCCATGGTTTCTCCCCTAATAAGATAGGGTAAGAATCTTTTTATCGTAATTTTCAAACAGAAAAACGACTGTTTACAACTTGATGACAACTTTTTCGCAAAATTTCCATGAGATATTAATAAGAAGTACACATTAAAAAGATATCCTATAACA
>CAJFUH010000039.1 GCA_904420155.1 uncultured Clostridia bacterium
GTCATCATCCACCATCAGAGATATTTATAAAGGCTGTTGTACATGCTTTGTATGCATATACAACAGCCTTGCGTTTTTTATGCCTTCCGTTTTTTCGGGGTAATTTTCTTTTCCGTACCCGCCAATATCCGTTTGATATTTTGCCGATGTTTAATAATAACCACTACGCCGATAAGCAACGCTACCAGAGTAGTAATCACCACATAGCTCAGCGGATAGTCAACGCCCGCCCTATGGTTAGGCAAATAATCGACAAAGCAAGTCACCGCAAAGGTGGAAACCGGATATAAGCTTGCTGCAATCACCGAAGACAGGGAAATAATCCGGAAAATTAGAAAAACAATCAGGAAAACAGCAATTTCGATCAGGAAGACCCGCCAATCGATCAACAGCATCATAGCAGCCGTGGTCAGCACCCCTTTGCCTCCCCGAAAGCCAAAATAGCAAGGGAACAAATGCCCCATTAGGCAGGCAAATCCGGCAAGATAAGCGCCGTATTGTGTTACGGTAAAAGAAATATCCGGCGTTCCTGAAAAAAATTGAAAGATCAACTTTCCGATTAGGACCGCCACCACGCCTTTTCCAAAATCCCCAATCAATGTCAGCGTAGCCGGCAACCTTCCTACCGAACGCAATACATTGGTAAAGCCTGCATTTCCGCTCCCCATGGTACGGATATCAGCTTTCTGTTCAAATTTTCTAGTAATGATGATAGAAAAGCTGATACTTCCTAATAGATATCCAATTAAAGCCACTGCAATGATCTGTAACCCATATGTCCTGCAAAATTCCCCAATGATAGTCCACATAACGATTCTTTCTCCCTCTTTTATTTATCCCCCCGTTCGCGAATGACAAAACGGATCGGGGTGCCTTCCATTCCAAACGTCTCGCGAATCCGGTTTTCTAGGTATCGTTGATAGGAAAAATGGAACAATTCTGCCGCATTGACAAAAAATACAAAAGTAGGCGGCTTAACCGATGCTTGGGTCATATAATAGATCTTCAACCGTTTCCCCTTATCCGTAGGAGGCTGTACACGGGCGGTCGCCTGAGCCAGAAGGTCGTTTAGCATACCAGTAGAGATACGCATAGCGTTAGCGTTGGATACCGATTTAATCAAGGAAAACAGGTTATCCAGCCGCTGTCCCGTTTTGGCAGAAATAAAAACCATAGGGGCGTAAGACATAAAGGAAAAATCCACTTCCAGTTTCTTCTTAAATTGCTGCATGGTCTTTCCGTCTTTTTCCACGGCATCCCATTTATTGACGGCAATCACACAGCCCTTGCCCGCTTCGTGAGCCAGCCCCGCCACTTTAGAATCCTGTTCCGTAAACCCTTCCGTGGCGTCTATCATAATAACGCACACATCGGCCCGTTCAATGGCCATCTTGGCGCGCAGTACGCTGTACTTTTCGATAGCGTCATCCACTTTGCTCTTGCGTCGCAGCCCAGCGGTATCAATCAGAGTAAAACGGCCATAGGAATTTTCCACAGTAGTATCAATGGCGTCCCTAGTGGTTCCCGCAATATCAGAGACGATACAGCGATTCTCCCCGGTAATCTTGTTGACCAGGGAAGATTTCCCCGCATTGGGTTTCCCAATGACCGCTACCCGGATGAGGTCCTCTTCCTCCTCTTCTCCGGTTTCCGGCGGAAAATATTCAAAAATAGCATCCAATAAATCGCCAGTGCCATGTCCATGTACAGAGGACACCTGGACAGGATCCCCCAACCCCAAATTATAAAATTCATAAAATTCCGGCTGGGGCTCCCCTACCCGGTCGCATTTATTAACGCATAATATCACCGGACGCCCGCTTTTTTGCAGCATGCTGGCTACTTCTTCGTCGGTAGCCACCAAGCCACTTTTTAAATCTGTCACCAATACGATAACATCCGCGGCATCGATAGCCAATTCCGCCTGACGGCGCATCTGCTTTAAAATGACATCGTCCGAATGGGGTTCAATGCCACCAGTATCCACTAGGGAAAAGGTGCGGCCCCTCCACTGGCAATCCCCATAGATACGATCACGGGTAACCCCCGGCGTATCATCTACAATGGATAACCGCTGCCCCACTAATTTATTAAACAGTGTGGATTTTCCCACATTGGGACGCCCCACAATAGCCACCACAGGTTTTGACATCCATGAATCACTCCCCTAACATTGCGTCCAGCAAAAGCTGTCCATCATTTGGAACGACCCGCACGGGTACATGCAGGGCGTCTGTTACCTCTTCTAGAGAGACGTCGTCAAGAAATAAATCTCCCTCTTGGCGCAGCATACAGGCGGGGATTAGCAATTCTTGCCCCAACTCCCGGCCTTGCAATTGACGAATCAGGTCCCCTCCGGTGACCAAACCGGAAACGGTAATAGTCTCTCCAAAAAATTCATTGCGGATGGCCACTACTTCGCCAGACAAGCCGGCAAATTTTTCTTGGGCCTGGAAAAACAAAGATTGGAGGAAAGGATAAGCCGCCACTCCTGTAGCCAGTGTAACGTGACGGGAAAGGGGAAACGCCTGGGTATCTTCCAAAGCAAATCCAAACTCCTCCCTCAATAGGGATATCAGCCCTACGCCATTTTCTAACTGAGCAAGTTCCCCATAATAACTAGTAGGCGGAATTTCCCTCTCAGCCTTTAGAAAAAACTCATCCGCCGGATAGGCTATCCGGGTCCCATACCTTTGAAGGCATCGATCTCCAAATTCCTCCATGATATCCAGAACTTGAGAAGCGCTCTCCTTTTCATACAGGGTAAGCGGATATAACCCCTCCCGAAATTTTGTCAACCCTACCGGTACGGCCGCTATGCTCTCTATTGAGGGATACAATTGTTCTAAATCGTTTAAGGTACGCTTGAGCTCTTCTCCGTCATTGATACCGGGACACAACACCAGCTGGCAATTGATTTTAATGCCTGCCTCAGCAAACCGTCTGAGAGTTTCCAACGCATTGCCGGCAAACCGGTTATGCATCATCTTTACCCGGAGTTCCGGATTGGTGGTATGCACTGAGATATTCATAGGGCTGATGTGCATCTTAATAATACGGCTGATCTCATGTTCCGTCAAGTTTGTAAGCGTAATATAATTGCCAAACAAAAAAGAAAGCCGAGAATCGTCGTCTTTAAAGTAAAGGGATTCTCTCATCCCTTTGGGCATCTGATCGATAAAACAAAAGATGCACTGATTCCGGCAACTATGCTGTTTATCCATGAGATAAGTCTCAAATTCCAGACCTATACTGTCGTACTCCCGTTTTTTTATGGAAATTTGCCGAACTTCTCCCATCGTATTCTCGATCTGCAACGTGAGATTTGGATTGATTTCATAAAATCGATAATCCAATATATCCAAAATGGGATTTCCGTCAATGGCAATCAGCTTTTCTCCCGGCTGAATGCCATGGCGGGCTGCACAGCTATTCTTTTCTATGCCGGTAATCCGCACAGACATGGCATTGTTCTCCTCTTCTTTGGAATCCAAAATAAAAAAATAGAGAAGGATCTCTCCTCCTCTACTTTTTGGGGAAGCCAATAGGATGCATTAAGCTTCCTTTTTCACAACTTCCCTGCCATTGTAGTAACCGCAGTTGCCACACACTCTATGAGGTGTTTTATATTCACCGCACTGCGGGCACTTCATCAGAGCAGGAGCGTCCAGCTTCCAGACGTTGGAACGTCTCTTATCTCTTCTAGCCTGAGAATGTTTTCTCTTGGGTACCGCCATTGTCAGCACCTCCTTGCAAATCAAAAACTAATCTATCAGTTGTTTTAGAACCTCCAAGCGGGGATCTACCTGATGCATAACACAATTGCAGGTGTGTCGGTTCCGATTCACGCCGCATTGCGGACAAATCCCCTTGCAATCCGGCCGGCACAGAAATTTTGTGGGTAATTCCAGCAAAATATCCGCTCTTAACAACTCGTCCAGATCCAACTGGTAGTCTTCTACCAAAATATACTCTTCACTGGAATCGTCATATAAAGATGTCACCAGCATATGCCCAAAGGAATACTGATACCGTTTCGTAAATTCCTCTGCACAACGGTCGCAAGGATAAGAAAAATCGAACGCCACCTCTGCCTGCAAAGAAACCGCTCCAGCTTGGTTCTTTGCGGTTACCTGAACTTCCACCGGAGAAGTAAAAGGCTTAATCCCGTAAAAATCCTCACTGGATAGATCCATTTGATAAGACAGGGCGAGCTCTTCACCCTCATTTAAAAATACATTTTTTAGCTCAAGAAGCATGATACACCTCAGCGTCACACTCATTTATTATAGTGGGACACAGCCTTTTTGTCAATAGAAATATTTTTTACAACCTTTTAAAGGAAGCATTTTTCTTTTTTGCGTACAAACTGCCGGAGAACCACGTTCTCCGGCAGCCTTTCTTTCATCATTTTACCGGAATCTCAGCCGGATTTTCTTCTCTTATCAGACCTTCTGAGCTACCGCATTGATGCTCGCCGGCAATTCGCTCTCATCCGCAGATACTGAGAAAGTAAGTCTGGTCTCTGTCTGCTCCGCCAGCTTGCTAGCCTTTTCTAAGAAATCCGCCAAAGCGTTCATATCCCGGCCGCCGATTTTTAATGTAGAATCAATCAGGATATCTGTTACATCATAGTTGCCCGCGCAGATCCCGCTGATAAATCCATAAAAAGAATCAAATCCCTTAATGCCATATTGATCGGTATCGATTAGGCGAGCTTTGTGAGTGATATCATAAGTAAGCTTCGTGCCCTTCTCCACGACAACCACATTGCCGTTGGACTTTTCAACCGCCTCGTTCGCTTGCTGAATCAATTTCTTTGTTTTACCAGAGCCTTTATTGCCAATAATCAGAGTTATCATAAATAAACTCCTCCTTATCATTATTCCGCCAAAGCGGTTTCTTCTATTGTTTTACTTCAGTCGGGCTTCCAAAGCTTCCTTCTCCGCCTCATATCCGGGTTTTCCCAACAGAGCGAACATATTCTTCTTATAGCTTTCTACACCGGGCTGATCAAAGGGGTTCACACCCAGTACATAACCGGAGATAGCGCAAGCTTTCTCGAAGAAATAAATCAAATAGCCCAGTTCATGCTCGGATACTTCCGGTACGTGCAACACCACATTGGGTACGCCGCCGTCAGTATGGGCCAATACTGTACCTTCAAAAGCTTTCTGATTGACGTAAGCCACAGATTTGCCCGCCAGGAAATTAAGTCCGTCCACATTGTCCGGATCCTCTCCCAGATAAAGCTCTTTTTTGGCTTTATCGATCAATACAACCGTTTCAAACATTAAACGTTTGCCATCCTGAATAAACTGGCCCATGGAATGCAGATCGGTGGAAAATACCACAGACGCCGGGAACAATCCTTTGTGGTCTTTGCCTTCGCTCTCGCCATAAAGCTGTTTCCACCATTCATTCATCATAGTAAAACAGGGCTCATAGCTGACCAGCACTTCTACTTCTTTGCCCTTGCGATACAAAATATTGCGCAGGGCGGCATACTTATAACAGTCGTTGGTCTCCAGATCCGGATTATCCAGATCCTTCTCCGCTTGGGCGGCGCCCGCCATCAAAGCGTCAATATCAGCACCCGCTACGGCGATAGGCAGCAAACCTACTGCGGTCAAAACAGAATAGCGTCCGCCCACATCGTCCGGAACCACAAAGGTCTCATAACCTTCTTCTGTGGCCAACTTTTTCAAAGTACCGCGGGCTTTGTCCGTGGTACAATAGATACGCTGACGCGCGCCCTCTTTGCCATACTTTTTCTCTAAAATTTCCCGGAATACTCGGAATGCAATAGCCGGCTCTGTTGTGGTACCGGATTTGGAAATCATATTGATGGATACGTCTTTCCCTTCGCACAACTCAATCAGTTCGCTAAGAGCGGTTGAGCTGATGCTGTTGCCCGCAAAGTAAATTTCCGGAGTATCTTTCTTCATCACATTATAATTGGGGGACTTTAAAAACTCAATGGCTGCCCGGGCTCCCAGATAAGAACCGCCAATACCGATAACGATAAACACGTCGGTATCCGATTTGATCTTCTCCGCCGCAGCCTTAATGCGGGCAAACTCCTCCTTATCATAATCAGTGGGAAGATGAACCCAACCGATAAAATCATTGCCGAGACCTGTGCCAGAATGCAGGGCTTCGTGCGCCAGTTTTACCTGGGGCGCGATGGCCGTTAACTCCTGAGGGTTAATAAATCCAGCTACATGCTGGTCGCTCAGTTTTATTGCCATATAGACTGCCTCCTCTTTTTAACTTGCTTATATTTTACTATATATTGCCTGTATTTGCAAGGCGAACTGCACAATTTTCTTAACAATTCGCTAATTATTCATTTTTTGTCCATTCTCTTTTTACAAAGCGAAAAACTGCTGCATCAAAACCCCTAAAACCGCAAAAAAAGAAATCTGCTCGATATTTTCCGTGGCGGTGATTTCGCTTTCAGCCACTACCTCTCCTTCCAAACGGTAAACGATCTTTCCTACTACCTGCCCTTGGGTAACGGGCGCTTCTACTTTTTCGCTGAGTTCTACCTGGGTTTCCATAGCGGATTCTTTTCCTTTGGGGAGCAGGACGCTATCCGGCGTTTCAGCCTTTGTCCCCACGACCTGTTGCATTCCCCCTTCCACTGGAATGGGAACAATGGCGTCCTCCGGCAAAGAGGGCACCGCTACCGCATAATTGGCAAATCCATAATCCAGCAAAGTGGAAGCGGCCGTAAAACGTTCTTTTCCAGTGGCACTCCCCAGCGTAACGGCGATCAATTTCAAATGATCCCGTTCAGCGGTAGCAGAAATACAGCTTCCCGCCTGTCCCGTGGTCCCTGTCTTCAGCCCGGTGATCCCCTGGTAGCTTTTTAACAGCTTATTCGTATTGACAATCTGTGTCTTCCCTCCACGTAGAGTATCCATCCAAATAGAAGTATAGTGGAAAATTTCCTCGTGCTTTATCAGTTCCCGGGACATCAGCGCTACATCATAGGCGCTGGTGACATGCCCCTCCTCATCCAGGCCATTGCAGTTTTTAAATACCGTCTCCTTCATTCCCAATTCTGCGGCTTTTTTGTTCATCTCTGCTACAAAGGCCTCTTCTGTACCGGACACCAGCTCCGCCAAGGCTACCGCCGCATCGTTGGCGGAAGCTACCACGGTGGCTTTCACCATCTCATCCACCGTCATGGTCTCTCCCGGTTCTAACCAGATATCTGATCCCCCCATGGAGGAAGCGTGCTCGCTAGCGGTAACGGGATCCTCCCAACTAATTTTGCCGGAATCGATGGCTTCCATCACTAATAGTAAGGTCATCACCTTGGTGATAGAAGCGCATGCCCGTACTTCATGGGCATTCTTTTCATATAAAACGCGGCCGGAATTCGCCTCCATTAAAACTGCGGCCGGGGCAGGGATTTCTTCATCACTCAGCGCCGATACGCCACAGGGGAACGACCATAGAATACATACGCTCAGGACTGCACAAATGACCTTCCTTCCAAACTTCATAACCCGCACCTCCATAAATAGTTTCCCTTCGTTTTCCTTTTCCATAGAACTCTATGGATTCCATTCCTTCTATCCATATGCGCTTCTATTTTCCGCTATCCCTCTTTTTATTTACAAAAAATAACCAATCTTTTGGGCTAATAAATCTTAATTTTTTCGGAAAATCATTTTTTAGAATCCTCTTTTATTTCTGACAGGTAGGCTATACAAAATACAGTCGTCAAAGCAAGATAACCGACAACTACGATTGCATTCAATAAAAAGTTTCTAAATTCATTATTATAAAAAATCTTTTGTATTTTTCTATTTTTGCAAATCATATTGACAAGCTAGGAATTTAAATTATATAATACATATCAAATTACTATTATTTAGAAACAGAGTGCAATTGAAGGAGGATTCTTGATGAAACACTATTATCATTTTGAAACGTTACAGGTACATGCGGGCCAAGAGGTGGATCCCTCTACCGGTTCTCGGGCCGTCCCCATCTATCAAACAGCCTCTTATGTCTTCCAGGATAGCAACCATGGAGAGGCTTTATTTAGCCTTAAGGAAAACGGCAACATTTACAGCCGCATCATGAATCCTACCACAGATGTCTTTGAAAAACGTATGGCCACTTTGGAGGGCGGCGCGGGCGCTTTGGCCACCGCCTCTGGCGCGGCGGCTATCACCTATTCTATCCTTAATATTGCCGGTGCAGGCGACCATATTGTCGCCGCCAGCACTTTATATGGCGGCACCTATAATCTGTTGGCTCATACGCTCAAACAATATGGCATCACTACGACGTTCGTCGATCCGGACGACCTTTCTCATTTTGAATCCGCTTTTCAATCCAATACCAAGGCGGTCTTTGTGGAATCCTTGGGAAATCCCAACGGCAATATGATAGATCTGGAGGCGTTAAGCGGCCTTTCCCACGGCTATGGGATCCCTGTCATTGTGGATAACACCTTCGCCACCCCCTATTTGTTTCGTCCTATCGAACACGGTGCGGATATTGTCGTACATTCTGCCACCAAATTTATCGGCGGCCACGGCACCAGTATCGGCGGTATTCTGATAGATTCTGGAAAATTTGATTGGGCCGCTTCCGGCCGTTTTCCTCTCTTTACCTCTCCGGACCCCAGTTACCACGGCCTAGTCCCTGTGGAGGCATTCGGTAACCTGGCTTATATTCTCCGGGCCCGTGTTATTTTGCTCAGAGATACCGGAGCCACATTGAGCCCCCTCCACTCTTTTCTCTTTTTACAAGGGTTGGAAACCCTTTCCCTACGGGTGGAGCGCCACAACCAGAATGCTTTAGCCATTGTCGATTACTTATCCCACAGCCCTTATGTGGAGCAGGTTTATCATCCGTCTTTACCGGATAACCCCTACCACGGATTAGCAAAAAAATATTTTCCCTTGTATGCGGGTTCTATCTTCACTTTCCGTATTCGAGGCGGCGCAGAAGAAGCTAAAACTTTTATTGACCATCTGGAAATCTTTTCCCTGCTGGCCAATGTAGCCGACGCCAAATCCTTGGCCATCCATCCCGGCAGTACTACACATTCTCAGCTTACCGAAAGAGAACTTCTAGCCAGCGGTATTTATCCCAACACAATTCGATTGTCTATCGGTATTGAAAATGCACAAGATCTCATTGCCGATCTCGAGCAGGCCTTTCACGCTGTCTTTGATTAACCTACTGCTGAATCACTCTCTATGTAAAACGACTACTTACTGATATGGAATTTTTCAAACGGAAATATGATGTTCCTGCCTTAACCCCTCCTGTGAAACTTTCTTGGGAGATACGCCGCTTTTTCTGCAAAACAGGAGACGGAACAGCCAACGTACCAAAGGGCCACAGAAAAAGATCTGCCAGAAATAGGCCATGGGGAAATTACAGACAAAAGTCTGTAACCATACTGGAAAAAATTCACTGCCCGGACGTTTGAAAAGGATAGTCGCCCACAAGCTCATAATGGGGCACATAAATACTACGGTGACGGAAGCCCGCGCCAATGTCACAAAAATCGGTTTGTCCTTGCCGGGAGTAAACATCCGGTAAGCGATTTTAGGCGCAAAGCGATCTACAAAGAAAAACCCCATCACAAAACAGACAGGAAAGATTAACGCCATTTCTTTGACAGCCTCCAACATACCGGCATTGGTAAGCCCCTGCATCCGCAGGCCGGTGTTGTAAAACTCCATGGCCAGTACCATAAAAAAGGTCATGAGCAATCCATAAACGACTTCTTGCAATTTTGTTTTCGGCATTTGATATAATCTCCTTTTTATTAAAATAAAAAAAGCGTAGCCCACCAAAACGATAGACTACGCCCAAATGACTTATTTCTATGGTCAATTATTGTTTACTTTGTATATTAGGATAGCA
>CAJFUH010000040.1 GCA_904420155.1 uncultured Clostridia bacterium
TAAGAAAAGGAGGATGAGGCAATGAGCGGATTTGTTCATCTGCATGTACATAGCGAGTATAGCCTGCTGGACGGGGCGTGCCGGATACCGGAATTGGTGGATACCGCTATAGAATTGGGGCAGACCGCCGTGGCGATTACGGATCACGGCGCCATGTATGGCGTGATTGATTTTTACAA
Source organism: uncultured Clostridia bacterium (assembly GCA_904420155.1). Taxonomy (GTDB): domain Bacteria; phylum Bacillota; class Clostridia; order Oscillospirales; family Acutalibacteraceae; genus CAJFUH01. The sequence continues at coordinate 180 of CAJFUH010000040.1, forward strand.
AGCTGCCAAGGCCAAGGGGATTAAGCCTATTATCGGATGCGAAGTATACGTGGCCCCCCGTACCCATCTGGATAAGGTACATGAATATGATTCGGAAAGCCGCCACCTGGTCCTGCTGTGTAAAAACAACGTGGGATATCAGAACCTGATCCAACTGGTGTCCCTGGCATGGACGGAAGGCTTTTACAATAAGCCCCGCGTAGACGACGAACAATTAAGGCGGTACAGCGACGGGTTGATCGCTTTGTCCGCCTGCCTGGCAGGGGAGATTCCCCGCAGGCTGCTGGCCGGGGAATACGAAGCAGCCAAACAGAAAGCGCTGCAATATCAGGAGATCTTTGGGGAAGGGAATTTTTATCTGGAATTGCAGGATCATGGGATCCGAGAGCAGAAATATATCAATCCCATGATTATCCGGATTTCCCAGGAGACGGGGATCCCGCTGGTAGCCACCAATGACTGCCATTACCTCCGCCAGGAAGACAGCAAGACCCAGAAAATCCTGTTGTGCATCCAAACCAACCACACCGTGGAAGATGACAACGCCATGGAGTTCGCCACCGACCAATTTTATCTGAAGAGCGAAGAGGAGATGCGGGCGTTGTTCCCGGAGGCCCCCCAGGCCATTGACAATACTGTTAAAATTGCGGAACAGTGCCAGGTGGATTTTGAGTTTGGGCATACGAAGCTCCCACATTTTGACGTGCCGGACGGGCGCGACCATGAAGAATATTTCCGGGAACAGTGCTACCAGGGGCTTTATCGCCACTATGGGGAAAACCCGGATCCCTCTCTGATGGAGAGGCTGGAATATGAGCTTTCCACCATCTGTACCATGGGATATGTGGATTACTATTTGATTGTCCATGATTTTATCCGGTATGCCAAATCTGTGGGGATCCCGGTAGGGCCGGGGAGAGGATCGGGGGCCGGAAGCCTGGCGGCCTATTGCATCGGCATCACCGGCATCGATCCCATCAAATATAACCTGCTGTTTGAACGGTTCCTCAACCCTGAGCGGGTGAGCATGCCGGACTTTGATATCGATTTCTGTTATGAACGGCGGCAGGAAGTCATCGATTATGTGGTGAGGAAATACGGGCATGACCATGTGGCTCAGATCATCACCTTCGGTACCATGGCGGCCCGGGGCGCGATCCGGGATGTGGGGAGGGCTTTGGCGGTGCCCTATGCCACTGCGGATACCGTGGCCAAGCTGGTGCCCATGGAATTGGGTATGACGCTGGACCGGGCCTTGGAAGTCTCGGCGGAGCTGAAAACCAGATACGATACCGACCCTCAGATCCATGAATTACTGGATACCGCCCGCAAGCTGGAAGGTATGCCCCGGCATGCTTCCACCCACGCGGCGGGGGTGGTGATCACGGAACAGCCGGTCAGCTCCTACGTGCCGCTGGCTAAGAACGATGAAGCGGTGGTCACCCAGTTCACCATGACTACGCTGGAAGAACTGGGCCTGCTCAAAATGGATTTCTTGGGCCTGCGCACCCTCACCGTGCTCAGTGATGCGGAAAAGATGGTGCGCAGGAAGGCGCCGGATTTCCGCTTGGAGGATATCCGGGAGGACGACCAGGAAGTGTTTGCGATGCTGTCCTCCGGCAATACGGAAGGGGTGTTCCAGTTTGAATCCGGGGGCATGCGCAATGTGCTTATGCAGCTGAAGCCGGAGAATATTGAAGATCTCATCGCGGTGATTTCACTGTACCGCCCGGGCCCTATGGAATCCATTCCCCGCTATATTGAAAACCGCCACCATCCGGAAAAGGTGACTTATAAACATCCCCTGCTGTCCTCGATTTTGGACGTGACCTACGGCTGTATTGTGTATCAGGAACAGGTGATGCAGATTTTCCGCACCTTGGCGGGCTATTCGCTGGGACGGGCGGACATTGTGCGCCGCGCCATGTCCAAAAAGAAAAAGGCCATTATGGAACGGGAACATCAGATCTTTATTCACGGCCTGGTCAATGAGGACGGAGAAGTGGAGGTAGAGGGCTGTATCCGTCGGGGAATCAGCGAAGAAGTCGCCTCCGCAATTTACGCGGAAATGGAGAGCTTCGCTTCCTACGCTTTTAACAAATCCCATGCGGCGGCGTACGCCAATGTTTCGTATCAGACGGCGTGGATGAAATGTAAATATCCCAGGGAGTTTATGGCGGCCCTGCTCACCAGCGTGCTGGATAACGGCAACAAAGTGGCGGGTTACATCGCGGAATGCAATAAGATGGATATCCGGGTGCTGCCTCCCCACGTCAATGAAAGCGACAATGGTTTTACCGTATCCGGGGAGGATATCCGGTTTGGGCTGCTGGCGGTGCGCAACCTGGGACGTGGATTTATCAAACGCCTGCTGGAGGAGCGGGAACAGAATGGGAAGTTCCTTTCCTACTATGATTTTTGCAAGCGCATGCACGGCAAGGATATGAATCGCAGGACGCTGGAAAGTCTGATCAAATGCGGGGCCCTGGATGGACTGGGAGGCAACCGGCGCCAAATGCTTTCCGTGGTGGAGAGTTTGCTGGAAAGCCTGGATTCTGTAAAAAAGAAGAATGTAGAAGGACAGCTGGGATTTTTTGACGCCCCGGGTTCCGCGATACAAGATGAGGGGCCTGAGTTGCCCCAACTTTCGGAGTTCCCTCCCAATGATTTGATGACTATGGAAAAAGAAGTAACGGGAATGTATCTTACCGGGCACCCCATGGCGGCCTATGCCGGCCTGGCGGGCAAGCTCAACTGCGCCCGCATCGGCGATATCCTGGAGGAACACGAGGAACATGGCCGGTATCGGGACGGGAGCTGGGTTTCCCTGCTCTGTATTGTGTCGGCGGTACGGCTGAAGGCTACTAAAAATAATTCCACCATGGCGTTTGTCCAGGTGGAGGATATGTACGGCTCCATTGAAGTGCTGGTATTCCCGCAGGTCCTCACCCAATACGCCCACTTGTTAAAGGAAAACCAGGTGGTCCTGCTGTCCGGGCGGGTGAGCGCCCGGGAGGAGGAAGACGCCAAGATTATCTGCGAACAGATGTCGTTGCCCAATCAGGTGTCCAAGGGGGGATCGGCGCCCCAGGAAAAGAAGAAAAGCCAAAGAAGCGGGCTCTTTTTACAGATACCGTCTATGGAATGTAAGGAATACCAGCGGGCGACATTGTTACTCAGTATTTTTGAGGGGAATACCCCGGTGTATTTTTTCTGTAAAGATACCCGGAAACTGCTCATGGCCCCCAAAAAGTTTTGGGTAGACTTCAACGACGTGCTGTTCCGGGAACTACAAAACCAATTGGGGGAAGAAAATGTGGTCATGAGGGAATGACGACGTTTTATCCCTTTCTCCGCTGTTATGCGACAGAATCACAAAATTTGATAAATTGACATAGAAATCCATGTAAATGAGAAAATTGTCCATATGAATGGGTTGATTCTTCCAGGGATTTTTATTATAATAAAAGGACAGTAAATTTCTATTTTTTCTTTATGATAAGTGAAGTAGTAGTAAATTAGGAGGCTTGCATCATGGGCACTAAATCAATAGCTATTCTTACCAGTGGCGGGGATGCTCCAGGCATGAACGCCGCCATCCGTGCGGTTGCCAGGGCGGGAATATCCAATGGTATGCGTGTGATCGGTGTACGCCGCGGATATAACGGACTCATCAGTGGCGACGTGTTTGAGATGAATCTTCGCAGTGTATCAGATATCATTCATCGGGGAGGTACCACGCTGTTTACAGCGCGCAGCCCTGAGTTCAATACCCCTGCCGGCGTACAGAAGGCCGCGGACACCTGCCGCAGCTTAGGTATTGACGGTGTTGTGGTGATCGGCGGCGACGGTTCTTTCCGCGGGGCCAGAGATCTAACCGGGGCGGGTATCCCCTGCGTAGGCTTGCCTGGTACCATTGATAACGATATTCAGTGCAGCGAATACACCATTGGTTTTGATACCGCTATGAATACCGCCATGGATATGGTGGATAAGTTGCGCGATACCGCCCAGTCCCACGACCGTTGCAGCGTCGTAGAAGTGATGGGCAGACGGTGCGGCGACATTGCTTTGCAGACCGGTATTGCGGTAGGCGCCACCGCTATTCTGGTGCCGGAAGTTCCCTTTGATCTGGATAAAGACGTCATTCAGAGAATGCAGTTTACCCAGTTGACCGGCAAAAAGCATTTTATCATTGTGGTTGCTGAAGGGATCGGCGGCGTTGACGACTTGGCCCGCCAGATCCAGGAGAAGACTGGAATTGAATCCAGGGCTACTGTTTTGGGACATGTACAGCGCGGCGGCTCTCCCACCCTGCGTGATCGCGTCGTAGCCAGCGAAATGGGATTCCATGCGGTCGAGCTTCTCATGCAAGATCAGGGGAACCGCGTGGTGGCCATGAAGAACGGGCAAATTGTGGATTACGATATCACAGAAGCGTTGAATATGAAAAAGGAATTCAATAAAAAACTGTATGATATTGCGTTAAAGATTTCCATCTGATTCTCATAAACAAAGGAAGCGGCTCCGGGTAATCCGGGGCCGCTTCCTTTGTTTTAGGTATCCCCATGTTCTTTCCATATGAAAAGGTACTTGCCCTCCCATTTATTTCTTTTTCCATCTGCGGCCGTTCCGGAAAGTTTTTTGTAAAGCAGGAAGTATTTTTCCTGAATTGGAACGATACTAATTGACAGGAAGACCATCCGCTGTTATGCTGAATAAAAGAAAACCGATGGGATCACTAAAGTTTCATTGATGTTACTCTATATCAAATTTTGTTGGGAGGGATAGGGATGCTGGAAAGGTTCAGCCCCTTGGAAATGGCCTTAATAGGCACAGGATTTACCTTTTTCATGACGGCGGTGGGAGCCGCTACTGTATTTTTTGTAAGGGATAAGGTCAACCCCAAAACACAGCACGCGTTTTTAGGGTTTGCAGCGGGGGTTATGATTGCGGCTTCGGTGTGGTCTTTGCTGATTCCCTCTATTGATATGGCGGAGGAACAGGGGATAACCGGATGGATTCCCGCAGGGGGAGGATTTGTATTAGGGGGGCTTTTTTTGTTTGTGTTGGACAAAGTGCTTCCCCATCTCCATCCGGGTTCCAAAACGCCGGAAGGGCTAACCAGCTCGCTGCGGCGTACCACCATGTTGGTTTTTGCGGTGACGCTTCACAATATCCCGGAAGGGATGGCTGTAGGGCTGTCTTTTGGACTGGCGGCGGTGGAACAGTCCCCGGCGGGGTTGGCGGCTGCGCTATCGCTGGCGATTGGAATGGGGCTGCAAAATTTTCCGGAGGGGGCGGCGATTTCTTTGCCGCTGCAAAAGGAAGGGTGTTCCAAGTTCCGGTCCTTTGTCTATGGATCCCTTTCTGGAATTGTGGAACCCATTGCCGGAGTGATCGGTGTTGTACTGGCGGTTTCCATCCAAGGGATCATGCCATGGATGCTGGCGTTTGCAGCTGGGGCTATGATCTATGTGGTGGTAGAGGAATTGATCCCGGAATCCCAGTCGGAAGGGGAACATACCCACCAAGGTACCATGGGAACCATGGCGGGATTTTTGATTATGATGATTTTAGACGTGGCTCTGGGATAAAGGGGTTTAAGGAAAAGGAGGCGGGAAGAGATTTTTCTTCCCGCCTCCTTTCATGACAAAAAAGGAATCTCATGATTTATTCGTGGGATTTCTGCTGACAGGATGATAAAAATGCGTTATAATTACTTCTTATAGGAAAAACTGCAAGGAGGCCGCAGGGATGCATTATAGGACATTTGGAAAGACTGGATTTTCCCCTTCTGCTCTGGGATTCGGCATGATGCGCCTTCCCACAATGGATGGAGATCCCTCCAGCAAACAAATTGATGAACAAAAGGCGATTTCCATGCTTCGTTATGCGATTGACCATGGGCTTAACTATGTGGATACCGCCTATTTTTATCACGATCAGGCCAGCGAAGGGCTGGTGGGAAAGGCGCTGCGGGACGGTTACCGGGAAAAGGTAGCGCTGGCAACCAAGCTGCCCGTTTACGCTATGGAAAAGCCGGAGGATTTCGACCGCTTTTTAAACGAACAGTTTCGCCGGTTGCAGACCGATCACATTGATTTTTATTTATTGCACGCCCTCAGCCGCAATACGTGGGAAAACATTGCGCTCAAGTTCGACGTCATGTCCAAAATGGAACAGGCCAAACGGGAGGGAAAGATCCGCTTTATCGGTTTCTCTTTCCACGACGAATATGAAGCGTTCCAGGAGATTGTGGATGGGTATGACCACTGGGATTTTTGCCAGATCCAGCTCAATTATATCAACGTGGATTATCAGGCAGGCTTAAAAGGGCTGGAGTACGCCGCCGGCAAGGGCCTGGGGATCGTCATCATGGAACCTTTGCTGGGAGGCAAGCTGGCCAATCCCCCCAAAGGGCTGGCCAACGTGCTGCCTCCTGAGAAAACCCCGGTGGAATGGTCCCTGGATTTCCTGTGGAACCGTCCGGAAGTGGGCGTGGTGCTCAGCGGGATGGGGACGATGCAGCAGATTGAGGACAACCTGCAATATGCGTCCCGGGCAAAAGTAGGGATGCTTTCCCAAACAGACCTGGAGATGTTCCAAGAGGCCAAGCGGGTTTTTGATACCATGGCCTTAGTCCCCTGTACAAAATGCGCTTATTGCATGCCCTGCCCCTTCGGGCTTAATATTCCAAAAACCATGGAGGCGTACAACGCCACGGCCTGTTCCGGGATGGAAGAGGCGCGCAAGATATACGGCCAGATCGCCGTAAAGCCGGATCAGTGCCGGGCCTGTCGCAAATGTGAAAAGGCATGTCCGCAGCATATCCCCATCAGCAGCGTGATGCCGGAGATTGCGAAAGCTTTTTCCAAAGAAGAGAGCGGGGAATAAGAATCCAACAGTTGCCGATAGACAGAGGATACCGGTTTTTACAGGGGTGGGAAACAGTACCCATCCGGGATAACCTTTATTTTAAGGTCATGAGTGGATATTTTATACCTGTTGGCAATTTCATAAAAAGGTGGGAAATTTTGATATGACAGATTTGGAGCTTGCCAGGCAAGAGCTGGAAAAAAGCGGGGCCGCCTGTATTGTCGCCCGGGAAGGGAAGACGCAATCTTCCTGGGAAAAGGGCGTCAAGCCGCTGATAGACTGGCTGGGCCAAGGGGAGAAAGTATTTGCCGGCGCTTGCGTAGCGGATAAGGTGGTAGGGAAAGCGGCGGCTTTGCTGTTTATATACGGCGGCGTTTCCCGCGTACACGCCCAAGTAATCAGCGACCATGCAGCCAAAGCTTTCCAAGAGCATGGAGTACCTTATACCTTTCAGGAGAAAGTGCCGTATATTATTAACCGGACGCGTACGGGAATGTGCCCCATGGAACAGAAAGTCCTGGACATTTGCGATCCGGGGGAGGCCTATACCATATTAAAACAGGCGGTAAAGCCAGAGGGCAAAGAAAACTAAGGATTCTGCGGTTACCTTACCTTTGGATGGGGAAGGAACGCCGGCTGCTAAGGGGATCTATCTTCCTTTTTTTATTTGAAATTACAAAATATGGAAATTGAGCGCCGCTTTTGCTTGACAAATCAATCACAAAGTTTATAATAGATACTTAGATTGTCAAACTAATTATTGGGGATTTCCCATTTCTTTGAAAGGGTATTTTACAGAAAAAAGAAACGGGAACCCCATTCGGTAGTTTCTGAGAAAAGAGGTGGAATGCCGTGTTTTGTGAACAGCTTGCCGATATGCTGGCGCAGTCTTATACTTTGATTTCCAAGGTAGAGGAATCCATGGTGCACAGCGCTAAAAAGTTTAACCTATCCATCAATGAAGTCCATTTGTTAGAGGTGTTGGGCAAAGGAGAGGAGACGGGTAGGACCATCAGCGATATTGCCGCCCAGCTGTCCGTCACGCTTTCCTCCGTCACCGTCGCGGTCAATAAGCTGGGAAGAAAAGGGTATGTGGTCAAGCGCAGGGACCCTTCGGACGGCCGTTTGGTTTATGTACAGCTAACAGACCAGGGCAGACGTGTCAACCGTTTACACAAACGATTTCACCGCAGTATGGCGTATAATATCGCCCGGGATTTCTCCGATCAGGAAAAAGATATTCTTCTCAGCAGCCTTTCTAAAATGAACCTTTTTCTTGGCAAAAAGGTAAAGAAATTGGAGGACAATAAATGAGTTTTCGTATTTTGGGAACTGGAAAGTCCGTTCCGTCGTATGTGCTGACCAATGATGAAATGGCCACCATAGTAGATACCAGCGATGAGTGGATCCGCACTCGTACCGGTATTCGAGAGAGAAGGGTGTGCACGACCGAGAGCCTCAGTGATTTGACCACAGAGGCTTCTAAATTAGCGCTGGAAGACGCCGGCGTTTCCCCGGAAGAACTGGATTTGATTATCTGCGCCACGTTCCGCGGGGAATATTGCAGCCCTGCGCAGTCTTGCATTGTGCAGAGGAATATCGGGGCCACCTGCCCCGCGTTTGACGTTAACGCGGCTTGTTCCGGGTTTATCTATTCCCTGGACGTAGCGGCGGGTTTCTTTGCGCGCAAAACCGTGAAGAAAGTGCTGGTTGTGGCGGCGGATAACGTCACCAATTCGGTGGACTGGGAAGACCGATCCACCTGTGTGCTGTTTGGGGACGGATGCGGCGCGGCAGTGCTGGGGGAAGGCGACGACCTGCTGTCGGTGAATCTGAAAACCAAAGGGGATTTGGATTCCCTGGTCATCCCCCATGGGGAAAACACCTTCCCCAAATACGAACTGGGCAGCCAGCGCCCCACCCTGCGGATGAACGGCCGGGAGGTCTATAAGTTTGCCGTAGGCGCTATGAGCGAAGGGCTGGAGAAGGCCATCCGCGACGCGGGTGTGGAACAGGAGGATATCAATTTTGTGATCCCCCATCAGGCCAATATCCGTATCATCGACGCGGCCCGCCATAAGCTGCATATTCCGGAGGACCGGTATGTGTGCAACATTGATCGGTACGGAAATACCTCCGCGGCCAGCGTTCCCATCGCTTTGGATGAGATCAACCGGGCTGGAAAACTGAAAAACGGCGACCTGATCGCCATGTCCGCTTTCGGCGCGGGATTGACTTCGGCCAGCTGTGTGCTGCGCTGGAATAAATAAAACCGGAGGGAATTTGCTTTGGTACTTGACAAGGTAAAAAAGATCCTGGCGGAATACAAAGGGATTGATGAAGCCATCATTCAACCGGAAACCTCCATGGAAAGCCTGGGGATTGATTCCCTGGATACTGTAGAACTGGTGATGAATTTAGAAGATGAGTTTGATGTGGAAATTGAAGTGGATGAGGACATCAAAACCGTGGGGGATCTGGTAAAGATCATAGAAGGCCTGCTGTAAGCAGAGCAATGGAAAAGGCGGTGTAAACCATTGGGTAAAATAGCGTTTGTATTTTCCGGGCAAGGGGCGCAGGTTCCCGGCATGGGAAAGGAACTTCAGGAGTGCTCCGAAGCGGCAAAAGCAGTATTTGAGATGGCGGAGGAAGTCCGCCCGGGAACCCTTCATCAATGCATGGAGGGGACGAAAGAGGAACTGGGGCAGACCATCAATACCCAGCCCTGCGTATTTGCCGTGGATTTGGCGGCGGCTCAGGCCGTGGTGGAGCGGGGAATCCATCCCGACTGCGTAGCCGGTTTTTCGTTGGGAGAAATCGCGGCGGTTGGGTTTTCTGGGATGCTCTCTCAGAAAGAAGCCTTTGAGCTGGTGTGTACTCGGGCTAAGCTGATGGAAGAGGCGGCCCAGGCCAACCACGGCGCGATGGCGGCTGTGCTCAAGCTGGATTCTTCTGAAGTGGAGCGCCTGTGCGCCCAGTACGAGGACGCCTGGCCGGTGAACTACAACTGCCCCAAACAGACGGTGGCGGCGGCTTCCGAGGCTTCTATTGGCAAGCTGTGCGCCGACGTCAAGGCGGCGGGTGGCAAGGCCGTGCCCCTGGCGGTCAGCGGCGCGTTCCATTCCCCTTATATGGAGAGCGCGGCCCAGGGTTTGGAGCAGTATTTGCAGGGCAAGACCCTGGCGGCCTCCAATATGCCGGTATATGCCAATGTGACGGCCCTTCCCTATGGGGAAAACGCCAAAGAGCTGCTTTGCAAGCAGTGCAAAAGCCCGGTCCTGTGGCAGAAGACCATAGAACACATGGTGGCAGACGGCGTGGATACCTTTATAGAAGTGGGCGTTGGGAAAACCCTCACCGGTTTGATCAAAAAGACGGCGCCTCAGGTACGGGCGTTTAAAGTTGAAAATAAGGAGGATCTGGATGCGGTAGCGGCCGCTCTGGGAGTGTAAACATGTTACAGGAAAAAAATGCGCTGGTTACCGGCGCTTCTCGAGGAATCGGCAGGGCTATCGCCCTGGAATTGGCCCGGCAGGGAGCCAACGTGGCGATTGTCTATGCGGGCAATGAGCAAAAGGCAAAGGAAGTCCAGGAAGAGATCCAGGCCATGGGGCGCAAAGCGGAGATTTACCGCTGCAACGTAGCTGATTTTGAAGCCGCCAAGGGCTTGGTGGACCAGGTGCTGGAGGATTTCGGCGGTCTGGATATCCTGGTAAACAATGCGGGCATTGTAAAGGACGGCATGGTGCTTTCCATGAAGGAAGAGGATTTTGACCAGGTGGTGGATATCAATTTGAAAGGCGCTTTTAACCTGATCAAGCATACCTATTCCCATTTCATGAGGAAACGAGCCGGGCGTATTGTCAATATCACCTCCGTAGTGGGCCTGAACGGCAACGCCGGACAAGCCAACTATTCCAGTTCCAAGGCGGGGCTGATCGGTTTGACCAAATCGGTGGCCAAGGAGCTGGGGGCGCGTGGCGTCACATGTAATGCAGTGGCTCCGGGATATATCAACACGGAGATGACGGAAGTGCTCAGCGACAAAGTAAAAGACGCCATGAAAACCTTAATCCCCATGAGAAAACCGGGAGAACCGGAAGATGTGGCGAAGGCCGTGGCTTTTTTGGCTTCGGACAGCGCGCGCTACATCACTGGCGAGGTGCTCCGTGTAGACGGCGGCATGGCGATGTAAAATTCCCTCAATTCAGAAGAACAAACGCTTTTGTAGATAGGAGAGAATGAGATGAATAGAGTAGTGGTAACGGGGTTAGGCGCTATTACCCCTGTGGGCAACGATGTGGAATCCTTCTGGCAGTCTTTGGTAGACGGGAAATGCGGGATTGATTTTATCACCCGTTTTGATACGGAGGACTATAAAGTAAAAGTTGCGGCGGAAGTCAAGGACTTTGATCCCCTGCAATACATTCCCAAGAGCGAAGTGAGGAAGACCGACCTGTTTTGCCAATATGCCCTGGCGGCGGCGGAACAAGCGGTACAGGACAGCGGCATTGTAGGGACCATAGAGCCGGAAAGGCTGGGCGTCTATGTGGGTTCCGGTATCGGCGGCATGGAGACCTTTGTCGCTCAAACGGAAAAGCTGCTCACCAGCGGACCCAAGAGAATATCTCCCCACTTTATCCCGATGATGATCAGCAATATGGCGGCGGGGGATATCGCCATCAAGTACAATGCCCAAGGCCCTTCTTTGCCGGTGGTGACGGCATGCGCCACCAGCACCAACGCCATTGGGGAAGCATACCGCGCGATTAAGCACGGGTATGCCCAGGCGATTATCGCCGGCGGCACGGAGGCCACCATCAACCCCCTGGCGGTAGCGGGATTCACCAACTGTATGGCTCTTTCCACCCGGAACGATCCCAAAAGCGCGTCTATTCCCTTTGACAAGCGCCGGGACGGCTTTGTCATGGGGGAAGGTTCCGCCATTGTGGTGTTGGAGGAATACGAACACGCCGTACAGCGGGGCGCGAAGATTTACGCCGAGGTGGTGGGATATGGCAATACTTGCGACGCCTACCATGTGACGGCCCCCCATCCGGAAGGAAAAGGCGCGGCGGACGCCATGCGTATGGCGTTGCAGGAGGCGGGCGCGCTGGAAGACGGCGCGCTGTACATCAACGCCCACGGCACCAGCACCCCTCTCAACGATAAGGGAGAGACCATCGCCATCAAGAAGGTTTTAGGGCAGCGTGCTTACGACGTCCTGGTGAGCTCCACCAAATCCATGACCGGCCATATGCTGGGCGCGGCTGGCGCGGTAGAAGCGGTTGTCTCCGTCCTGGCGCTCAAGAACGGCACGGTTCCTCCCACCATTGGATATGAGGAAGCCGATCCGGAGTGCGATTTAAACTATGTTCCCAACCAGGCGGTAAAGGCCGACATCCAGTATGCCATGTCCAACTCGCTGGGATTCGGCGGACACAATGCCTGCCTGGTCTTTCAAAAAATCTGAGGGGGTAAATCCGGTATGAATACAAAGAATATTCGGTTCTTAGTAGAAATGATGGAGAAATCCAGCTTAACCGCCATGGAGATTGAGGAAGAGGATTGCAAGATCCGTTTGGAGCGCAATGTACAGAATCAGGTGGCGGCAGTGGCCGCCCCGGCGGTACCCGCTGCAACGGTGGTCCCGGTACAGGCGGCAGCGGCTGAAGTCCCGGCGGCAGTTCCCGCCGCAGCACCGGCCCAGACGGAAGCGGCGCCGGCAGCCCCGGAAGGCCAGGAACAGAAGTCTCCTATGGTAGGCGTGTTTTACGCGTCTTCCTCTCCGGAGGCGGAGCCCTATGTCAAAGTGGGCAGCCAGGTGAAAAAAGGGGATACCCTGTGTATCATTGAAGCGATGAAACTGATGAATGAGATTGCGGCGGAGTTTGACGGGGAGATTACGGAGATCTGCGTACAGAACGGCCAGATTGTAGAGTATGGCCAACCTCTGTTCCGTATCAAATAGACGAGGAGAATCAACAGGCGAGAGGTGATCCGGCGTAAGAAAGGCCGCCGTAACAAGGTGATAGAGAATGAATAAGGAAGATATCAAGCAAATTATCCCTCATCGGGAACCCATGTTACTCGTGGATGAAGCAGAGGTCACCGGTCCAACTACGGGGCATGGCAAAAAAACCATTACTGGGGAAGAATGGTTCTTGCAGGGCCATTTTCCTGGAAACCCGGTAGTACCCGGCGTGATGTTGTGCGAAATGATGGCGCAGGCCAGCGCGGTGATTGTGGCGGACAAAGCCAGAGGATGCACCCCTTATTTTGCTTCCATCAAAAACGCCCGCTTTAAAAATAAAGTATTGCCAGGCGATACTGTCGAATTTGACTGCGAACTGGTCAGGAACAAAGCAAACTTCTATTTTGTAGAGGGAAAGGGATATGTAAATGGAAAGCTGTGCGTATCCGCAGAACTTTCCTTCGCATTGGTTAAAGGAGTGTAACGATCGTTGTTTAGCAAGATTTTGATTGCCAACCGCGGTGAAATTGCAGTCCGCATTATCCGGGCGTGCCGGGAGATGGGAATCGCCACAGTGGCGGTATATTCCGAGGCGGACCGGGACGCCCTGCATGTGAGCTTGGCCGATGAAAGCTATTGTATCGGCGGGGCCAGCGTGGCGGACAGCTATTTAAATATGACGGCGATTCTGACAGTGGCGGTGGTTTCCGGGGCTCAGGCTATCCATCCCGGATACGGGCTGCTGTCGGAAAACGCAAAGTTTGTTTCCCTTTGTGAACAATGCAACATCGCCTTTATCGGTCCCAGTTCGGAGATGATCAGCCGGATGGGGGATAAAGACCAGGCCCGCAGAACCATGCGGGAGGCCGGAGTCCCGGTGACGCCCGGCTGCGACGTCATCACCAACGCGTCGGCTGCCCTGGAAGAGGCGGACAGGATCGGATATCCGCTGCTGATCAAAGCCAAAGCAGGCGGCGGCGGGCGTGGGATCCGTCTGGTGAAATCCAGCGGGGAGTTCCTGAACGCTTTCCATTCCGCTTCCAACGAGGCGCAGAGCGCTTTTGGGGACGGCGCGGTATACATGGAGAAATTTTTAAATCCGGTCAAACATATTGAAATGCAGATCCTCTGCGATAAACAGGGCAACGTGGTGTGCTTAGGGGAACGGGAATGTTCCGTCCAGCGCAAAAATCAGAAAATGATCGAAGAGAGCCCCTCGCCCGCCATTTCCGAAGAGACCCGGGAAAAAATGATCCAAGTGGCGACCCGGGCGGCGAAAGCGGTTCATTATGAAAACGCAGGCACCATTGAATTTTTGCTGGATCAGGAAGGCAATTTCTACTTTATGGAAATGAACACCCGCCTGCAGGTGGAACATCCTGTGACGGAAATGGTAACGGGGATCGACCTGGTGCAATGGCAGATCCGTATTGCAGCGGGTATCCCGCTGTCCTTTACTCAAAAGGATATCCAGCTGAGAGGGCATGCGATCGAATGCCGTATCAACGCGGAAAAGCCTTCTGAGAATTTCCGGCCCAGTTGTGGGAAGATCAGCTTCCTGCATATCCCGGGCGGGCCCGACGTGCGGTTTGAGACAGCCGTATACCAGGATTATTTTGTGCCGCCCTTCTATGATTCCATGATTGGAAAATTGGTAGTGCGGGGGGATAACCGGGAGCTGGCTATCCGGAAAATGAAAGCGGCCCTCAGTGAAATGCTGGTGGAGGGTATTGACCACAACGCGGAATTGCAGGCGGATATTCTGATGGATCCCCGTTTTGTGGATGGAAGTTACACCACTTCCCTGATGGCTCAAAGAGAAGAAGAGCAAAAGGGTTAATTCTTTTTGAAAAATAGAAAAGCACTGGATTTTTTAGGGGATTCTGTGGTATGATACACACAGATTTTCTACCAGCGTTTTCTCTTTTCTTTTATGACGTTTTTCTATTCAGCCGTTGTTTTCTTCCGCGTGGGAAAACAGCGGCTCTCTGAATAAGAAACCTTTTTTCCGGTACGCCTGCTTTTCTGTTTCCGGCAGTAAAAGAGGTGTTTAAAAAAGAAAAGAGGAAAAGGACTTTTCAAAAACAGTAAGAAAGTTACAAAGGCAGTTTGGGACGTTATCCAATGGCGGCCTGCCCGGCGGATCACAAAAGCAGGAAGCCGTAACGGCGGTTGTGTTCGGCGGGGAAGCCGTCTATAGTTTAGATAAGGTTGGGATAACGACGAAGGCTCACGCGGAGAAATGGCGGAGATGATGGTATGCTGACAAATTCACTCTTTAAAAAGCCCTTAAACGCATTGGAGGGCAGTGAACGACATAATAAGGTCAATCGTCCTTTTATTCCGGATAACTTGTACATCAAGTGCCCCTCCTGTAAGACGATGCTGTTGTCTACGGATCTCAAAGAAAACCAATATGTATGCCAGAAGTGCCAACACCACTTCCGTTTGACAGCCCGTCAGAGAATTGAATATACGGTAGATCCCGGCAGTTTTGTAGAGTTTGACAAGGGGATGCATTCTAAAAATATCATTGATTTTCCCGACTATGGGAAGAAATTAAAAAATGCCCGGATGCAAAGCGGAGAGAGTGAATCTGTTATTTGCGGGACTGCCCAAATCGGCGGGTTCCCCTGCGGGTTATGTGTGATGGATTCTTCCTTTATGATGGGAAGCATGGGCACGGTCACCGGGGAAAAGATTACGCGCATGTTTGAGTACGCCACAGAACACGGGCTCCCAATGGTGGTCTTTACCGTATCCGGCGGGGCGCGTATGCAGGAGGGGATTATGTCCCTGATGCAGATGGCCAAGACCAGCGGCGCGGTAAAACGCCACAGCGACGCGGGATTGCTGTATATTACCGTATTGACGGATCCTACGACGGGAGGCGTGACAGCCAGTTTTGCCATGGAAGGGGATATTATCCTGGCGGAGCCCAAAGCGCTGATCGGATTTGCCGGTCCCCGCGTGATTGAGCAGACCATTCGCCAGAGGCTGCCACAGGGATTCCAGCGTGCGGAGTTTTTACAGGAAAAAGGCTTTGTAGATGCGGTAGTGTCCCGAAAGGATATGAAGGATACCTTATCGAACCTTTTGTCCCTGCACGCAAAGGAGGAAGAAGAATGAACGCATTTGAACGGGTGACGGCGGCCAGATCCAAGGACCGCTTTACCTCCATCGCTTATATTGACCGTTTGTTTGAAGGCACATTTATGGAATTGCATGGGGATCGCCGGTTTGGGGACGATAAGGCCATTGTGGCCGGATTGGCCAGGCTGTGCGGCATGCCGGTGACAGTGATCGGTTTGGAACGGGGCCGGGACACCAAGGAAAAGGTGGAGCGGAACTTTGGCTGCGCGAACCCGGAGGGGTACCGCAAGGCGCTGCGCCTGATGAAGCAGGCGGAAAAGTTCCACCGCCCGGTTATCTGTTTTGTAGATACCTCCGGGGCCGGCTGCGGCATCAGTGCGGAGGAACGCGGGCAAGGGCAGGCCATTGCGGAAAATATTTCTGAGATGATGACCTTAAAAACGCCCATCCTTTCCATTTTAATTGGGGAAGGCGGAAGCGGGGGGGCCCTGGCTTTGGCGGTGGCCGATGAAGTTTGGATGCTGGAAAACGCGGTCTATTCTGTGGTGTCGCCGGAAGGGTGCGCCAGCATTTTGTGGAAAGACCCTTCGAAAACGGCCCAGGCGGCGGAATGCCTGCGGCTGACCTCCCAGGATCTTTATAAGATGGGGGTCATTGAGAAGATTATCCGGGAACCCAAGGACAAAGACGATAAGCTGTTTCACAGCTTACGCAATACAATCTATAAAAAATTAAAGGAAAAGAGCGCTCTGGATATCGATACCCTTTTGGAAGAGCGGTACAACCGCTTCCGGAAAATGGGGGATGGAAAAACCGTTTATTTTCGAGAGACGCAGTGATCTTGATTTGTCAAAAGGCAGCAGTTTGTGAACTTCACAAGTTGCTGCCTTTTTGAAAAAATAAAGGATAAACCAATAGAGGAAAAAGGGGGACGAGAGTATGCTTCTGAGTATATGGATTCTCAATGGGCTGACATTTTTGATCGGTTGCGCTACAGGGATTTGTTGCCTTAGGAAACGAACATCATTTCCGGATACCCGCACAGGATATCATATGGCTAAGGCTATGCGGGACAAAGAATCCTGGGAAAAGGCCAACCGGGCCGCCGGGCTCCTTGGTATCTTTGGGAGTATCACAGGTTTTCTTGTGATCCCCGCTTTGCTTTTGTGGATGTCGGTCCCCTTAACAATTATTTTGCTTTGCTATTTTTTTATTGTGATCCTGTTTCTGATTGTGGTCCTTTGGATCCCCTTGTTATTGCTGAAAAGGCCCAACGGTAAGGATTCATAAGAAACAAAAACAGCATCCCTTATTTGGATTTACCAATAAGGGATGCTGTTTTTATATGATAATGGAAAAAAGCGGAAAATCTTATTCCAGAACCGCGCCGGTAGAACCGGAAGTTACGCTCTTGGCGTAGCGGGCCAGATATCCGGTGGTAATGCGGGGCTGGCGGGGTTTCCATGCGGCCTTTCTTTTTGCCAGTTCCTCATCGGAGACCAGCACCTGGATCGTATTGTTGGGGATATCGATTTCAATCTCGTCCCCCTCTTCCACTAAGGCGATGGGGCCGCCTACTGCGGCTTCCGGGGAGACATGCCCGATAGCCGCGCCCCTGGTGGCGCCGGAGAACCGGCCGTCGGTAATCAGGGCCACGCAGTTGCCCAGACCGCTGCCCATGATGGCGGAGGTGGGGTTGAGCATTTCGCGCATGCCGGGGCCGCCCTTGGGGCCTTCATAGCGGATAACCACAACCTCGCCGGGATGGATATTTCCGTCGTAAATGGCGTTCAAAGCGTCTTCTTCACAGTCAAAGACGCGGGCCTTACCCTTGTGGGAAAGCATTTCAGGCGCGACGGCGCTGCGCTTCACCACACAGCCGTCCGGGGCCAGGTTGCCCTTTAAGACCGCGATGCCGCCGGTCTTGCTGTACGGATCTTCCACGGTACGGATGACCTCCGTATCCTTGATCTCATGACCTGCGATGTTTTCCGCCACGGTTTTCCCGGTGCAGGTGAGCAAATCGGTGTGCAGCAACCCCAGTTTGTTGATCTCGTTCATAACGGCGGGGATACCGCCGGCCTCGTTGAGTTCCTCAATAAAGTGGTCGCCCGCAGGGGCCAGATGGCACAGGTTGGGGGTCTTGGCGGAGATCTCGTTGGCCAAAGCCAGATCCAGCTGGATGCCGCACTCGTGGGCGATAGCGGGCAGATGGAGCATACTGTTGGTGCTGCATCCCAGCGCCATATCGATAGTTAAGGCGTTGAGGAAAGCGTCCTTTACCATGATATCCCTGGGTTTGATATCTTCCTTTACCAGTTTCATAATCTGCATGCCGGCATGCTTTGCTAAGCGCAGGCGTTCGGAATACACGGCGGGGATAGTCCCGTTGCCGGGCAACCCCATGCCCAGCACTTCGGTGAGGCAGTTCATGCTGTTGGCGGTAAACATACCGGAACAGGAACCGCAGGTGGGGCAGGCTTTGTTTTCAAATTCGCACAAGTCGTCCTTGTCGATGTCGCCCACTTTAAAGCGGCTGACCGCTTCGGATACGCTGGAATAGCTGACTTTGCGTTTTCCCATGACGCCCGCCAACATAGGGCCGCCGCTGACAAAAATGGAAGGGATATTCAGACGGGCCGCCGCCATCAGCAGTCCGGGTACGTTTTTGTCGCAGTTAGGCACCATCACCAATCCATCGAAGGGATGGGCGGTGGCCATGGCCTCCGTGGAATCCGCGATCAATTCGCGGGTAACCAGGGAATATTTCATGCCTTCGTGGCCCATGGCAATGCCGTCGCACACGGCGATGGCGGGGAAGACAATGGGAACGCCGCCGGCCAGGGCGACTCCTTGTTTGACGGCTTCTACAATCTTATCCAGGTTCATATGGCCCGGCACAATCTCATTTTGAGAGCTCACAATACCGATGAGCGGTTTTCCGATTTCTTCGTCGGTGAGGCCCAATGCATGGAGCAGGGAGCGCTGCGGCGCCGCATTCACGCCTTTGGTAATTTTATCGCTTCTCATGAGGCACACTCCTTTTTATCAATGTCTGTTGACTGTATTATAAAGCATAAGTTGTCTGCTGTCAATAAAGTTGTATTACAAGAAATTTTCTAATCAATGATCAAAGAATTTCTAATTCCGCCATAGCCCGCAGGATATGGATTTTCATGGCGCTTTGCGCCCCCTGGGCATTCCTGGCGGCCATAAAATCGGTAATCATGCGGTGGTCCTGGATGGTGTCCCGCACAGCTTCTTCTTTTTCCTGAGAAAGGATTACCCCTTTGTCAATCGCCTGGTAGACAACGGGCATCAGTTGATTGATGAATTCGTTGTGGGTGGCTTTCGCGATGGCGTTGTGAAAGGCTTGTTCCACTTCGGTCCGGTCCTCGCCGGCTGCGATTTTTTCTTCAATTTGACGGCTAAGGGCGACGATGCGTTCAATTTCCCGGTCAGTGGCCCGAAGGGTAGCCAGATAAGCGGCTTCCGGTTCAAAAATTAAACGGATTTCAAACAAGTCTTTCGCGTCTACTTTGGCGGAAAGCAGAGGGTTTAAATCTTTGGCGTTGTAAAGTTCCGCTTCCTGCCGGACAAACGTACCTTTTCCGCGGCGGATTTCCAACACGCCGTGGGCGGCTAAGATCCGGATCGCTTCCCGCAGTGTTGTGCGGCTGATGCCTAATTCTTGGGAGAGGTCGTTTTCATTGGGAAGCTGGTCCCCTGGGGTAAATCGTTTTTCAATGGTAATCATGGTTAAAATTTCGTCGGCCACACGGTCGGACAGCCTTTTTTCCTGCACGTCTTTGGTTCTCCTTTTGACATGATGATAGTATTATCATACCATAAAAGAGTGTAGATGGAAAGAAGGGAAGGGGGAGCTGACAAGAGTAGCAAAACATGGAATAAATGGCGGAGAAAAACCGATACTAAAGACAAATCATGGAAAGCGGTGGGGTTGATGACGACGGTAGTTTTATGTGGCGAACGGGAGGATACCGGTATCCGCAGGGTATTGGTGCGGGCGCTCAGCCGTTACGGCGGGGTGCAATGGTATGATGGGCGCCGGCTACATGCCAGCCGACCGGACCCGGAATTTTTCTTGTATGAGACTACGCACCTTCCAAAGGCCGAACAGGTAGAGGGAATTTTGATATTTAAAAATTTATTTTATCTTCATGAAAAGGAAAAAGCGCCGGTGGGCTTTGTCCCGGTTCTGGACGCCCAGAATTTAGCCGCCGCTTCTGCTTTACGGGGGACGCAGGCCATTGGGATTACCTGCGGGGCTTCTCCCAGGGATACTTTGAGTATGGCCAGCCTGCGGGATGACAGCGCGGTGGTCAGCTTACAAAGGGAACTCAGGGATCTTTCCGGAAAGATATGGGAACCCCACGACAGGGCGATCCGGTTGGAAGCGGGGGCGGAAATGTATCCGATTTTAGCCGCATGTGCAGTGCTTTTGTTATCAGGAAAAGAAGTCCAGGATGTATTTGTTTTTTGATCATAGGAAACCAACAAATCTTCATCAACAGTATCTTTGGCCCTTCTAACTTGGTGAAATATCATAAATGAAATCACTTTTTGATTTTTTATTATATTTTCGATGAAATATTCTAATTAAACGGAGAAAAAGTTGCAAAAAATTTACAATCATAAAAGGAATCCAGAAACACACACTATACTTGCAAACGCAAGAGGAAACAAAGTTTAAAACAAACAATTTTAAGGAGTGTATGTAATCATGTCTAGATCTTCTAATAACCTGGTAGTTCCTGAGGCTCGTGAAGCTTTAAATAAGTTTAAGATGGAAGCCGCTTCTGAAGTTGGCGTAAACCTGAAGCAGGGTTACAACGGTGATTTGACTTCTCGTGAAGCCGGTTCTGTAGGCGGACAGATGGTCAAGAAAATGATCGAGAGCTACGAAAACGGCTTGAAATAAAAAAGGATCCATGATTTGAGAGACGCCGTATCGGGGGATACGGCGTCTTCCCTTATCCAAAAAGGGATACATAAAATGATCCGGGGTATAAAAAATAAAGAATAAAAAGGAGCAGGACGTTTTATAGAAAAAGCGCTTTCTTTTATGATTCACAAAAGGGGAATCCAGTATAGCTTTCTTACCCAATAGAAAATTTTAGGATAAAAGCCTGCCTTTCAGAAAATCGGCCATTGATCTTTGCACCTTTTTTTGTTATTCTATGTAAATAAAATTCATGGAAAAAGGCGTTTCCCCGCAAGGAAACGCCTGCTGAAAATCTGGATGGAAAGTTTTCACTGGTTTGTGGATTTTTTAACTGCAATAGTCTTCCAGCAGGCGGTTTAATTCTTCCGTGCTGGTCACTTCAATGCCCTCAGACAGCTGTTCCTGATCCATTTTGGGGAGAGTACGCACATCCACATCGGTGATGCGGAAGGGCCGGTCTACTCCTTCCATAAAAACGGCGATGTTTCCCTGATATTCTCTGATGGTATACCGTTCCTCGGTTTGAGAGCTGGATGACGGCGCAGAGGAGGCTTCCACAGGAAGAGGGTTGGAAGAGGCAATGGGGGGATGGTTATTATTTTTCATCGTGGGCAACAAAAAACTGATGGCGGCAAGAATTAACACCACCGCGCAGCAAGCGATAATAATGGCTTTACGCATAGAACTCTTCACCTCACCTTTAGTATTCGAGCAGATTGTTAAATTATGCAAATAGAAAGCCGTCCTTTGGATAGCGTTTCCAAGTTTTCCGGTTTTTATAAGGGGAATCTGGGAAAACGTTTTATTTTTTCTATATTTATGTTATACTACCTTATAAGGAGGCGAAACCTACATGAGGAAAACTGATATCAATCAGTATACGGGAACTCCGATGCCCAACGGGTACCTGGAGCCTTCCGCCGGATCGGTTGCCTTAACAGCCACAAAACGGACGCTTGCAGTGATCGGAAAGGCGGTTTTAACCGTATTGATGGTCATGCTGGTGACAGGGATTATCGTAGGGATTTCTATGATTTTTTACATTGCCAGCCTGTCGGGGGAATCCATCGACTACGATCTAAGGGCCGCCAAATTAAACCAGACCAGTTATATTTGGGTGATGGATGAAAATGGAGAGTTTCATGAAGACCAGGCCGTTCAGGCGGAAACCAAAAGTGAATGGGTGAATTTTGAGGAAATCCCGGAGGCCATGAAAAACGCCATCATCGCTATTGAGGACCGCCGTTTTTACGAACACCATGGAGTGGACTGGATCCGCACCGGGGGAGCCATCTTGAATCTGGTGGGAAACAGGAGCGGAAGCAACTTTGGTGGTTCTACCCTTACTCAGCAGCTGATTAAAAATCTTACCGAGGAAGATGAAGTCAGTCTAACCAGAAAGCTTAAGGAAATTTTCCGGGCTCTTAATTTTGAGAAACAGTATTCCAAGGACGAGATCCTGGAGACGTATTTGAATGTAGTTAACTTTGGAAGCGGATGTTTGGGCGTACAGGCCGCGGCCAACCTCTATTTTGATAAGGATATCCAGGATTGTTCCGTAGCCCAATGCGCTGCGATCGCCGGGATTACCCAGAACCCTTCGGCCTATACGCCGCGGCTACACCCCCAAGCCAATAAAGAGCGGCGGGAAGTGGTGCTGCAAGCCATGCTGGATCAGGGGAAGCTGACCCAGGAGGAATATGACCAGGCGATGGAGGAATCCGCCACCATGACGTTTGCGGAGCAGGATACTTCCAATATGGTGGACAACCAGGTCATCAATAACTGGTATTATGAAGCCATGTTGGAAGACGTGGCGGAGGATCTGGCGGGCAAACGGAATATCAGCGTAAATGAAGCCAGCCGGCAGATCCGTACCCAGGGTTTAAAAATTTACTGTGCGATGGATCCCAAAGCGCAATCTATTGCGGAAAAAGTAATGACCGATGAATCCAATATGCCCAAAGACACAGACATCCAGTTTGGATATGTGATGGTGGGCTATGACGGACGAGTTTTGGCCAGCGTAGGACAGCGGGGAGAAAAGGAAGGGAACCTGTGGATGGATTACGCCACCGACGTAGACCGTCAGACCGGTTCCAGTATCAAGCCAATATCGGTATATGCGCCGGCTCTGGAATCGGGTACAATTCATTATTCTACTGTCATTCCGGACGAACCCATCGTGTGGGATGCGGACGGCGATGGACAGCTGGAAAATAACTGGCCGCCCAATGCGGATAAGCAATACCATGGGAATGTAACGGCGGTAGAAGCGCTGAAACATTCTTACAACGCGGTGGCGGCGCAGATTTTGGTCAACCGCATTAATATGGATATCAGTATCGATTTCTTGCAGAATAAGGTTGGGATTACGTCCCTGAACCGGGAAGAGGATATGCTTCCTTCCGCTTTGGCCACCGGCGGCGGTAAAAACGGCGTAACGGTACGGGAGATGACGGCGGCTTTCCAAATTTTTGGGAACGGCGGCGTCTATCATAAACCTTACACATACTTCTACGTCAAGGATGACCAGGACAACATCATTCTGGACAACTCCGCCACAGGAGGAACCCAGGCGATCAGTTCTGCCAATTCTACCATTATGCGGCAGATGCTCTTTACGGTCGTTGAGCCGGGCGGCACGGGGCCCAGGGCGGCTATCAGCGGCACCAAAGTCTTTGGTAAAACGGGTACTACGGATGATACTGACAGCTGGTTTATCGGAGGTACCCCTTATGCGGTGGCAGGCGTCTGGGAAGGGCATCCTACTCCAGAGAAAATGTCCTCGTCAGAACGGTCCTATAGCTTGACGATCTGGAAACTGGTTATGCAGGAATATATCCAGGGACAGGAAAAGAAAGATTATGATTTCGATTCCAATGTCATAACCGAGCAATATTGCGCAGTGACGGGTCTTCTGGCTGACCCGGAAAAATGTTCAGAGACTTTGACCGGTTACTATACCAGCGGAAATATGCCGGATACTTGTAACGGCGTACACGACCAAAATCCATCGGACGGCTCTTCCACAGAGCCGCTGGAACCCGTGGAATCGTCCGCTTCTTCCAGGCAGGAGAGTTCTGCGCCGGAATCCTCCCCAATGGAGTCCAGTTCCGAGCCGGAATCCATACCCAGTTCCGATGTGAGCTCTGATACGCCTTCCTCCGATACAGGCAATTCAGAGGAGCCGGAATCCACACCGGAGAACGCTCTGCCTGCGGCGTAACAGATGATGGTATTGTAAAAGAGAATGGTTAGGAGAACAGGGACGTCGTTTCGCTTCGACGTCCCTGTTTTGATAAGATATACAGTTTTTTCTTACTTATATTTGCTTTTTTGTCCATAAACTTGCATAATTCTTTTAAGAGTGTTTTTTTATCAATAATGAAAAGAATAAAATGAAAACCAGAGTAAATGAAAGATATTAGGAGATAAATTTATATAATCGTTATATAAATAAAAATATGGCAAAATATGACGTTTGATCGGTAACAGAAAGAATGATAGACTGTATTCCGTAGCAAAACAGCAGTGTGTGGGAGGTGGACTGTTTGCAAAATACCAGAATGCTGTTGGTGGATTCCCAGGCGTTGCCCGATGTTTTTCGGAGGGTGGTAGAAGCCAAGCAGTATCTGCTTTCCGGAGAGGCTTCCAATACTTCAGAGGCGGCCCGGAAAGCCGGCATCTCACGCAGCGCGTTTTATAAATATAAAGATGCGGTGTATCCGTATCAGGATAAAGGTCCTAGTAAGCTGATTACCATTCATGCGGTGCTGCACGACCGGCCGGGGGTATTGATGGCTTTGATCTCCGCTTTTTATGATGCGGGGGCCAA
This sequence comes from uncultured Clostridia bacterium, assembly GCA_904420155.1. GTDB lineage: Bacteria > Bacillota > Clostridia > Oscillospirales > Acutalibacteraceae > CAJFUH01. The sequence continues at coordinate 24,930 of CAJFUH010000040.1, forward strand.
TATTCTGACGGTCAATCAGAATATCCCTGTGATGGGAGCGGCGCTGGTGTCCATTTCGGCCCGTGTGGATGGGATGAAAATGACCATGGATCAGCTGCTTACGTCTTTGCGGACAATAGAAGGGGTTCAACGAATTGAGAATATTACTGGAGAATGAATCAGGGAGAGGTGTATTAGCCAATGGTTAAAGTAGCAATTTTAGGATATGGAGTGGTTGGCTCCGGCGTAGCGGAAGTATTGGCAAACCATTTGGAGAGCATTGCAAAGCGCGCCAAGGAAGAGATCCGTATCAAATATATTTTGGATATCCGGGATTTTCCGGACAGCCCCTTTGCCGACCGGTTCACCAAGTCGTTTGATCAGATTGTAAACGATCCGGAAGTGCAAGTCGTTGCGGAAGTGATGGGAGGACTGGACCCCGCTTTCGATTATGTCAAACGCTGCCTGCTGGCCGGCAAGAGCGTTGTCACCTCCAATAAAGAGCTGGTGGCGGCCAAGGGCGCGGAATTGCTGAAAATTGCACAGGAAAAGAATGTGAATTTCCTATTTGAGGCCAGCGTAGGCGGCGGTATCCCGATTATCCGTCCCATCAGCCAGTGTTTGGCCGCCAATGATGTGATTGAAATCGCCGGTATTCTCAACGGCACTACCAATTTTATCCTGACCAAAATGATCCGGGAACAGATGAGCTTTGAAGACGCGCTGGCTTTGGCCCAGAAGCTGGGGTATGCGGAGCGTAATCCCGCCGCCGATATCGAAGGGCACGACGCTTGCCGGAAAATTTGTATCCTTTCCTCGCTGGCGTATGGCAAGCATGTCTATCCGGAGCAGGTACACACCGAGGGGATCACCAAGATTACCTTACAGGATGTGGAGTACGCCGCGTCCTGGGGAGGCGTCATCAAGCTGATCGGCCAGGTAAAGAAACTGGATGACGGCCGGATCGATGTGGTGGTGGCCCCCATGTTTATTGAGGAGAACAGCCAGCTGGCCAACGTGGACGATGTGTTCAACGGTATTTTGGTCCGTGGGGACGCCACGGGCGACGTGGTATTCTACGGAAAAGGAGCGGGCAAGCTGCCCACCGCCAGCGCCGTGGTTGCGGATATCATCGATTGTGTCAAACATTTCAAAGCGAGAAAATATCTCTATTGGGAAGACGGCGCGGAACAATATGTCCTGCCTTATGAGGACAGCGTAGTTTCCATGTACATCCGGGGGCATGCCCAGGATGTGGACGCCGCAGCGGAGAAAGCAGGGGATCTATTTGGCAAGATTCGCCGCCTGTATCGCGACGGTGCGGACGAACAGGAATTTGCCTTTGTCACCACGCAGGAAATGAAGGTCCGGGAAATTCAGGAAAAAGTGGAAGCGCTGCAAAAATCCGGCGTGAGCGTGGATTCTATGATACGCGTAAGCGATTTATAAAAAGGAGTCCGGCCCATCATGATACGCATACAAGTACCAGCGACCAGCGCCAACTTGGGTTCTGGTTTTGATTCGTTAGGCATCGCGTTAACCATGCACAATCAAGTCTGGATGGAGGAATACGACGGGATCGATATCCGATCCCGGGATGGAATTCAGGTTCCCACCGATGAAAAGAACCTGATCTACTGGTCCGCCAAACGGCTGTATGAAGAGTGCGGGAAACAGCTGCCTGGTTTAAAAATTGAACAGCAAAGCGATATCCCGATGGCAAGGGGATTGGGGAGCAGTTCCGCCTGTATTGTGGCGGGACTGATGGGAGCGAACCGCTTTTTGGGCAACCCGCTGACCTTGCAGGATATGGTCAACCTGGCCTGCCAAATTGAGGGGCATCCGGATAACACCACCCCCGCTCTGACAGGCGGATTGGTGGCCTCCGCTATGGAAGCGGGAAAAGTGCACAGCGTAACGGTTCCGGTTTCTGAAAAAATCCGCTTTGCGGCGTTGATTCCGCCTTTTGAGCTGAAAACGGAGGTGGCGCGCGGCGTCCTTCCGGAGAGCTATAGCCGGGAAGACGCGGTATATAATCTTTCCCGCTCCGCTTTGATGACGGCGGCGCTGTTCTCTGGAAGTTTGGAGAATTTACGGGTGGCCGTACAGGATAGGCTGCATCAGCCCTATCGCCAGCCCTTTATTCCCGATATGGAAACCGTATTCCGCCTCAGCTATGAATTGGGGTCCTACGGCACCTACATCAGCGGGGCGGGCCCAACCCTGATTTCCATTGTGGATGACGAGGGAGCCGGCAATTTTGAAAAATATGCCGTCGCACATCTGGAAGAAAAGGATATCAGCGGCTGGAGGCTGGAGATCTTACAATCGGATTCCGCTGGGGCCGCCATATATATCGATTAATTTGTAATGGAGGGGTATATTCCTTATGAGCCTAATCGTTCAGAAATTTGGAGGAAGTTCCGTCGCCAATGCCGAACGTGTATTTAATGTAGCCAATATTATCACCAGCAAATACAAAGAAGGCAACGATGTTGTAGTAGTGGTTTCCGCGCAAGGGGATACCACGGATGATTTTATAGAGAAGGCTAACGAGATCAATCCGGAACCTTCTAAGAGGGAAATGGATGTTTTGCTTTCCGCCGGCGAGCAAATATCCATGTCCTTATTGGCAATGGCCATTGAAAAATTGGGGTTTCCCGTGGTATCCTTGACCGGTTGGCAGGCGGGCTTTAGAACCTCTTCCGTGTATGGAAATGCACGGATTAAGCGTATCCATTGCGACCGTATCCGCAAGGAGTTGGACAAAAAGAATATTGTGATCGTAGCGGGATTCCAGGGATTAAACCGCTTTGACGATATCACCACCTTGGGCCGCGGCGGTTCCGATACCAGCGCGGTAGCTATTGCGTCCGCTATGCATGCGGATCTATGCCAGATTTACACGGATGTAGAGGGCGTGTTTACAGCGGATCCCAGAAAGGTAAAAGACGCCAGGAAACTCAGTGAAATTTCTTACGACGAGATGTTAGAGCTGGCAACCTTGGGGGCGCAGGTGCTTAACAACCGTTCGGTAGAAATGGCAAAGAAGTATAATATTGAGTTAGAGGTACTGTCCAGCTTGACCAAAAAGCCGGGTACTATTGTGAAGGAGGCAGCAAAAATGGAAAAAATGTTGATCAGCGGTGTGGCAAAGGATAACAATGTAGCGAGAATCTCTATTATCGGCGTGCCGGACCGTCCGGGTCTGGCCTTTAAGATTTTTTCCAAACTGGCGGCGAAGGATGTCAATGTGGATATTATTCTGCAATCCATCGGCCGTGACGGGACAAAGGATATCTCCTTTACTGTGATTAAGGACCGCGCCAAAGACGCCGTACAGATGCTCAAGGAATATGCGGACGTATTGGGTGCTGCCGATGTGGTGTATGATGAGAATGTGGCCAAGGTTTCCATTGTGGGAGCGGGCATGGAAACCCATCCCGGCATTGCGGCGGATATGTTTGAGGCTTTGTATGACGCTCAGATCAATATCCAGATGATCGCTACCAGCGAAATCAAGATTTCGGTATTGATTGACGCGAAAGATGCGGATTCCGCGGTTTCTGCGATCCATAATAAATTCTTTAGTGTGGTAAATGAATAAGATTTTCTTCATAGAAAAATAAAAAGCGCAAAGGACAGGGCGGCAAAAAGCGGCCCTGTCCTTTTTCTATCAGGAGCTGGTTTGATCCATTTTTAAAAGTTCCCTTTGGTGGCGGAGAGGTCCTATTTCTCATAAAATAGAAGGGGGATTTATGAATCTTGCTTTAAGAAAGAGATTTTCTTCTATGGATGATCGCTTTTATGGGAAAAGATATTGTCATAAGAAAGCTATTAAAAAAATCCTTTTATTGATAATAGGGCCTATGTGAATCCGGAAAATCGTCTGAATCCATTTAAAAGGAGAGTGTAAAAATGCAAATCAGCGAGTTTGAAGAACATGGGTACCGCATAGTCTTAGTGATTCACGACTATGTCAAAATGCAGGTATGCGAGTTCGGGGAGTGGGGCCGCCCCACAGTTTTATACATCAGCGAAAAACAGGATAAAAACGCACTGCGTTCTCAGCTAAGCTGTTGGAAGGACGATTTCCATATGGTAGTTCCGGTATTTCACAATAAAAAGGGAGGTTCCTATTCCGTAAAGGAAAGGGCGGAGCTGATCGCTCAATATATGAAATTCCGCTATGATGGAAACGTGTATGCTATCTGCGGGTTCGAGAGCAGTTGGGAAGTCGTTGAGCAGCTTTTGAGACAATCAAAAATTGTTTCCCAAAA
>CAJFUH010000041.1 GCA_904420155.1 uncultured Clostridia bacterium
GGCGTTTCAGAGACCGGTAAGGCGGACCGTTTCCGTTATCAATCTTTATCATCCCATCATAGCCAATACGGCCCGTGATGGTTGAACTCTGTAACCTTAGTATTCCCTTCCCCGGGATCAATAAGCTCCCCTTTGCTGGAAAGCAAAATCAGTCTTAAAGAAACCCATTGCTGATATTTCCCTTTTCATGGTACAGAGGAAGCACCCCAATGAAAGCCGCTGGCAACTGGCAAAAAGTTCTACTGCTTTGCAACAAAAGGCCACTTAACCGCAAAAAGCCAGTTACTACCTCCTGTAGTAACTGGCACGTTCCGCTTGGCGGCCGTTTTTATCGCCGCCTTCCGCGCACTGGTTTCACCCCCGAAGCATAAAAGCTTTTCCTCAATTTTCGGGAGACCCTCAGCATGGAATCGTTTCTCACTCTAGGGGCGTTATGGATTTGCACCATCTCCGCCCATTCATAAAGCCCATGCATCCGCCCCGCAAACCTCATGAATTACAAAGAAAAATGTGCCCAGCCATAAACCGGGCACATTTTTTCGGAAGCGGCAGGCGCTTTCAGGCTGCGCCTTTCCCCGCTCTTTGCATCAAATGTTAAATAATCGCCAACAGCACAAAATTCAAAATAAACAAAGCAGTGGCAATCCAGATGATTGGATGGATCTCTTTTATCTGCTTTTTGCAAATCTTGGTAATGCAATAGAAAATGAATCCCGCGGCGATACCATAGGAAATGCTGTAACAGATCGACATGAACACACCGGCGAAAAACGCTGGCACCGCTTCGTTGAAGTCGTCCCACTGGATTTCCTTGAAAGCCGACATCATCATAATACCCACAACAACCAGCGCGGGAGCTGTGGCCGCAAACGGAACTGCGCTTACGAAAGTCGCCAGGAACGCGCTGACTGCAAAGCACAGGGCGACAATCACACTGGTAAGTCCTGTGCGTCCGCCGGCGCCGATGCCCGCAGCGCTTTCTACATAGGTAGTGGTATTCGATGTTCCAAAGATTGCGCCGATAGACGTAGCCGTAGCGTCCGCAAACAGCGCTTTATCCATCTTGGACTTGAAGCCGGTGGTCGTCTCCATGGCGCGCTCATCCTCTTCGCTGAAGATGCCGGTACGGCGTCCCGTACCGATAAACGTTCCAATCGTATCGAATGTATCGGAAAGGCTGAAAGAAAAAATAGTAACCAGCACCAGCGGGATTTTAGCGATGTCAGTGAACAGAGAACCCAATCCCTCCCTGGTGAAAATAGCGCCGAACGTTGTGGGCAGCTGCTGGCAAGCTTCTGTAAAGCTGACCGTATCCGTGGTCACTGTTACGCCCATGGGGATACCAATCAACGCCGTTACGATGATGCCGATCAGAATGGCCCCCTTCACCTTGCAGACAAGCAGGATAATTGTCAGAGCCAGGCCGATCAGGAAAAGCCAAAACGAAGGCTGATTCAATTTCGCCAACGCGGGCACGCCGGAATCGAAGCTGATAATCCCTACGTTCAGCAGGCCAAGATACGCGACAAAAATTCCAATTCCGCCGCCAATGGCATTCTGAAGGCTGCGGGGAATTGCCTTAATGATATATTTCCGGACTTTTGTGACTGTAATGATAATGTTGATCAAGCCGCAAATAAACACCATGGACAACGCCTGCTGCCATGTAAACCCTAGCGTAAAGCAGACCGTGTAGACAAAAAACGCGTTTAGCCCCATTCCCGGCGCCTGCGCATAAGGGACGTTGGCAACCAATCCCATGATCAATGTTCCTATAACGGCCGAGATAATGGTCGCCAAAAAAACGGCTCCCCATTCCATACCGGATTGGCTTAATAAGGTCGGGTTCACCGCAATGATATACGCCATCGCAAAGAACGTTGTTAAGCCGGCAATTACCTCTCTTCCCGCTGTAGTCCCATTTTGTTTGAGTTTAAAAAAACTCTCCATAAAGTTCACCTTCCTTTTTATTTTACCGCCCACGCGGCTGGTCCCCTCTATAAAACCTCCGCATTCCCCGCAAAAAA
>CAJFUH010000042.1 GCA_904420155.1 uncultured Clostridia bacterium
GGGATATAAGACCTATTCTTCCCCTTTAAAAAGCTCCATATTGCTGAAAGTCAACATATTCTCCTCAATTGTATAGGAATTGCTTTCCTCTCTGGATTCTCCTCCCGGGATATAAGTGACGATATCCAGCTGCCCGTCTTCCGCGGTGTAGACGGCGTTGTAATAGGCTCCCTGGAAATCAATTGTCAGGCTTCCATCCTCTTGGAACGTATAGGTGACGGTTTGCGATTCGTCGCTCCAGGAACCAATCAAAGCCTCGTCTACTACCGGTGCCGCCTGCCCTGTCGGCTCTGTGACGTCGGTTTCCTGTTTTTCAAATTGGAGTACATTCTCCATCGTCAAATCAGGGGCTTGTTCTTCTTCCATGTTTACCCGCGTTAAGGTCAAACCCGTATCCGTAGCCCAATATTGGAACTCGCCTACCCATACGTCCATGCTTTCTGTGGAAACGTCAAAAGAAAGGATGTCATTTTCTAAGATATGATAATCTCCCTTGACGTTGAGCCCTTCTGTAGTCACGATGGCCGTGCCGTCCTCCCGCAGGGTCAGATAGGTAGCCGGTTCGGTCTGCTCCATCATCCATGTGCCCGCCACCGGGCGCTGATGGAGCACCAACCCAAACCATTCCCAGGAAAAGATGCCCGCCAATACCACGGCAATCAAAGCCGCTCCCGCTACTGCAAGCCCTGCCATCCGATAACATAATTTTATATTTCGGAAGGATTGCCAGGCTTTCCCGGCGTATTTTTGGAGGAAGCAACCGCACTGCTTGATATACGGCTGTACCTTATGCCAAATTTCCCGGCAGCGCCGGGCCATCATCTGGAAAAGTTCTTTCCCTTTGGGCGTTTTCCGTTCTTGTTCTTGCTCTTGCTCTTTCTCTTCCTGCTGGGCCTCTTCTGGAGGACGGTTATCTTCTCCTGTCCCTGTATCTTCCGGTTCTTCCTGCTCCTGTGTTTCCTCTATTTCGCCGGCCTCTTCTTCACTCTTTCCCTCCGGTTGGCCGGCCTCTTCCATTTTTTTGACAATATCCTCTTCCTCTTGCCCTTCTTCACGCTCTTTCTCATTTTCCACAGATTGTTCCTGTTCTGTGGAAAACGGCGTTTGTTCTACCTGCTCCGTATTCTCTTCTTTCTCAAAGGGCTGGGAATCTTCCTGCAAAGGGCGCGTTTCTTTTTTTATATGAGAACCCTGTGTCCGGCTGTTCTTCTTTTTTCTGCGCTTGGAACTCAAAATAGGAAAACCCCTTTCTCTTGGTTTTCTTTATTTTACACGATTTTTTTCCAGACCACAAGGAAAAATACGCAATCCCAGCGATGTTGACAAAAAAGGAATCCCGGATTCCTTATGATATAGAAGGGGATTTCCCCATTGTCCGGACACGGATCCTGTTCTCCAGCATCCTTTCTATTGACCTGTTTTTGAAAACAAAATATAATGGAAGAAACATGTTTGATTCCGACAAATTGAATCCGAGCAAAAATTTCATCTGTTTTTTTAATAAACGACCATAAGCCCTCCACGTGTAAAGTAATATAGGCCAACAGGTTATCTTTTGGCCCGGGCTATTAGGAAATCAGGCAAAGGAGAATCACTATGAATGTATTGGAAGCTCGTTCCCTTTTGGATTATCAACAGACCATGGCCGCCCCTCTTTTGGAAACGGTCCGGTTTCCCTGGGAAGCCCTCCCCAAAATTAAGGAATTTTTGCTGCAATTGGGCCCGTCCCTCCCTTCTGAGGAATATGAGCAAAAAGGAGACGGCGTCTGGGTAGCCCGCAGCGCCCGAGTGGCTCCCACCGCTTGCTTATGCGGCCCCTTGATCGTGGGAAAAAATGCGGAGATCCGCCATTGCGCTTTTATCCGCGGCAACGCCATCATTGGGGAAGGGGCCGTGGTGGGCAACTCCACGGAACTGAAAAACGTTATTTTAAGCAACGGGGTACAAGTGCCCCATTACAACTATGTGGGAGATTCCATCCTGGGCTATAAAGCCCACATGGGCGCCGGTTCCATCACTTCCAATGTAAAGTCGGATAAAACCCTGGTCACCATCGCTTCCCCTGAAGGCATCATCGCCACCGGTTTAAAAAAGATGGGAGCCATCCTGGGCGATTTTGTGGAGGTGGGCTGCAACAGCGTGCTCAATCCCGGCACTGTGGTGGGGCGGAATAGTTCCATTTATCCCCTTTCTATGGTGCGGGGCTTTGTCCCGGCGGACCATATTTATAAAAAACAGGGCGAAGTGGTCCTCCGGGAAAAACGAGGATAAAAATTTACTATCATAACACATAGTAACTATATCTTTCATATTAAATTTGGAATTGATTTTCTTAGAAATGGATGAATCACCATGTCTTCTCAAAAACGCGCCGCAGTGATAGAGGATCTCACCGGGTTTGGAAAATGCTCCCTTACGGTGGCCTTGCCTTTATTATCAGCCGCCGGTATCGAGGCCTGTCCTCTTCCCACGGCGGTTTTATCCACCCATACCGGCGGGTTGGATGGATTTACTTACCGGGATTTAACCGATGACCTTTACGCTTTTGGCAGCCATTGGCATTCCCTTGGCATTCATTTTGACGCTATTTACACGGGTTTCTTAGGCTCCCCCCAGCAAATTCGTGTGGTTTCCTCCCTGATCGGCTTATTGAAAAGCCGGGATACCCTGGTGGTCGTGGACCCTTGTATGGCGGATAACGGAAAACTGTACCGGGTTTTCACCCCAGAAATGGCCAAAAAAATGGGGACCCTTTGCCGTGGAGCGGACGTGTCGGTACCCAATATCACGGAAGCCTGTATGCTGTTGGGCCAAGAGTACCGCCCCGGGCCTTATCATCCCCAATGGATCGAAGGGCTCTTGCATGGCTTACAGGCACAGGGAAGCAAAAATGTGGTGCTCACCGGGGTTTATTGGGAAGAAGGGCGCCTGGGCGCCGCCTGCTGCGACCGGCAAGGCCGCATCCAGTATGTTTTTACTCCAAAAGTGAACGGGCATTTTCACGGTACCGGGGATATCTTTGCCAGCGTCCTCACCAGCGCCCTGCTCAATGGATGTCCTTTGCCGGAGTCCGCACAAATCGCCGCAGATTTCACCTATGACGCCGTGCTGAGGACGAGCCGGGCCGGGACCGATCCCCGGTACGGCGTCCATTTTGAAGAAGGGATCCCCAAACTGATCCGCCGTTTACATCTGGATCCATAAATCCGGAATCATCTGTCCCCGTTTCTCCTTTATTAAGAAACGGGGACAGCGCTTTTTCTGACGGCCTTCTCCTTTTCTTTCTACAAAATCCTCCTTTCTTCGGGAATATCAATTGACAAACCCTGTAAAATTTTCTATAATATCTCGAAATGCAAATAGAACAACGTCCTTTTTGATGTGGGAAAGCCGTGCTGCCGTGCCCGGCCGCGCCCATATCCAACACGAATGGAGGTAACGCATGAAACACTTAATTGATCCATTGGATCTGACTGTGGAAGAAATCAAGGAATTGCTGGACGTCGCCAACCAGATCGAGGCCGACCCCCAACGATACGCGCATGCATGCGAAGGGAAAAAATTAGCCACCTTGTTTTACGAGCCGAGCACCCGTACCCGACTGAGCTTTGAAGCTGCTATGCTGAATTTGGGCGGTAAGGTGTTGGGCTTTTCTTCTGCCGACAGCAGTTCCGCCGCAAAAGGGGAAAGTATTGCGGATACCATCCGGGTGGTGTCCTGTTATGCGGATATCTGCGCCATGCGACATCCAAAAGAGGGCGCGCCGCTGGTAGCCTCCCGCTTTTCCAAAATCCCGGTGATTAACGCGGGCGACGGCGGGCACCAGCATCCTACCCAGACCCTCACCGACCTGCTCACCATCCGTTCCCTAAAAGGGCGTTTGTCCGACCTCACCATCGGCCTGTGCGGAGACTTGAAATTCGGGCGTACCGTACACTCCTTAATCAAATCCTTGGCGCGTTACCAGGGTATCCGGTTTGTACTGATCTCCCCCAACGAACTACGGATCCCGGATTATATCCGGGAAGAGGTGCTGCGCTCCCAGCATATCCCCTTTGAAGAAGTGGAGTCCCTGGAATCCGTCATGCCTCAGTTGGACATCCTCTACATGACCCGCGTACAGCGGGAGCGCTTTTTCAACGAGGAAGATTATGTCCGGCTTAAGGACAGTTATATCCTGGATATGGAAAAAATGGCAAATGCCAAACCGGATATGGCCATTCTCCATCCGCTGCCCCGGGTCAATGAAATCGCCGTAGAAGTGGACAACGATCCCAGGGCGGCCTATTTCAAACAGGCGCAGTACGGCGTATATGTGCGGATGGCTCTGATCTTAAAACTTTTGGAGGTGGAAGTATGTTAAATATCGATAGTTTGGAAACCGGAGTGGTGATCGACCATATCAAAGCGGGGAGCAGCATGAAAATTTACCGTTATCTGGAACTGGATAAACTGGATTGCTGCGTGGCTATCATCAAAAATGCCAAAAGCGACAAATTCGGGCGGAAGGACATCATCAAGATCGAAGGCGACGTACAAATCGACTTGGATGTGCTGGGATTTATCGATCATAATATCACGGTCAACCGCATCCGCGGAGGAAAAATCGTGGGGAAAGAGCACCTTACCCTTCCCAAAGAAGTAAAAAACATCGTGCGTTGCAAAAACCCCCGCTGTATCAGTACGGTGGAGGAAGGGATTGAGCATATCTTTAAGCTTTGCGACAGTGAAAAGCACCTGTACCGCTGTATTTACTGCGAACAGGAATATACCAGCAAATAAAACCATGGGGTCCTACCCCCAGAGAAAAGAGGGAAAGAAAAGCCGTTGGCTTTTCTTTCCCTCTTTTCTGTCCCTGCCTGTCTTTGTTGTGAATAAAATCCACTTAACCTTTTTTGAAAAATACATTTTTATCCCTATAGATATTGTGTTTTTCCTGATTAAAGTTTACAATATAATTGCATTTTCGTCAGGATTTCCTGCCCTTTCGAGGGGTATCCTATTTTATAAGCTATTATCTTCCCGGATAGGCTACGGGGTCTATCCGGCTTGTTTTTATTGTTGGTTAGGAGAGATCGTTTTGTATCACAAGCCATACCGGAGTTCCCGCTATTCCCATCAGCGCGCCTTGCGGAAAAGAAGGCGCAATATTGTCCTCTCCGTCGCCGTTATCCTGGCGGTCGCAGTGGGCGGCACTGTCCTGGGGGTGCATATGCTAACCCCCAAAACATCCGATTCCGCCAATGTCACCCCTCAAACCAGTGTTTCTGATGATCCCGCCATATCTAGTTTAGGAGAAAACCCTTCTTCTATTACCGCTTCTACAGATCCTGATCCGCTGGCTATGGACACCTCTTTTGCCCAGTGGAACCAATCCTGTGATTGGACGATGATTGTCGTAAACGCTTATAACCCCCTGCCGGACAGTTGGGATGAAAACCGCATCGTCTATACGGAAAGCCTTTCCCCCTGCGGGCTGGATGAACGGATCGTGGATATTGTACAGGAGATGGTCAACGACGCCTACGCGGACGGCGTTTCCATCTGGCTGAGTTCCGGTTACCGCAGCAAAGAAAAGCAAGCGGAACTATTCCAACAGGAAATACAGGGAAACATCCGCGACGGCATGGACCAGAAAGAAGCGGAAGCCCAGGCCCGCAAATTGGTGATGCCCGCCGGATACAGCGAACACCAGACGGGCCTAGTCATTGATATCAACGGCGTGAATGAGGATTTTTATCAAACGAAAGCCTATCAGTGGATGTGCGACCATGCTTCTGACTATGGATTCATTGAGCGGTATCCCCAAGGAAAGGATTCCATTACAGGGATCAATTACGAACCCTGGCATTACCGTTATGTAGGAGTGGAAAATGCCAAAGCGATCGAAGCGTCCGGCCTTTGCTTGGAAGAATATGTCTATCAGCAAATGAACGGGTAAGGCGGCCTTTTTCCCACTGTCTTTCTGTCTATTTTCTCAAATAAACAGGGGCAAAGAGCGCCGTATGATCCAGGGATCCTTCTTTTTGAGAAAGGGAGGATTTTCCCGTTGCGGGCGTGGAAATACACGCCCTTCTTTTGCTGTTGCCGGAGAAAGAAGGACCAAACCATATGCCTAAAATATTAATTGTAGAGGACGACCAGACCATTTCCAAATTGATCGCGGCCAGCCTCAGTATTTCCGGATATGAGAGTATTCCCTGTTTTGACGGGGAAGAAGCCATACATATCATAAAGAATGATCCCCGTATTGATTTGATCTTACTGGATATCATGCTGCCCAAAATGGACGGGTTCCAGGTGATGGAAGCCATCCGTCCCCTGGGGATTCCTGTGATTTTCCTCACCGCCATGGGGGACGTCTCCGAGCGGGTAAAGGGGCTAAAATCCGGTGCGGAGGATTACATCGTCAAGCCTTTCGAGCCCCTGGAACTATTGGCCCGCATTGAGATTGTGCTGCGCCGGTTCCATCGGGACCGCAAAAATTTGGAGTTTAAAGACATCACCGTCAATCTGGAAGAACGCAGTGTCCGCAAGGGCGGAAAACTGGTGGAACTCACCCCAAAAGAATATGAATTGCTGGTATTATTTTTAAAGCACCCCAATGTAGCCCTCACAAGGGATAAAATCCTGGACGACGTGTGGGAATGTTCCGCCAATATCGAAACCCGGACGGTGGATAACCACGTACAGAGATTGCGCAAAAAACTGGGGTTGGAGGAATGTTTAAAGACCGTCTTTAAAGTCGGCTATCGTCTGGAGGGATAACCGTGCGTTTTTGGCAAAAGATCTTCCTCATTTCCCTTTCCGTACTGACGGTGGCGGTCAATATCATCGCATTTATGCTGATTGGAAACAACCACCAGCTCAACAAACAAAAGGAAATCGATTCGGGAAAGGAAATGTACAGCATTGTGGTTTCTTCTTTTCAAACCCAAGTGCTGTATGAACGGTACCGCTCCAGCGGGAGCGAGTTCGGCAGTAGCCAGATTGCGGAACTCGCCCGGGAATTCTCCTATCAATTTTCCTTGGACAACCTGTATCTCCAATTAAATGACAGTTCCCGGGAGCGCCTGTTCAGCAATCTCAACCAGGACATTCCCTCTGAATTGACATCCAGCCTTTCGGCCGGCGGCGGCGGAAAAATGCTGGTCAAAAAGAATGAGGATTCAGGAAGGGTCTATCTTTACTTGGGTTCCCCTGTCATCATCCAGAGCGACCTGTATTATTTCTTTACCATCAAAGATATTACCGATATTTATGATGTGAAAAACGAACAGCTCTTTTTCTTTGGGATCGCGGGCCCCCTGGTTTCTTTTGTGGTAGCCATGACCATGTTGATTCTCTCCCGGCTGCTGACCCATCAAATTAACCGTCTGCGCAAATCCACGATGCGGGTGGCGCAAGGGGAGTATCAGCCCATCCCCATCCGTTCCAAAGACGAAATCGGGATGCTGACCGAGGATTTCAATAAAATGGCCACCGCGATCCATCAAAAGGTGGAGGAACTGCAGCAGGTAGCGGAATCCCGTAAACACTTTATTGATAATATGACCCATGAAATGAAGACCCCGCTGACTTCCATCATCGGTTTTTCCGACCTGCTATGCAACGCCCGGCTGGATGACGAAACCATTCACGATTACGCGGAAAGCATCTATAAGGAAGGGCAGTATCTCAAGTCCATCTCCTCCAAGCTGATGGAAATCATCCTGTTGGGACAAAAACCGGAAATGGCCCCCATTCCCGTGATGGACCTCTTTGCGGAAATTACCGCCGCGGTGGAACCCATCGCCGCCAGCAGGGATATTTCTTTTGTCTCTTCCTCTATCCCATATACCCTGTATGCCAACCGGGAACTGATAAAATCCCTTTTATATAATCTGATTGATAATGCAATCAAGGCCTCTTCCCCTGGGAAACAGGTCTCTTTGGGCGCATATCTTTCAAAACAGGGAAACCTCTGTATAGACGTACAGGATTTCGGGACAGGCATTCCGAAAAGTGAGCAAAAAAAGATTTTTGAACCCTTTTATCGGGTGGATAAGGCGCGTTCCCGCCAAGCCGGCGGCGCCGGCTTGGGGCTGGCGCTCTGCGCAGAGATCGCCGCCGTCCATCATGCTGAACTCTCCATCCACAGTGTCCTGCATGAGGGAACCACCATAACCATTGTCTTTTCCCAGGATTCTCAGGAGGTAGCCCCATGAAACGTTCTACCAGCAACATGATCACCGTCCTGCTGACCTCCATGGTGTTAATAGCCGGAGCGCTGTTCGCCTTATTTATCCTTCCTCTTCTAACGGATGATTCCAATGGGAAAGTGGAAACTTTCTCTGCCGAAGTCAATACCCCCCAGGAGATTGTACAACAGGTATCCGAACCCATTGACTGCTCCAAAATCTTTCCCTATAGCTACGCCAGCCATAAGCGGCTGCCCGATGATTCTTTGACGGAAGACGATATGGAAAACCGGAAAACCTTCCTATCCTTGGCCAGCGAACAGGTGGATATCTTGTTCAATGTCAAAATAGACAGCATTATCCTGGAAAAATATACCCAGGTGTGGCGGTATAATGGGGAACCCAATCTGGGGGTTTCAGAGCCGCGGGTGGACAACCTGTATTTTGTGGATATCCTGTTCACAGACGCCAAACTGATCCAGTGGCGTATCACAGTGGCGGGATATATAAATGATATCCTTTATCTCAGTTGTATGGAAAACCAGGAAACATTGGTTACCCCTATTTTTCCTACGGATATCCCGGACAATCCTATCCAGGCGGTCCCGGATGAAAAAATGTCAAACGCCATTTCCCGTTTTCAAACCAAACTTTATTCATCCGATTTGTTCCCCGAACTTTTTGGCGGGGATGAGACTTTCCAGCCGCTGGACATCTACCTTTACAGTTCCAACTCCACCAAAACGTTCTGGGTAGTCCATTTGGAATATAATGGACGTTACCTCTTTTCCGGATATACCAAAAACGGCAATGTCCCCGTCTGTTATAGCTATATCAATTTTTCGCAGGAAACCGGAAGGTACCTCGATATCTTCTGGAACTATTACTAAACGGTCCTTGTTCAGGAGGTATTTATGATAAAGCATATCATTTGGGATATGGGCAACGTTTTGCTGCTCTTTGATTCCCAGCAGGCTGTCAGGGATGTGCTGGGAGACCATCCCGCCCTCTCCGAAATTATCCAGGCCACCACGATGGCTCCGGAATGGAAAATGCTTGACCAGGGCATCGTATCTGAAACAGACGCTGTTCAGAAAATGGTGCATCGGGCCCCGCATCTAGAGCGGGAAATCCGATTCTTTATGGATCACTGGGACGAATGCCTCAAGCCGGTGCCCGGTATGTTCCAGCTGGTAGAAGAAGTGCGCCAGGCGGGATACCCTTTGCATCTCCTTTCCAACGCCGGCGTCCGTTTTCATCGTTACTGCGCGCGTTTTCCTGTCTTTCAGATGATGGACAGCATTCATATTTCCGCCGATATGAAGCTCATCAAACCCGATCCCGCTATCTATCAACAGCTTTTGCGGGATTTGCGCCTTTTCCCTGACGACTGCCTATTTATTGACGACCTGGAAGAGAATATCCGGGGCGCGCAATCGGCAGGCATCCACGGACATGTCTTCCTCTCCCGGGAAGAACTTCGCCATTATTTGGTAAACCAACATATTCTGGAGGAATCCGTATGAAAATCAGCAAAACCAACGCCATGCGGGAAATAGAAAAAGCCGGAATTTCCTATCAGGCCCATGTTTATGACCACGGCGACGGGGCCATCGACGGCGTGTCGGTGGCCCATAAACTGGGGCAAAATCCAGATCAGGTTTTTAAAACGCTGGTCACCCAAGCAACCAGTAAACAGTACTATGTCTTTGTGATCCCGGTGGCCAAAGAATTGAATTTAAAGGCAGCCGCCCGGGCTGTGGGAGAAAAAGCGGTGGAAATGATCCCGGTGAAAGAGATCAATAAAGTGACTGGATACATCCGGGGAGGCTGCTCCCCAATAGGGATGAAAAAGAAATATCCCACCGTCATCGACGAAACCGCCCTTGGACAGGAGTCCATTATGATAAGCGCCGGAAAGATCGGTATGCAAATCCAGGTTAACCCCCGAGACCTCATATCCCTAATAGGGGCTTCTACCTCACACATTGCTGAATGATAGTATGGTTGCCATAACGGCCTCTTATAAGTTCCCATTATGAAAAAGACTTCCATAGCAGCTTGCAACTGCCATGGAAGTTTTTTCATGCTTTTATTGATTCATGAGACTGGCAAAGTTGATCGGCAATGCTTCGTACCTTTTCAGATACAATATCCCATGTAAAATTCTCTCTCAGCCGCTGATAGCTCTTTTCTACCGCTCCCCTACGGTAATCGTCGTCGGACAGCGCTTCTTCCAGGTTTTGGTATACCTCTTCCGGGGCGTTGCCCTCCATGATCCGCCCGTAGCTATCGTCCCGTATCAGTTCCTTGCTTCCTCCCCGATCCGTGGTAACAATAAAACAGCCGCACGCAGCCGCCTCCAGCACTGAAGTGGGAAACCCTTCCGGATAAACGGTAGGCAGGCAGAAAATATCTGTTTCCCCGAGCAGAGAAACCACATGGGGAAAATCAATCTTTCCCAGGAAAAAGATATAATCCGTAAGGCCCCGCTCCACCTCGTCCCGCAAATCGCCGTCGCCGGCAATCAGCAAAAACACATTGGGGTCGTTTTCATGGATACGCCGTACCGCCTCCATCAGGCTGAGCACCCCTTTTTCCCTCACCAGCCGGCCCGTATAGGCGATCACTTTGGCATGTTCCGGTATCTTCAGTTCTTGGCGGTAATGGATCACCGGATGATCCAAATAGGACTGGATCTGATCCAGGTCAATCGCGTTATACACTGTGCCTTCCGGCTCAATGCCGAAATGAGTCAGCCAGCGGCAACAATTTTGAGAGACCCCATAAAAATGACGGCAATGCCGGCGGATACGCGATGTGAGGAAATGCTCGAACCATTGCCCCAACCGGTCAAACAAGGGGGATTCTATGCTGAGATGGCTGGTCCCATGTTCGATGGTGATACAAGGTACTCCTCTTTTTTGGGCAAATTTTACGCCAAATAAAGAATGCAGGTAATAGCGGGTATTGACAATCACAAAATCGCAGGGAATGGCCTTGAGTTGCTTTTCTAAATTCCGATATGCCCCATTCTTTTTGACAACCGGAAAACGGCCTCCCAGCAACGAAAAACAAGGCATGCGAAATACCTCGATCCCTTCTGAGTTCTCAAGCTCTTGGATTCCCTGTACGTTGGAGGTGACTACCGTCACCTGATCTCCCTGCGCCAATAGCTTTTTGGCTAGATTATAGGTAAACCGTTCTACCCCTCCTAAATTCGGCAGATAGAGTGCGGAAAAAATAACATAATGCCTGCCCATCTTCTCTCTCCTTTCCATTTTGCCGATCATAACCCCTTTTTATCACATTTTTGAAATATAAACTTGTTTTTCTACAAATTGTAAATTTCTATCTCTTAGAAACTTCTGACAAAAAGAAAACAGTGCCGTCGGTCAGCGGAAACGCGTCGATGTTTCCGGTCTACAAACAGTACTGTTTCCTGATCGCCGAAAAGAAATCCTTTTCCCTGTTATGTACGCTGGACTTCCCTGCACATTTTTTCATACTGATCGCCAAAATCCAGGCGGTCGGGGAAATGGTTCGTTCTTTTGTCTTCCGGCGGAAGCTGCATGTAATCCCCATAAGTCTGCGTGAGATATTGTTCTGCACAGCGGGGAATGTTAATTGTAATGGTTTCAAACGGCACTTTTCTAAGCGGGAAGATATCCTCATAAGACATGATGCTTTTGGAAATGTCACTATCCTGGAAGGATGTGATCTGCTTGGTTTGACGGCCTTCCCCATTGTATTGCTGGGCATTTTGTTCCATTTTCCGATAGATATACCCCGCCTTGACATGGAATAGGCGCAAGCCATAATGGATCAAAAAACACGCCGCGGTAGCGACTTTTTTTTGCATCCCTTCCAGCGGGATAATGGGATAAGGCGTCCCTCTCAGGAACAATAATTTAGACCAAAACCAGCCTTTCCTCAGCTGCTTTTTTCGGGCTTTTTCCTCGTCTGCAACAGAATCAAAAATAAAAATATCAAAACAGATATTCTGTTCACACTTCATTCGCTTGGCATGTTCCGGGACAAACACGGTCCCCTTTTTGCCAAAGTGCGTCACAGAACAAGTATACCCTTCGTCCACACCCGTGTTCAAAATACGGTACTCTTTCCCCAGTTCGTTGGGAAATACCTCCAGGAACCTTTCGTAATCCTTTCGCAGCATCCCCACATCCAGGTCGTCGTCCCATGGGATAAAGCCCTTGTGTCGGACGGCGCCCAGCAACGTCCCGAAGACTGCAAAATATGGGATATTATATTTTTCACATACCTGGATAAAATCCTGGAGCATTGCCACTTCAAAGGTATGCAGTTTTTTTAA
>CAJFUH010000043.1 GCA_904420155.1 uncultured Clostridia bacterium
ATTTTCAAGGCTTTTGGAGGATTTTATTAAAACACTGTAACCTCTGTTGAGAGGTCATAATTTACTGATATTCAAATTATAATTTGTTTATGGATTTGATTAAAGAATCCCGTTTGTCTCCAGAGGAAATATATCAGGGAATACAGAAACTGGAAATAGTATATATTCAGTTAACAAAAGAGAAAGAAAATCCTCAACTGATTTTTGAATCTTTAAATTCCACGGGATTAGATTTGACTCAGGCAGATCTTATTAGGAATTACTTATTAATGGGGCAAGCTTATGATCGGCAAGAAATGCTGTATAATAAGTATTGGATCAAATTAGAGAAATTGCTTCCAGATGTGATGATATCAGACTTTATTCGAGATTATCTGACTTTAAAAACAGGAATAATCCCCAATAAAGATAAAGTATATAATAGTTTTAAAGATTATTATCAAAGACTAGCTAATTATGACGCAGAAGGATTTCTTGATGAATTGACAACTTATGGAGAATATTATAGTTGGTTTAAATATTGTAATAGTCCTAATGAGAAAATAAATTGTAGATTGTCACAATTACAGAGATTAAAATCGACAATAGTCTATCCATTTTTGTTAAATATATTTGAAGATTGTTATATGTACCATCATATCGACACGAATATGATATATAAGACACTAGATGTTATTTTATCATATGTCATGAGACGTTTGTTGTGTGAAATGCCAACAAATGCACTCAATAAAGTCTTTGCATCAATGGTAAAGGATATTACAAGATACAGTGATAAGGTATTATGTGATAGGGTTGCATCAGTGTTAGCAGGCAAGAAGGGGAGGGCTATTTTTCCTGATGATACCATGGTAAAAGAAAAGCTATTATTACGTGATAGTTATAAATTTCCGCACATTAAATATGTTTTAGAGCAAATTGAACGTAGGCAGGGAAAAGAAGTTGTCTCTTTTGATGAATTAACAATTGAACATATTATGCCACAGACTCTAACGACAAAATGGAAAATAGATTTGGGTAAGAAGGCTACAGAAATATATGATAAATATGTTCATTGTATAGGAAATTTAACACTTACAGGTTATAATCCAGAAATGTCTAATGATAGTTTTGAGGAAAAAAAGAGAGTGTATAAGGAATCAAATATATACATTAGTAAAATGATTTCTGGAGTAGAAACTTGGGGAGAGATGGAAATTATCAAAAGAAGCGAGTGGCTTATTAAAGAGATTTGTTCGATATGGGAATGCCCTGATGTGATTAATTTAAATGACTCTAATGTTGATACGAGAACAGAGTTTGATATAACAGATGAAGTCGATGTTACTGGACGAACACCTTGTGAAATAGAAATTTGTGGTGGGACAATACCAGTGGATTCATGGAGAAGCTTTTTAAAAAATATTTGTATGCAAATGTATGAATATGATGCACAAATTTTTCGTAGTTTAATTCGTCATAAAGATTTTAAAGGGAGAAGCAAACGTATTATAGATAATACAGCGGACAATATGAGAGTACCACAAAAAATAGCGGAAGGTATATACTTAGAAATGAATTTAAGTGCTAATGAGGCATTGAATTATGCTAAATTAGTTATTGAAAAATATGAGGGGATGGAAAATGAGTGTTCTTATAAATTAAAGCCTATCTCTTAGAAATTTATAAATTTTCTGTGGATAATTTTAGAACAACGATCCTATATGATTAGTGACTACAAGAGATTACTTTGTATAGGAAAGAAATAATATTTTCTTTGTTTTCCACGGTATGGCCGCGGCCGTCGATGATGACGTCCAGCTATGTGGGTAAGCTAACCCTGACCATAGCGAATGGCGATGTGGCCGGCGCTCACGTTCCTGGCGGACGGAAGCTGCGACCCGGTGAATGATGAGGAAGAAGAACAGAATCCATCGGAACCCCCTTCCCAACCGGAAGAGGAAGAAGATCTTTCTTTAGAGCCTCCCAAGACGGGGGATGTTACGGCGATGGACGCTGTGTTTGTGACGGCCCTTTGCCTGGGCGGCGTGCTCCTGCTTTCTAAGAAGAGGAAATAAAGGGGCGCATTTTGCCTGTTGGTGAATGAAAATTTAGATACGGACTGAAAAAAGGAAAATAGGGATGGGAAAAAACAGGGAAAATTTCTGTTTTCTTACACCCCTGTTTTCCTTTTTCTATGATTGCGGCAGAAATTTATAAAAAGGGTTTTGAGGAGACATGAGGATAATTTATCAGTGGATCAAGAAGGAAACGGTTTTGACGGCCGCCTGGGTGCTGGCGATCCTTTCAGGATTCCTGGTCCCACCGGACGCGTCGTATCTCCATTATATCGATTATCATACGTTGGGCCTTTTGCTGTGCCTGATGGCGGTTATGGCGGGGCTGCAAGGCCTGGGAATATTCCAAAAGCTGGGGGAATCCCTTCTGAAACGCGTCAAAACGACCCGGCAATTAGAGGGGATTTTGGTTTTCCTGTGTTTCTTTTCCAGCATGGTCATTACCAATGACGTGGCGCTGATTACCTTTGTTCCGTTTTCCATGACGGTATTTAAAATGGCAAGGCTGGAAAACAGGGTTTTGCCTGTGGTGGCGTTCCAGACCATCGCGGCCAATTTGGGGAGTATGGCTACCCCCATCGGCAATCCCCAGAACTTATATCTTTACTCAGCGTCGCAGATGGGCGGCAGAGAATTTTTCTTATGCCTGGCCCCTTATACGGGGATTGCTTTTGTCGGGTTAATGATTTGTTTGCTGGTGAGAAAGAGCTTCCCTGTTTCGGCTCCTGTCTTTGATGGAGAAAAAAGGACGGCGGAGCAGGTACGAAAGGGTATTGTCTATGGGATACTATTCCTCTTTTGCATGCTGTCCGTAGCTAAATTGGTTCCGGTTTGGGGAAGCCTACTGGTTGTACTGGCGGTAACCCTTTGCATCGACCGATCAGTTTGGAGAAGAATTGACTACTCTTTGCTGATGACCTTTGTTGGATTTTTCCTTTTCATTGGGAACATAGGGCGCATTCCGGTTGTCTCCGATTTTCTCAGCAGCTGGATTCAAGGGCGGGAGATATTCATTAGTGTTTTAGCCAGCCAAGTGATCAGTAATGTTCCGGCGGCGCTGCTTTTATCAGGTTTTACCCACCAGTGGAGCGGCCTTCTGATAGGCACGAATATCGGAGGGCTGGGTACGTTGATCGCGTCTATGGCAAGTTTGATTTCCTATAAATACATCGCCCGGATGTATCCCCAGAAAAAAGGGCGCTATCTGTTGCTGTTTACCGGGCTTAACCTCCTGTTTCTGGCCGTATTGCTGATAGGAGTTTTTCTGGTTCCGCAGTAACAAGAACTATCTTTATATGTTTATTTCGGTGAAAAATCTAACAAGATCTTCTTTTGAAGAGAATCATTGAATCCATACTTTAGCTATGCTATAATGAGCGCTAACATAAGAAAACCAGGAGGCATAGAGACAGGATGGAAGATTTATTGTCGTACAATCAAAAGTTTGTGGAGGAAAAACGATATGAATCCTATCAGGCGGAGAAATATCCGGCCAAGAAACTGGCGATTCTCACTTGTATGGACGCCCGCCTGACCACCATGCTTCCCGCCGCGCTGGGCCTGTCCAATGGGGACGCGATTATCATCAAAAACGCGGGGGCCCTGGTGCATGGGGAAACGGGAGGAGAGATGCACAGCCTTCTGGTGGCCATTTATGAGCTGGGGGTCACACGCGTCCTGGTTGTGGGACACACCGACTGCGGCGTACAAGGGATGACGCCGGAACACATCCGGCGGGATATGGAAAAGCGGATTGGCAAAGGGCAAAACTGGGAGGAAGCACAGCAGTTGCTGAACCGGATGGAAAACGCGTTGTACGGATTCCAGCAGGTAGAGCAGTCCGTAGAAGACACCGTGGCCTTTTTGCGCCGCCATCCCTTTATCCCTGGGGATATCGAGTTGTACGGCATGGTGATAGACAGCGTTACCGGGAAACTGACCCCGGTGTGTGAAGAGAAAGGGCAGGAAAAGAGAGTACAGGAAGGAGAGAGCGTAAGATGAAAGTGATGATACGCAGGGAAATGGTTTTGTTGTATCGGGTAGAAGGGGAAAAGGAAAAGCAGGTGCGAGAGCTTTTGGAGCGCAACCGCATTGCCGTCAAGGTGCTGACAGAGGAAATGTTGGGGCAAACGTTGGGATGGTGCATTTCAGAAGCGGGATACGAAGAATCCGGCGTTCCCTATGAAGGAAAAGCGATGGAACGAGAAGCGCTGATCCTGTCCGGCATCAGCGGAAAGCGGTTGGATCAGCTGCTGCGGGATTTAAAAGCCCTCCCAGCCGGGAACATCGAGCTGAAAGCGGTGGTAACCCCTCACAACAAGTCCTGGAAGGTGGGGGACCTGTTCGCGGAACTGGAAAAGGAACACCATCTGATGGGAAAGGTGACGCAATTGCGCGTGTGGGTCCGCAACTGGGAGCCGAAACTTGCGGGATATCAGGGGGAAGGCGCACAACCGCTGGTTGAAGCTCTCAGGCAAGCCAAGGAACTGCTGAAAAAAGGCCAAGATATCACCCCGGAAGCATGCGACCGGGTGCTGGAACAGATCAGGGAAGCGGAAAAAGCATGGAATAAAAAAAGCGAAGGATAAGAGGGGAAGGCATGGAACAGAAGAAACCGCCGAAAAAACAACTGGGACAGGAGAAAAACGCCAATCCCTGCCCGCTCTATCGGAAGTGCGGGGGATGCCAGTTGCAGAATATGAGCTATCCCCGGCAGCTTCAATGGAAGCAGGCCCAGGTGGAAAAGCTCTTGGGGAAGTTTTGCAAGGTACAGCCCATTCTGGGGATGGAATCCCCCTATCATTACCGCAATAAAGTCCAGGCGGCGTTCGCATTGGACCGGTCAAAGCGCATTGTTTCCGGGGTGTATCAGGCCAGTACCCATCGGGTGGTGCCGGTGGAGCACTGTATGATTGAGGACGCCTTGGCCGACCGTATCATGATGACCATCCGGGAATTGATGAAAATCTTTAAGATAGAGCCGTATCAGGAGGAGACCGGGCGGGGGCTTCTGCGCCATGTGCTGGTCAAGCGGGGCTTTACCAGCGGGCAGGTGATGGTGGTGCTGGTGACGGTATCGCCCATCCTTCCCGCCAAAAACCACTTTGTCAAGGCGCTGCGGGAACGTCACCCGGAGATCACCACCATTTTGCAGAATATCAACGACCGGTACACCAGCATGGTGCTGGGGGAAAAGGAAAAGGTGCTCTATGGAAGCGGCGCGATCGAGGATACCTTGTGCGGCCTGACCTTCCGGATTTCGGCGAAATCCTTTTACCAGATCAATCCGGTACAGACGGAAGTGCTGTACCGCAAGGCCATAGAGTTGGCGGGATTGACGGGGAAAGAGACGGTGATCGACGCTTACTGCGGGATCGGCACCATCGGGATGGTGGCCAGCAAGTCCGCGGGGCGGGTCATCGGCGTGGAATCCAACCGGGACGCGGTAAAGGACGCCATTTACAACGCCCGCCGCAATCAGATCAAAAATATTTACTTCTACGCGGCGGACGCGGGGGAATTTATGTCCGCCATGGCGGAAGAAGGGGAACGCGCGGACGTGGTGCTGATGGACCCGCCCCGGGCGGGAAGCGACGAACGTTTCCTTTTTTCCCTGGTAGCGCTCTCCCCGGAAAAGGTGGTCTATATTTCCTGTAATCCCCAGACCCAGGAACGGGATCTGCGCTTTCTCACCGGACACGGCTACCAGGTAAAAGCCATCCAGCCGGTAGATATGTTTCCCCATACCAATCATATAGAGACAATCGCATTGCTACAAAGATAAACGATGTCATAATCCTTCCTTCTAGACACATTTTCAAGGATAGCGTTTTTATGAGCGAGGGTGATATAATTAGGAATAAGGAGATCAAAAACGATATCAATGTTTCAGTAGTGGTTGATATAGAATGTGGAAACACAAACAATAAAATGTTAGGTTTGAGGGATACTTAAAAAAGTATCCCTTTTTTGATGGAAGACGTTCAAATAGGAACGTCTTATTTTTCTGTTCCATAGTCTGAAAGTTGGGTTTGAGCGGAGGATGGCGAATCTTCCATAAATGAAATTAATAAATATGCTCCTACGACGCAGGTTATAAGCGCTCTGTATGACCGTATCAGTAAACCTGCCGGTTTTTCTGTTGAGAAAAAGCGGGTAAAAGCAAGAAATTGGTTGTAAAGTAGACATAAAATATCTATAATATATCTATGATTAAATACTGAGTATTTAAAAAAGAGTGAAGATAACAAAATAGCAAAGAAAGATTATGGCAAGTCTTTTGAATAGCTTAGAAAGAAATATGACAAAGGAGCATAGAAAGTGGTTGACGCTGCTGTAGGGAGGGATACTAGAGCAACGGTCCTGGGAATGTCCATGGCAAAGAAGGAACGGACGACAAACAAAGCGCGAGTGCATGGATTAAGCCTGTTAACGTTATTGCGGACAAATCATATGAGAAGTTATGATTGGCAGAAAGAGTGATGAAATGTCAGATTTAATAGACTTAAAATCTCATTCGGTGAATACTGTGTTAAATCTTCTTCTGAAGGACAGAACGACAGAGAAAAATATTATTTTTGCGACAGATGTCTATGATAATATGGATTTTACAACGGAAATCACGAAAAAACTTCTTTTGAGTGATTCTCTTGATGTTCGTCCCCGTGTATTGAAAAGTTTGGAAGAACAGGCACAGCGCACACGTAAGAAAGCCGAAGTTTTCACGCCGGCGTGGATTTGTAATAAGATGAACAATTATTGCGATACAGAATGGTTTGGGCGTGAGAATGTATTTAATACAGAGCAGGAACATGACTGGATTCCGACAGCAGAGAAAATTGCATTTCCAAAGGGAAAGACATGGAAAGATTACGTGAATTCCAAACGGTTAGAGATTACCTGCGGGGAAGCCCCATATCTTGTATCACGTTATGATGCTGCTACTGGTGAGACGATTCCGATTGAAAAACGGATTGGAATTTTGGATAGAAAATTGCGGATTATCAATGAAAATGTGAAAACACGTAAAACGTGGAATCAGTGGGTGTATCGGGCTTTTGAAAGTGTGTATGGATATGAGTTTCAGGGCGATAACCTTCTGATTGCGAGAATCAATCTTCTGGAGACTTTTTGCGAATATACAAGAGACAGATGGAACGTGGAGCCTACGGATTCAGAGTTGAAGCGTATTGCAAATATCATCAGCTGGAATTTATGGCAGATGGATGGGATTCATGGAGTGATACCATATACCGGCGCCGTATGTGAGCGGA
Organism: uncultured Clostridia bacterium; assembly: GCA_904420155.1. GTDB lineage: Bacteria > Bacillota > Clostridia > Oscillospirales > Acutalibacteraceae > CAJFUH01. Next base: position 7,331 of record CAJFUH010000043.1, read on the forward strand.
AAGAAGAGGAAGAATCTCATCAAACGACGATGTTTGAGTTTATGGGAATGGAAAGCGAGCAGGAGCCGGAAGCGATGGAATCACTGCCGGAAACGATAGATTGTAAGATATACGATTGGTGTGATAATAAGATTATCACATACAAAAGTATGAGAGAGGGATAAAAAATCATGAAATTTGATTTTGTAATTGGAAATCCGCCGTATCAGGAA
>CAJFUH010000044.1 GCA_904420155.1 uncultured Clostridia bacterium
ACATCCAGTATCAGGTAAAGGGGGAACATCTGGCCGACCACCCAGGACATCGCCGCGTCCCCATTGGGTTCGATATAAGAGACCCAATGGATCGTAGGGATGCTCAAAAGCAGGGTAGAAATAATCTGCATCAGAAACATGATGATTAAAAACGCCCCAAAAGAGGCCAATACACGATGGTTCTGGAAAAGATGACCCAGGGCGATAGAGGCGTATACCATCAGGATGGAGGAAAGCAGCCCGACGATACAGCCGATGGTCAGTTCTATAGCCAAAATAGAGACCTGTTGGCCGTGCGCCCCGGAAAAGATATCGGCGATTGCCTGGAAAAGCGTGCCCATAGTTCCCATCACCGTTTCGTCCAATGCCAAAATAAGCACAGACAGCACGGTAATGGCCGTGCTGATGACCATCCATAAAAACGATACCAGCATTTTGCTGAGGATCAACGCGCTGGGTTTGACCGGGAGGGTAAACATCAAATACCCTTCATCCCCCAACAGGTTTCTGTAAAACCGCTGGATCATGACCACGAAAGTGAGGACGAACATCCCGCAGATCAACAGGAAGTAAAGCAAGGTGGTAAACCCGGAAATCAGGGATAACACTTGGTTTGTGGAAAAAGAGTGGAACTGGGCGAAAATCCGGTTGATCGCCGCCAACGCCACCAGGGCGAGATAAATCGGCAGGAAAATGCGCCCTGTGGCTTTGATCTCATATTTTAATAGTTTCCTTAACATTTAAATACCTCCCGAAACAAGGTGTCCACCGATTTGCCCTGCCCTTCCCTGATTTCGTCTACAGAGGATGTCAGCACCACTTTTCCTTGGCTGATGAAAATCACATCGTCCAAGATCTGTTCAATATCCGAGATCAAATGGGTGGAAAGGATGATGGTGGAGGCGCTGTTATAGTTGGTGAGGATGGTGTTGAGGATATAATCCCGCGCTGCGGGGTCCACCCCGCCGATGGGTTCGTCCAGCAGATATAAATCCGCGTCGCGGCTCATCACCAGGATCAGCTGTACTTTTTCCTTGGTCCCTTTGCTCATGGTTTTCAGACGGTCCCTGGAATTGATGCCCAGCCGTTGCAGCATCTCATAAGCCTTGGCCTTGTCAAAGTTGCTGTAAAAATCCCCGAAAAAGGAAATCAGGTCGCATACCCGCATCCAGTTATTTAAATACGTGCGTTCCGGCAAATAGGAAACCTGCAATTTGGTGGTTACCCCGGGCTTTTTCCCATCCACCAGGATTTCCCCCGCGGTGGGGACCAGCAGGCCGCTGGCCAGCTTAATCAGCGTGCTTTTGCCGCTGCCGTTAGGCCCTAACAGGCCCACGATTTTTCCCCGTTCCACTTGCAGGTCCACCTGGGACAGCGCCTCCAGATAAGAATAACGCTTGGTAAGCGCACGGCATTCTAAAATAGCCGCCATGGTTATTTCTCCTCCTTTTCCGTCTGTTTCATCAGAGAGATTGTTTCTTCTTTGCTAAACCCCAGCTGCTCCATTTTCTTCAGGAAATTGGTGATCTGTTCCTTGGCCAGGTTCTGTTTGGTTTGCTGAATCATGTTCTCATCCTCCGTGATAAATCTGCCGCTGGTCCGCTGGGAATATACCAGCCCGTTCCGCTCCAGCTCCGCCAGCGCCTTCTGCATGGTATTGGGGTTGACCGCCGCTTGCGCCGCCAAATCCCGCACCGGAGGCAGCTTATCCCCGGCGGCGTACATGCCCGATACAATACGTAGCTCAATTTGCTCAATGAGCTGCATGTAAATGGGGCGGTCCGCCTTTAACTCCCACGTCATGGAATCCTCTCCTTGTACTATTGTATTATTAATATAGTACAATAGTATCTCAAAAATATACGATTGTCAAGGGCTTTTACATTTCTTTTTAAATAAATTTTATCTCGCTCAAGGGATACAGAGTCTCGTCAATTGTGCTCGAGAACATTATAAATAAAACGGGATTACCAACAAATCAAAGATATTTTAAAATGTGCAATGTTGTATTTTAGTGTGCAATGTTTGTTCCAAAGGGGCCTGTTTGATAAAAGAAATAGGAATATTTCATAAATACCAAAAATAATTATCCCTATTTTATACAAAAATAGGGAATATGGAATCCGATACGGTTGACTTCCTCATAGGAAAATACTACAATAATGTCAAAGCTGTGCAGGAGCACATTAAGAAGAATGACAGAAACCTTGGATGTATAAAACGGGAGGGATCATTTAGAATGGCGGTCACCATTAAGCAGATTGCCGAGATGTGCGGTGTCTCCCGAGGCACCGTGGACCGGGTACTTAATAACCGCGGAAAAGTAAAAAAGGAAACGGAACAGATGATCCGCAAAATTGCCGAAGACCTGGGGTATGTCCCCAATATGGCGGGCAAGGTGCTGGCGGCCAACCGGAAAGAATTGGCCATCGGTGTTGTGCTGGCGTCAGAGGGCAACGCTTTTTTTGACGATGTTCTTCGCGGGATCCGGCGGGCGGAAACAGAAATCGCCGGGTATGGCACCAAGGTCATTCTAAAAACCTTAAAAGGGTATAATGTCCAGCAGCAGCGGGAGGCGATTGAGGAGATTCGCCCGCATATCAACGCCTTGATTTTAAACCCCATCAGCGACCCTATTATTGCCCAGGAGATCGACGATCTGGTGGACAGCGGTATCTGTGTCATTACCATCAACACCGATATTCAGAACAGCAAGCGCATGTGCTATATCGGCAGCGATTATACCAAGGGCGGGGAGACCGCCTGCGGCATGCTGGGGATGATTACAGGAGGAGCCCCTACGAAGATCGGCGTTATCACCGGTTCCACCCTGGTATTGGGCCATAATCAGCGGATCACCGGGTTCCAAAATGTCATTGACCGCCGTTACCAGGATTTCCGCATTGTGGACTGTGAACAGACCGACGATGACGATATCCAGGCTTTTGAGGTAACGAAAGAGATGCTCACGGAACATCCGGAGATCGACGCTATTTTTATTGTGGCGGGAGGGGTTTATGGCGTTTGCCGGGCAGTGATATCCATGCATCTGGAAGAACAGATGCATATCATCTGTTTTGACAGCACCCCCGCTTCTGTAGAGATGATAAAAAAAGGGGTGATCCAGGCTACGATTTGCCAGCAGCCTTTTACCCAGGGGAATAAATCCGTACATTTGGCCTTTAATTATCTGGTCAGCGGGTTAAAACCTGAAAAAGAATATTACTTTGTCAAAAATGAAATTAAGATACTAGAAAATTTATAATGGAGGCTATTACTATGAATTATTTTCCCAATGTTCCCAACGTGGCTTACGAGGGGCCCAAGTCGACCAACCCGTTTTCCTTTAAGTATTACGATCCCAACCGCGTGATCCACGGCAAGAGCATGAAGGAACACCTGAAATTCGCCATGTCCTATTGGCATACCCTGTGCGCCGGCGGCGCCGATCCCTTCGGCCGCGAAACCATGGACCGCACCTACGGCCAGGAGGATCCCATGGCCCGGGCCAAGGCAAAGGCGGACGCTGCCTTTGAGTTTATGACCAAGCTGTCTATCCCTTATTTCTGCTTCCACGACGCGGATATCGCCCCGGAAGGAAAGGATTTCGCCGAGACCCGCAAGAATTTCTGGGAGATCGTGGAATACTTGGAAGGCAAAATGAAGGAAACCGGCATTAAGCTGCTGTGGGGTACCGCCAACCTCTTTAACCATCCCCGTTATATGCACGGCGCGGGCACTTCCTGCAATGCGGACAGCTTCGCTTATGCCGCCGCTCAGATCAAAAACGCCATTGACGCCACCATCCGCCTGGGCGGGAAAGGCTATGTGTTCTGGGGCGGAAGGGAAGGCTATGAAACCCTGCTGAACACCAATATGGCCCTGGAGCTGGACAACATGGCCCGCCTGATGCATATGGCGGTGGATTATGCCCGCAGCAAGGGCTTTACCGGGGACTTCTACATCGAGCCCAAGCCGAAGGAGCCCACTAAGCATCAATATGACTTCGATACCGCTACCGCCATGAACTTCCTGCGCAAGTATGGATTGGACAAAGATTTCAAAATGAACATCGAGGCCAACCACGCTACCCTGGCGGGACATACCTTCCAGCACGAGCTGCGCACCGCCGCCGTCAACGGCGCTTTTGGTTCCATCGACGCCAACCAGGGCGACCCGATGCTGGGCTGGGATACCGACCAATTCCCCAGCGACGCTTACGCCACCACGCTGTGCATGCTGGAAGTCATTAAAGCGGGCGGATTTACCAACGGCGGTTTGAACTTTGACGCCAAAGTGCGCCGTCCCTCCTTTACTTATGAAGATATTGCGCTGGCCTATATCACCGGTATGGATACCTTTGCCCTGGGCTTAATCAAAGCCTATGAGATTGTGGAAGACGGCCGTCTGGACGAGTTCGTCCGCAACCGTTACCGCAGCTTCCAGGAAGGCATTGGCAAAGAGATTGCGGAAGGCCGCGCCACCCTGGAACAATTGGAGGCTTACACCCTGGAACATGGGGAAGTAACATTGGAAAGCGGCCGCCAGGAATACCTGGAGGGCGTGCTCAATAACATCTTGTTCCGCGGCGTAGAATAAGTATTAGATTTCCCTTGTTCATACGACAGACGGGTTCCTTTTGGGCCCGTCTGTGCTTGTCAAAATAGGAAAGTTCTACGAGAGACTTACACAAGTGGAAGGAGGCTGGGGAACCCCTCGCTAGGGTTCCCCACGGCCAAACCGTCCCCCGGACGGGTTTGGCCTCCCCTCCTGAGCTTTGGGAATTCTTGGGTGTTTCGTCCTCTGAGGAGGACGACCTGGGGGCTCCGCCCCCAAGACCCCCGCCACCTTTGAAAAGGTGGACGAAACTTTTAAGTTTCCTCGCGGGCAACCTGTTTTTTCCAAAGAAAGCCCGGAGAGTGACGCGCCCCACTGCAGGCGCGTTTCAATCAGTCAAAAGGAAAGGATGAGATCTTTTTGAATTATTTGATCGGTATTGACCTGGGCACCTCCGCCACCAAGACCGTTTTGTTCGATGAGGAATGCAGGGTTATCGCCTCCGCGTCCCAGGAATATCCTATGTCCCAGCCCCAAAACGGATGGGCGGAACAAGACCCGCTCCACTGGAAGGAAGCGGCTTTCTCCACCATCCGGGGGGTGATCCAGTCCTCCGGGATTGATCCCGCCGATATCCGAGGGATCGGGCTGTCCGGCCAGATGCACGGCCTGGTGATGCTGGACCAGCAGAACCAGGTGATCCGTCCCGCCATCCTGTGGTGCGACCAGCGCACCGGAAAGGAATGCGAGGAAATCACCCGGCGGGTGGGATATGAACGGCTGCTGCAAATCACCGCCAATCCCGCCCTCACCGGATTTACCGCTTCCAAAATTTTATGGGTGCGTAACCATGAGCCGGAAAACTACGCCCGGTGCCGGCATATTTTACTGCCCAAGGATTATGTCCGTTACCTGTTGACCGGCGTATTTGCCACGGAAGTTTCGGACGCCAGCGGCATGCAGCTTCTAGACGTGCCCAACCGCTGCTGGTCCCAAGAGGTGCTCAAAGCCTTGGAAATCGACGAGGAATGGCTGGCAAAGGTTTATGAATCCCCGGAAATCACCGGGACCGTGACCCGGGAAGCGGCGGAAGCCACCGGGCTTCTGCCCGGCACCCCGGTGGTGGGCGGCGCTGGCGACAACGCGGCGGCGGCCGTGGGGACCGGCGTGGTGGAAGACGGAAAAGCTTTCACCACCATCGGAACTTCCGGCGTGGTATACGCCCACTCTTCCAAAATCAGCATCGACCCCAAAGGGCGGGTACATACCTTCTGCTGCGCCGTGCCGGGGTGCTGGCACGTGATGGGCGTTACCCAGGGGGCGGGGCTTTCCCTGAAATGGTTCCGGGATCAGTTCTGCCAGGACTACGTGGAACGCGCCCGGCAGATGGGGATAGATCCCTATGTCCTGATGGACCAGGACGCGGCGCAAGTGCCGGTGGGCAGCAACAGACTGCTCTATCTGCCCTATCTGATGGGGGAACGCACCCCCCATTTGGACCCGGATTGCCGCGGCGTGTTCTTTGGCCTGTCCGCCATCCATACCAGGCAGGATATGCTGCGGGCAGTGATGGAAGGCGTTACCCATTCCCTGCGGGACTGCTATGACATCCTGCTGGAAATGGACGTCCATCCCGAACAGATGATGGCCTGCGGGGGAGGCGGGACCAGCGCCCTGTGGCGGCAGATGCTGGCGGATCTCTACGGGTGCCAGGTGGCCACGGTGTCCTCCAAGGAAGGGCCCGCCCTGGGCGTAGCGATTCTGGCGGGGGTAGGAACCGGCTTGTTCCCCAGCGTGGAGGAGGCTTGCCGGAAATTCATCGGCACCGACCGGGTATGCCCGCCCATCCCGGAGCATACCCGGCAATACGCCAGGTATCATGAGGTATATCGCGGGCTCTATCCGGCCCTGAAAGATTCCTTCCGTCAATTGCAGGAATTATAAGGGATCGGTTTGTCAGTTCCGCCTGAAAGTTTTTGAAGCGCGCGGGGAAGGGAGGGCCCAAGATCCGACGGATGAAAAAGATTGGGGGTCGAAACCTTCCCATGACGTTTTTCCATAAAATTTCTTCATAAAAAATGACATTCTCTCGTAACCATTGCGGGCTGCTGGAGAATGTCATTTTTTTTATGTTCTTTTAGATCACGAATCCGCCGTTAGGGCTGATGACCTGGCCGGTGATAAAGCCCGCCTGGTCAGAAGATAAGTAATAAATCAGGTTTGCCACATCTTCCGGTTTTCCCAGGCATCCCAGGGGCGTCTCTTCCCGAAGGGCCATCAAATCGGAAAGCTGGAGGGAAGCGTTCATATCGGTATCGATGACCCCGGGCGCTACGCAGTTGACCGTAATCCCGGAAGGCCCTACCTCTTTGGCCAACGCCTTTGTCAATCCGATCACAGCCGCCTTGGAGGCGGAATAGTGGACTTCGCAGGAAGCCCCCGTGATCCCCCACATCGAGGAGACATTGATAATACGCCCTTGTTTGCGGTGAATCATGCCGGGAAGGACGAATTGGCAACAGTGGAAGGCGCCCTTGATATTGACGTCAAACATCTCGTTCCAGTCGTCTTCCGTGATATCGGTAAACAGCTTTTGCTGGGCAATGCCGCTGTTATTGACCAGGACGTCGATATTTTTAAACTGGGCGATGGCCTGGGAGACCATGCCCCGCACCTGGACCCGGTTGGTGATATCCGCCTGGATGAGGATGGCTTTGCAGGGATATCCCTGCAATTCATGGAGAAGGTCGTAGGCGGCGTCTACAGAACGCAGATAATTGGCCACGATGTTATACCCTTCCTGTGCGAACCGAAGGGCGGTAGCACGGCCGATTCCCCGGGAGGCGCCGGTAATTAAGACCGTTTTGCTCATGGCTTACTCCCTCACCAGGACTTTTACGATCTCGGAGATATATTGTTTGTGGTAGTCCCTGGCAGCGTACCATTTGCTGTCGCAGGAGGTATCCACAAAACAAGCGGGATCAATTGCCTGTGCATATAACTTACGGCATACCAGCACCACTTCCGCCTGCTCAAAATAAGGGGCGGCTTCATCAAAAACAGGGATTAAGCCGGTCTCTTTGGCTTTATCCACATCCCGTCCGGATTTGCTTCCGCATAAGCTGAGGGCCGGCTTATACTCTTTTCCGTAAAAAGAAAGGGTATAGGTGTCGTTGGCCTCCATAAATTCATAGGTATAGCGCTGGGGGCGGATCACAGTGTAGGCTACGTTTTTTCCCCACATCACCCCAAGGCCGCCCCAACTGGCGGTCATGGTATTGTAATGGTCGCGGTTGCCTGCGGTAACCAGCATCCACTGGTCGCCGATCCGCTCAAAGGGGTTTCCTGTCAACTGTTTGGGATCCATTTCACGAAATGCCATAGTTCAAACTCCTTTTCAAAAATGATTCCATCGCCTAAGAGGGAAAAGGGAAAGCCTTTGGATGCCTGCCTACATCCTGTGGCATGCAGGTTTGGGTTTGCTCTTTTCGGAAAAAGCTCCTGCCTAGCAAGACGTCCTGAAAGGACAGGTTTCTGGACGTTTGGAAAAGTCCCAATTTCCCATGATAGATAACGATATGACTATTATACCACGATTATGCCCGTCGGAACAGGCTGCCAATAGAAGAAAACAGCGGCTTTTCTGACAAAAATGCCCGGCCCAGCGGGAAAATAGGAGCTTTCAGGTCACGCTTCAGGGCGTAAACAAACCGTCAGGGGGTAAGAGATCCCTAAAAAGCAGGGATTTTCTGATTAAGTATGCATAGTATACATGCGTTTATACATTTTTGCAGAAGAGAACAGGTAAAGAAAACCGTCAATTACGGAGAAAACCACGGGGAAATACCCCAATAAAAGGGAATAATTTTGGAGTATTCTGTACAGAACGACAAAAACTCAGGGGTTCGAATATTTATGCAAAAATTACTTGATTTTCTGCAATATTGGCGTATAATAAGACACATCGACAGATCACATACTTTGGAGGGTAACAATCATGGAAAATAAAATTAAAAAAGTAGTACTGGCTTATTCCGGCGGACTGGATACGTCCATCATTATCCCGTGGCTCAAAGAAAACTATGACAACTGCGAAGTGATCGCCGTTTCCGGAGACGTGGGGCAGGGCACGGAGCTGGA
>CAJFUH010000045.1 GCA_904420155.1 uncultured Clostridia bacterium
AACAGCCAGCTTGGTGCGGGAACCCGCTTCCCGGGATACCGATTTAATCTCTACTGTACCGTCGTAAATTTCCGGCACTTCCGTTTCAAACAGGCGTTTCACCAGGTCCGGATGGGTGCGTGAAATCACAGCGCGGGGACCTTTTTCCCCTTCCCGGACGTCCACCACGTATACTTTGATGTGATCGCCTTCCTTGAGGTCTTCCGTGCCTACCTGTTCGCCTTTGGGAAGTACCGCCTCCGCCTTGCCAATTTTCAAAGTGGCTGCGCCGGTACGGGGATCGATGCGCTCCACCTCGGCGGTTACCAGCTCCTGATGGCGGCTCTGGAATTCCTGCATCACCTGCCCGCGCTCCCCGTCGCGGATTCCCTGACGGATGATGTTACGGGCAGTCTGAGCGGCAATACGGCCAAATTCCTTGGTATTCAAATGCACGCCCACTTTGTCCCCTACCGCCGCGTTGGGATCAATTTTCCGGGCGTCCAGCAGGGAAATTTCCTTCCCTTTATCAGAGACTTCCTCCGCCACGGTTTTCCTCAAATACACTTCAAAAGTTCCCGTCGCCGGATCCATGTTGATGATAGCGTCTTCGTTGCCGTTATAGCTGTTCTTGCAGGCTGTCAAAATGGCCTTTTTAATCTTATCCAGCATGAAGTCCACTGGGATTCCTCTTTCCTTTTCCAAAAGGGCCAGGGCCTCAAATACTTCGCTGTTCATTACTCGATTCCTCCAAAATCATCGTCAAAGTCATCCAATTTTACAAATACCGTGTCCTTTTTAGGGAACTGCAAGGGTTCTTCCCCTTCCCGGATCAGAGTGACCACCCCATCCTGAAATCCTCCTAAAATGCCGGACAGCTCTTTTTCCCCGCTGGGAAGCGGGCGAATCATGCGTACTTGAACCGGGGCCCCTTCAAACCGTTCAAAATGTTCCGGACGGATCAGCTCCCGTTCCAAACCGGGGGAGCAAACCTCTAAACAATAGCTCTGGTCAATGGCGTCCAATTCATCCAGAGGGCCGTCCACCGCCCGGCTCATCGCCTCGCAGTCTTCTATATCGATTCCCTCCGGCTTATCGATAAAGATGCGCAGATACCATTCCGCGCCCTCTTTGACAAAGCGGACATCCCAAATCTCCAGCCCCAAGCTCTCTGCAATGGGCTGCGCCATACGCCACACGAGCTGTACAGTGTTGCCTCCCTTTTTTTTCTTTGCCATAAATTCACCCCATAGACAAACAAAAGAGCGGGTCGCCCCACTCTTTCGTCCTACTCTTTCTATACTTTTAACATAATAGCATAAAAGCTACTGAAATGCAAGGGTAAGATTGCCTACCGCTGCCTGATAGATTTCCATCCGAATTATGCATTATGTCTTATTTTTCTCATTCTTCCATCTGTTTTCCCAAAAAAGCCGCTGCTGTTTGTACCAATTTGGTCTCGGTTTCGCCTGGTATCTTCTCCTGTTCTCCGCTGAGCAGAATCACCGCGCCCGTAACGTCTCCCGCCGCCAAGATGGGGTAAGCCACTACGGCCGCCCGGTCGATCCCTTCCACGGGGATAAACTGGTTCATATCCCCTTGCCTTACCGCAAAACCACGGCGCGTCTCCATCAATTCCTCCATCACAGGGGTTACCCGCCGTTCCAAATATTCTTTTTTGGAAACGCCTGCCGCGGCAACCACATGGTCCCGGTCGCACACCAAAGTAGGCAAGCCGGATGTACGGGCCAGCACTTCGGCATATTGGGTAGCGAAGGGGGACATTTCCCCTACAGGGGAATATTTTTTAAAGATGACTTCTCCGTCGGTATCGGTATAGATCTCCAAAGGGTCCCCTTCCCGGATACGCAGCGTCCTGCGGATTTCCTTGGGGATTACCACTCTGCCGAGATCATCAATTCTTCTTACAATTCCTGTTGCTTTCACTGTATTGAATCCTCCTGCGGTTTTTTAATATCTGAATGTATCCTTATTATCCGCAGGTTTGGAAACAGTATACGCAGGTTTTGGTAAGGATTTTTTTGGAAGATTCTTCGAGAGATTTTCATATTTTTCTTATAATTACTCTCTGGACTTTCTAACTATACTATATAATTAGTTTAGTTTTCTTAATGATTCCTACAAAAAAACATATCGATTGCATTTTTATTGAAACACAATGAAATTTTGATATAATTATGATATTAATTATTTTATTTATTGGATTACTAAACCAATGGATCGCTATATAAACTGTTTATTTTATGTATTAGTGAGGCACACATGATATGGTTAGTGGTTCGGTTTCCCGCATCTAATAAAAATGGTTGTTTTGCATTTTGGGTTGGTGAATTGGAATTTACAGATGCTTGTTTCATACCATAGCTTATCGACTAGAGGATGGCCATTGGAAAACTGTTTTCCGGTTGTTATAAGATATCTGTATGATAGAAGAGTAATGAAACAATAGATAGGTATAAATCTTATCCCTGATTTCTGACATCGATATATTTTAAAATATTTACGCAAATTATCAAATACTTCAGTATTGAAAACCATTTATTACCATAAGTTTTTAGAGGTTATTTTATTATGAGCAAAAAAGAAAAAAGAATTTTCATTGTTGTCTCGGTTATCATTGTCATTATATCAATAATGATTCCTGTATGGCGCTTTTTAGATTCAATTCACTATAAAGTCAATGAATATTTCTTTACCTGGGATACCTATCCTCTTCGCAACTTTTCCCAACACGAGCAGGAGTTTAGTTTATTGGTAAAGCAAATTGATGAATTTGTGAAAGATCAGCCTGATTTTTTTGAGGACTTTACAGGAAAATGTTCTGTAAAAGATGAAGGATTAGTATTTTACCGCATAGATGAATCTGGTTCCACAAACAAAGTCTTTCATAAATTCACGTCAAACGGGTGGGAAAAAATTAAATATTTTAGAGAAGTCTTTCCACATGAATTCTATTTTAGCAACATTATGTTATATCCCGACTATCCCGACTATATCTTTTTCTGCTCAGACGAAAGATCATGGAGGGTACTAGTCTATACCCGAGGGGAAAGGCCCAATGAGCTGAT
>CAJFUH010000046.1 GCA_904420155.1 uncultured Clostridia bacterium
CCCGTTGGCGGCGTCCACCAGGCTGTCCAGGGTATTGGGCTTTCCGCCGTCGTGCAGGTATTTGAACCACAGTTCGGCGTGTTCCTTTTCGTTGGATGCGGTGGTTTCAAAAATTTCCCCGATCTGCTCATACCCTTCTTTCCGGGCGGTGGCTGCATAGTAGGTATACTTGTTGCGCGCCTGGGATTCCCCGGCAAATGCTGTCATCAAATTGGCTTCGGTACGGCTTCCTTTTAATTCCATAAAACATACCTCCTTTTTCTGTTCTTAGTGTGGTTGTTTTTTCCATTACTTATTCACGCAAACAGAAAAAGAATGGTGATTTCCCAAAACACACCATAAAAGTGAGGGCACGCTTTCTCTGCGTTTTGGGGAGGAGTTATTGACATGGATCTACCTGTAAGCCAACGGCTTCTATTTTGATTAGGGATTCTGCGCCTGTTCTTCCAGCGTCACATGGGCCGCGTTTCCGCTGATGGATACAATATATTCCGCGTTTTCCATCCGATACTGCTGTCCCGAGGTCCACTGGATATGGTCATCGATCTCCAGGGCGCTGCCCGCCGCATTCACGAGGATGGGGGCTTCTCTGGGGAAGGTGAGCTGTGTGCTGCCGGCGTTGGCGTTTACCTGGATATCGGCTACCACTTGCGCGAAGGAGAGATTCAGCGCGCCAGCGGAACAATCGCTGGAAACCGGACCCGTGATCCCTTGGAGCTCTGTCTTCCCCGCGTAGTTCTGGATGGAAAAACTCCCTGCTTCCAATATATCTCCATACACAGCCCCTGCGCGGCATGACAGAGAGGCTTCCTGCGAAACCCGAATTTGGCTCATCGTGGTTTTGGCGCCGTTGTTGGAAAACTGCATCTGATTGGCCTCAATCCCCTGAAGCTGTAATTTTCCGGCCTGTACGGTTACCTGCAATGTCTGCTCTGAGCTCAAGTCCTGGATTCTGGAATCAGAAGCGTTCAGCTCAAACTGGATATTTCCCCGATAAGAAGCGGGGATATGGAGGTCCAATTTGCTATAAGAGACGGTGCTTTCCTTAAAGAACCAGGAAAACGTGCGTCTCTCAGCCACCTTGATGTACAGGGTATCCCCCTGGGTCTCCGTTTCCATACGGGCATAATCGTTTCCAAACAGAACGCCGCTTTTAAAGTTCGCCTGTACTTGGTCTAAATTTTCCTCCTGGACAGCGGTGAGCTGACAGGCGTTAGCCTGTATGACAATGGATTGGATTCCTTCCAAAGAAAAGGTCTGTTGCTCGGAATAATCCATATCCTTTTCCTCCATAGGAAACCCATTTTCATAATTGTTTTCATTATGGCTGCTGATAAAAAAGCGATGGTCTTCCACAGCCTGGCCGACTTCTTGCCAGATCTCCGAAAAGGGGCTGGTAGTACCAATGACTACCATTCCGGCAATCAGCAGTACCAAAAAGCCACAGAAAAATCCCAAACAAATTTTTCCTAACGTCTTCATTCCGCCACCTTCTTTTCTCCGCTGATAGCCCTTCCGCACCAGCTAAAATAAGCGGAAAACAGCTTTACCATCCCCGCCGTGTAAACAATTAATCCCAAAATCAGGGCCACTCCCAGGCATAGGGCCGCCGCCCCCAACAGCACTAACCCTACATGAACAAAATAAAAGACACATAGGGCCACCGCTGCCAAAATGGCGCTCAGGGCAAGCGAAAAAATAACAAACCAAAAGGACACCGCCAATCCAAAGCCCACCGGCACCACAATGAAAATGGTGAGCAATAGAATCATCACGGTATAAAAAGTTTGTTGGCCTGCGGAATGGGCAGGAGACTGGGGATTGGCATAAGCAACCGATTGTTGGTGAAGAGTGGGTGTTCCCCCATCATCAGGATGGAAATATCCCTGGCTGTCATAATACCCTTTGGATGTATAGTCTCCAGAAGCCCCCCTGTTTGCCTGAGCATACCCGTTGGGATAACCTTGCGGCGGTACTTGTTGGGCATCCGATTTTGGAGTGTCCCAGGGGGCTCCATAATCCTCCTTAGGAGGCTGAGAAAAGGGGGTGTCTTCTGCTGATGGGAAAGAGGGATCGGGAATCTCCATATCCTCCGGACGCTCCAGGGATTCCCCTTCCACATAAGTGGCCCCCAATTCTTCCGGGGAGCCCAACCCTTTTGCCGTCTCTTCCTCCGTTTTTCCCATTTCGGCGCTGATCCGGAAATGCTCCTCATAATCATTTAAAATATCTTCCCGCTCTTGTTGGGGAAGATGCCCTAACGCCTGATTTAAGCGGGACAAAAATTCTATTTTATTCATTGAGGATCCCTCCTTTTATAGATAAATGCATTTACTTGTTTGATAAATTCCTGCCATTCGTTAGTCAGGGAAGCCGCCAGTTTCCTTCCCTCCGGGGTAATCGTATAATATTTTCTGGGCGCACCTCCTGGGGATTCCACTAAGTAAGAAGAAACATAATGATCCTGTTTGAGGCGGCGCAGGATGGGATATACCGTCCCATCGGAAATGGTAATACTGCGGGAAAGCTCGTTGGCAATATCATATCCATACCGGTCTCCGCTTTCTAACATCAGCAAGACGCACATTTCCAATACGCCTTTTTTAAATTGGATATTCATAGCGCCCCCCTTATTTCATTCAGTATTGTACAATGTATAATACTAGATATACACTAGATTATTAGGGTTGTCAATGTATTTTCTGATATTTTTTCAAAAGAACTTTTATCAATTCGCTGGCTGTCCCCCGCAGCTTAATTGGCATCGGACCCAAATCCATATCTTTTCTATGCAGAACCCTTGTGGCTATCCGATAAGAATGATATTATGAAAGGAATGGATGGAACCAAACCATCCTTGCTGCAAGCGGCAAGAAAACGCTTCCTTCCCGATCCATGATAGCTGGTGGGCATAAAGAAAATTACTGAACTTTTCACTGACACATCAAACGGGCTGGATTCTTCTGAAATAGATGCGGAAGAATTGCCGCTATCTTTAAACACTCCTAAGGAAGGATGACTTTCTATGGCTTTCCATACCATCGATTTATCCACCTGGAATCGTGCGGAACATTTTTTACATTATAAAAATGAGGTACGCTGTGTGATTTGCGTCACTCACCGTATTACGGTCACTAAACTTCTCCCATTCCTAAAGCAAAAAAACTTACGTTTCTACCCTGTCATGATTTATCTGGTTACAAAAGCGCTGCATCTTCAAAAAGAATTTCGGCTGGGAATAGATGCGGAAGGTAATGTGGGATACTGGGACAGCATAACGCCCTCTTATACGGTCTTTCACAGGGAAACCGAAACCTTCTCTTGTTTATGGAGTCCTTGGGATCCCGAGTTTTCTTCTTTCTATCTACAGGTTTGCTCTGATATCGAAAAGCATCGAGATTTTTTCCATTTCTCCATGCCTGACCTCCCACCCAATCATTTCGATATCTCCTGCCTCCCATGGCTTTCCTACGATTCCTTCCATATCAATGTGGAGGCGGGCGCTTACCTCGCTCCCATCGTCACCTGGGGAAAATACCAGGAACAACAAGGGGAAATTCAGTTGCCCCTTTCTCTCCAGATTCATCACGCTGCGGCGGACGGATTTCATGTATCCCGATTCTATCAGGATCTACAGCATGAAATTTCCGAATTTACAGGAGGAGAATCCCTATCCCATGCTCTGTAAAACCTATACTATATGCAAAAACGTCATCCCTTTTTCCGATGGAAAAGGGATGACGTTTTTATTATGATACAAGAATCGGTTACAAACAAGGGGAAAGGGTGACGCCCGCTCCCCTTTTGTTATCATTTCAACTTTTCTCTTTATTCTTGATCCAAAGCCAACGGTTACTTATCATTCTCCCGGGCAGCGATTCCAGACAAACCTTTTGTGCTCTTGCGGCTTCTGTCGTAGTCTTTCAGCAGCCGGGCTACTAAGCCGCTCAGGGCCAACAGCCCTAAAAGGTTGGGAAGCACCATCAGTCCGTTAAACATATCCGCCATAGACCAAACTAAATCTACCTTTAATGTGGAACCCAGTACAATAAATCCCACTACCAGCAAAGCATAGATTTTTACCGCTTTTTTGCCAAAGAGGTATTTCACATTGGTCTCTCCAAAGAAATACCATCCGATTATGGTAGAAAAAGCAAAGAAGAACATACAGATGGCAATAAAGATCACGCCGAAATATCCAAAAACGCTCTCAAAACCAGCTTGGGGCAAGGCTACTCCGTCCAGCTTATTATCCCCTCCATAGGATAATACGCCGCTGGTCAGCACCACCAGGGCGGTCAGCGTGAGAATGACAAACGTATCGATAAACACGCCCATCATGGCTACAATCCCCTGATCGCAAGGATGCTTGACCTTAGCCAGCGCATGGGCGTGAGGGGTAGATCCCATGCCCGCCTCGTTAGAGAACAATCCTCTCGCTACGCCAAACCGCATTGCTTGCTGAACGCCGATACCGGCCGCCCCGCCTACTACCGCCTGCGGCGCAAACGCCCCCACAAAAATCTGGCGGAAAGCTTCGGGAATATTCCGGTAATTGGCGATGACAATCACCAGAGACCCTACAATATAGATCAACGCCATCACAGGAACCATTTTCTCGGTTACGGATGCAATCCGTTTTACTCCCCCCAGGAAAATGATCCCCGCCGCAACCGCCACTACGATCCCAATAATCAAAGGATCGATCCCAAAAGCGGTGTGGAACGCGTCGCCAATGGAATTGGACTGCACCATATTGCCGATAAACCCCAGGGCCAATATGGTAAGGACCGAAAAAACAGCCGCCAGCACTTTTCCAAATTTCCCTTTAAAAGCTTGTTTGATATAAAAGGAAGGCCCCCCTAACGTTTCCCCCTGCCGCTGCACGCGAAACTTTTGAGCCAACGTAGCCTCTACAAAAATAGTCGCCATACCAAAAAAAGCGGATACCCACATCCAAAAGATAGCGCCCGGCCCGCCTGCGATCAGCGCGGTAGCCGCGCCGGCCAGATTTCCCGTGCCCACCTGGGCCGCTACAGCAGTGGCCAGGGATTGGAACGAGCTCATACCAGAACCGTCCGCTTTTTCCCCTTTGAGGCGGATCCCGCCAAAAGTACGTTTAAACCCGTCTTTAAACTTCCGAACTTGGACAAACTTTAAACGAACCGTAAAATAAATACCAGTGCCGCAAAGAAGGATCAATAAGGCATAGTCCCATAGGAAACCATTGACATATTCGACGATCTGCGAAACTATTTCCATGAACATTCTCCTCTAATGTAACATTGTGCGCAGATGCACAGCATTTGGGAATCCTCTATGTTCCCTCTAAACGGGAAATATAAAAGTAGCCCGCATTATTATTACAAGGAATTTCAAGATTGTCAAGAAAAAAACAATCTTTTGTGACAAAAAACCAGCCATATCCAATCGGGTCGCCGACTTTTTATGGCTGGTTTACTGATTTATCAGATTTTTGTCATTTTCCGGGGTATTTCCTACCTCAAACAGATTCTTTTGATTCCTCTAGTTGGCGGGCAGTTCCCCCACCAGATATTCCGTTGCGATAGCCCGATAGGTGGAACGATGGAGAGGGTCTACTTTTACCTGAACCCCGTTTTTATAGTAAGTCCGTTGCCCTTCCGCTTTTATGCCGGAACGGCCGGTCCTTTTCAGTTTCTTTTCCCCAGGAGCCAGCGAAGGGTCTAACGTATAAACATCCTCCGGCTGCGGGATCGTCCCGGTCTGCCAGCTGGTCACTTCTATGGTATCCCATTCTTCCGGCTGATACCCGTAAAATTCCACGTGTAACACGACACCGTCCATCCAGGCGGAAATATAAATCGGGTAAGAAGAACTATTGCGGAATTTAAAGTCCACCCCCGGATAATCCACCGTGGCGTCCTGCCCAATCGGCACATATGTGGACGGCTTGGCGTGATTGTAACGTTCTGTGATATCCATATCCGCTCTCAAGGCCGCCCCATATATGGTTGTGGAAACCTGGCAGATCCCACCGCCATATTGCTGCTCGGTGGAACCGTCCACCAAAGCACCCGCCAGCTTGTATCCGCGCTCCGGCGTGGTGGTATCCCCTGTGGTGTTATTAAAGGAAAACACCTCATCCGGCTGCAAAACCGTCCCATTGACAGCAGCCAAAGCCAGTTTCATATTGCTGTTGCCATTGGCCGTATTGGTAGAAGTCGTGGTATACGAAGACAGTTTGACGGTTCTCTTCTTCAAATCTTCCACCGTGGTCTGAGGAGATACCGTATTCACCGGGATTGCAAAGCTTCCTATCTTTTCTTCGCTGTTCAGGATTTCCTTAACCTTTGACACAATAGCGTCGGTATCCACAGAAAGTCCGTCTTTCCCCTCCGCATAGGTAAACTTCTGGGCCGCCAGCGGGTCAAAATTCACCACCTGGGCGTCTTCCCCCTGCACCGAAATGGCAGCGCTGATTTCCTGTGCAAAGGTGTTGATGGTCTCATCGTCTATAACCAGCTCCGCCTCCCCCAAAGAAAAGTTTTCCGGGTTTTCTTTCAGATCTTGAATCTTTTGATAGCGTTCCTCCCGCTCCCCGCTGCGGCCTACCTGATAGGCTTCCTCCAACACTTCATCGGTATGGTAAGTATAAGCAAAGTCCTCCTGCCCCAGGGAAAACACCTGATCCTGGTAGGTGGCCTTAATATCCACATTGGGACGCAACGCCTGTTCTTTATCCGCAAGGAGCTCTTTAGCCTCTTCTTTGGTCTTTCCTCCTAGGTCGACGCCTTCCACCACAATTCCCTGGTAAAACGTGGGATCCGCCAACGCTTCATCTACCGCCTGGTTATACGCTTTTTCCCGTTCCTTAGCCTGATAGATCAAAACCCCTGTAACACATCCCGCCCCAATCACCAATACAGCAAGAAATACACACAGGATGATGATCCACTTTTTTCTCGTTTTCTTCACGGCTGCCGAAGAATCTCCATCTGAAATATGACGGGAATGATATGCACTCATATTATGATCTCCTTCCTAAGTAATCACCCAAACATAGCATGCCGAGCCTGGGGGCTACCTCCTCTACAATTTGTACTGGAGCATAAAAAGTTCCTCTTACCTTCCCCTACGGCAAAGATGCCGTACTTACGCTTTCTCGATGAGCTCTCCTGTAACCCATCGGAAAAGGCCGCAGGTTTTAAGGGCACGGCCTTTCCTCGCCTCTTCCGCGCAAAAGGGAATCCTCCAGCATACAGTCAGCATCCTGGAGACATCCCGCAGCTATGTCTAATTTTTTACACAATAAGAGATATATTCATTGTACTCTACGGGAATGGACATGTAAAGTTACAGGTTGTTTACGAATTGCCAGCAAATAAATACATTCCTGTAAAGATCTGTGAACAAACAGAGCGAAAAACTCCCAATGCCCCTCAGGGGGCCGCTAATTTTATCAGCGAATATTTTGGTTTACTTTCCCTAATTCTGTCGGGAAGATATTGAACCCGCGTACAAGGGATGGTATAATTTTATAATAATTGGTGGATTTTCATCTTAAAAAACACAAAGGAGGGCGTGAGGTGCCTGTTATCGAGATCAATAACCTTTCCAAGTTTTTCGGCAAGCGTCCGGCTTTGATGGAAGCCAACCTAAAAGTGGAGGAAGGCGAATTTTTCGGCTTTGTGGGGCCCAACGGCTCTGGGAAATCCACCACTATCCGTATTCTGATGAATTACATCAAACCCACCAGCGGCAGCGCTAAAATTTTCGGAATGGACGTGGTTCGCCACAGCGCCCAAATCCGCCAGCATGTGGGATATGTGCCCAGCGACTTGGATTTCTTTGAGGATATGACGGCGGGTGCCTTGATCGGATACGCCGCCCAGCTCCGCCACTGGAAAGACAAGGAAAAAATTGGGAAACTATGCGAACTTTTTGAACTGGATACCAGCCGGACAATTTCCAAAATGTCCCTGGGCAACCGGAAAAAGATCGCCCTTGTGTGCGCATTGTTTCACTCCCCCCGTCTTCTTCTCCTGGATGAGGCCAGTACGGGCCTGGATTCCCTGATCAAAAAACGATTCAAAGATTATCTGCTGGACTGTAACCAAAAGGGGACTACCATTTTTTATTGCAGCCATGATATGACGGAGATCCAGGAATTATGCGAACGTACCGCCATCATCCGGGGAGGTTCCATTTTGGAGGTCTCGGAGGTCAGCGCCCTTTCTTCCTCGGATTCCCGGCGGGTCAGCGTCAAAACGGACGATGACTTGTCCGCTTTGTTTACCTTGTTACATATCCAGCAGACCATCACGTTAGGGGGATATGTCTGTTTTGCCTATCACGGCGCAATGGATGACCTCATCAAAGCGTTAGCGTGTTTCCGGGTGGAAGATATCCAGATCGGCCTGCCTTCTTTGGAGGACAGCATCATCCGCTTTTATGAGAAAAAAATGGAAAAAGAGGAGGGGGCTTATCAATGAAGCTGTGGGAAACAGCCTTTTACCGCAACAGCCTAAAAAGCGGTTTGTCAAGCATGATGCTTTGCTTCATCTTTTCCGGTCTGCTGCTTTTGCTTACCCTTTTCTTTTATCCACAAATCGCCTCCAGCGGTCTGCGGGAAGCTTTGGAGGAGATCACCCAAGCGTTTCCTTCTGAAATGCTCCACTGGTTTGGTTTGGATCAGATTCCCGATTTTACCGTTTATGAACATTATTTATCCGGCGCCCTTCAGGTACAGCTGCTGATTGGATGTATCTTTTCCTCTTTTTTGGGTACCACCGCTCTGATTCGGTACGAAAGCCAACATAGTATTGTGTTTCTTTATGCCCAATCTATCAGCCGGCTTTCCATCGTATGCACAAAGTTTGTGTGCCAGCTAACCCTGTTGGCGCTGTATAATATCGGTATTTTCCTCATAGTCTATTTGATAAGCGCGGCTTTTGTCGCACAGGCCAGCATCTTTTTATTGGCCATGCTGCGGGTCATGTTTGCCTTTCTCCTGGCAGAGCTTCTCTATCTCTGCGTTGGCTTTTTCTTGTCAGGATGCCTAAGCCATTCCTCCCAAAGTTTATCCACCGCCATCATGCTGGTGATCGCTACGCTCCTGTTCGGCATGATGAGCAGCATGTTTTCCGGGCTTGGATTTTTGCGGTACCTGTGCCCTTATTTGTACTTCCAGGTTTATCCCTTAATTTCCGGCAATCCAATGACATTTTCTTATATTTTGATCTGTTTGCTTTTCTCTGTGGTCTGCGTAGCGGCATGCGGTATCCGCTACCAAAGAAAGGATTTTCAGATTTGATATCCAAATCTTACTAATCATGGGGGTTCATTATGAAAGTTCTCATTTTATCAGCGTCCACCGGCGGAGGGCATATGCGCGCTTCCTCCGCTTTAAAGTCTTATATTCTGGAACAGTCTCCAGATGCTACCGTAGAGATTGTAGACACTTTTGCCGCTATCAGCCCTTTGCTCAACAAAACGGTGTCCGACGGCTATCAATACCTGGCTACCAAAACACCCAAAATGTATGGCAGCCTTTACAAATCCACCAATAAGGATACCGGTCTAGGCTCCTTGCTGGTAGGGTTTAACCACTTATTTAGTAAGATGCTTCTCCCCTTGCTGGAAAAATATGACCCTGATATCATTGTCTGCACCCACGCCTTTCCCACAGAGATGGTATCCAACCTCAAGGAAATGGGGTTGGTAACGGTTCCTTTGATGTGTATTATGACTGATTATGCCCCTCATCAGACGTGGATTAATAAACGGGTAGACAGTTATATCGTAGCAAACGACGCCATGATCGACGTTATGGTTGATATGGGAGCCCCTCGGGAACTGATTCACCCCTTTGGGATCCCCATTGATCACGCTTTCTTTACCCAGAAGGATCGGGTATCTATTCTCAAAGAAATGAAACTCAACCCGGAAATCCCCACGATTTTAATTATGGCGGGGAGTTTCGGCGTCACCAATATTTTAAAGATCTATAATAAAATTGTCACCATCGACGAGGATTTCCAGATTATTGTCATTACCGGGCGCAATCAGCGGTTATACGAAGCCTTTAACCGGATTCTTTATAAGAACCTCCGCCCCAGAAGGGAATCCAGGCTGCATCTGCGGGCCAAAAGCAAAAAGTTTTTGCTGCATCATTCCCTTTCTTACTCCAGGCGGCATACTAAAGTCAAAGTGCGTCCGCAGAAGCCCACCAAGCTGTTGTTTTTTACCAATGAGGTGGACAAGTATATGCAGGTATCCGACTTGATTATCACCAAACCGGGTGGATTAACCATATCCGAGGCCTTAGCCTGTAACCTTCCTATGGCCATTTTTAACGCCATCCCAGGGCAGGAAGAAGAAAACGCAGATTTCTTAATCGACAACAATATGGCGGTCCGCATTGAGAAGAGTTCCACCTGCGCGCAGACAATCCGCGACCTTTTAAAAGACAGGGATCGCCTGGCGCGGATGAAACAGTCCTGCCAGACCTTTGATAAATCCAATTCCGGAAAAAATATCTACCATGAGATCCTTGCCCTGATTGGGCA
>CAJFUH010000047.1 GCA_904420155.1 uncultured Clostridia bacterium
CTGGATAATCGTCCCTGGCGTAAGAACCACCCGAGGAATCATCCGCGCCGTTGGAACATCCGGTTAAAAAGGATAGCAGCATCAGCACTACAAAACCTATGGAAATCACACTCTTTTTCACAAAAACGCTCCTTTCTTATAACAATCCTCGTTTGATCCTGGATTCGATCATGGCGATGTATTGCCGTGCGCAGCGGGGAGAACGCCCTCCCCTTTCCAGCGCCCAGCGTTCCGCGCCAGATTCCAGTTCACCGTCCTCTATGGTCAGCTTACGTTCCTTAGCCAAAGCATGTACGATGTCCAGATAGGCCGACTTATCCGGTACGGAAAAGTTCACGGAAAGGCCAAAGCGATCTGCTAAGGAAAGGCTCTCCTGAATGGTATCAGAGCGATGAACCTCGTCACCCTCCCGGTCGGAAAAACATTCCCGCAGCAGATGCCGCCGATTGGAGGTCGCATAAATCAGGGCGTTTTCCGGACGCGCCGCCAATCCTCCCTCCAAAACGGCCTTTAACGCCGCAAAGGTATCGTCCTGCTGGGAAAAAGACAGGTCGTCGATAAAAATAATAAAACGCAAAGGAAGCGCCGCAATTTGATCCACCAATTGAGGGAAATCACACAGACGTTCTTTGGGCATCTCCACCATCCGCAGGCCCTTAGGATAATATTCGTTAAGAAGCGCTTTAACGGTGGAGGATTTCCCTGTTCCCCGGTCCCCATATAACAGGCAGTTATTGCAGGATAACCCCTCCAAGAAAGCCACCGTATTGTCCTCTACTAAGCTTCTGGGGATCTCATACCCCTTTAAGCTCTCAATCTGGATGGGGTCTGGATAAATCACCGGTTCCATTTTGCCGCCCCTCCAGACAAAAGCCCGATAACGGGCGAACATACCGCAGCCATGGCCGCGATAGTATTCGGCCATCCGGTCCAGGCACTGTTCTACCGGCCCTTGCAAAACCTCGATAGGCTGTCCGGCCTTCCAGCGTGGCAAGGTATCCGCCATTTCTCCCAATTTATCCCGATGACGGTATCCCTCCAGCAGCTGCTCCGGGGTAATCTGAGAAACTGATCGAATAATATCCACATCCCGTTCCACCGCTTGCCGCACGGCCTGGGGAAGCTCCAAGGCCTTTCCCGCAGCCGCAGCCCTAGAAAAAGCGTTTTCATCAAACAAAACTGTTTCCGAAAGGCAGCCCGCCAAATTTTCACTGTATCCCCGGTCGCAGAGCAAAGAGAAAAACTCCCCCCACGCCCGGGCAAATTCCAACGGATGCGCTTCATAGGAACAAAGCAGCCGGTAGAACGCCCCCGGGACCGTCCGATTTAATATCCCTTTATATACAGAAAGCGACGAGAACTCCAATGCCGCTTTATCTGCCATAGTCATGTTTTTTCCTCCAAAAAAGTAATTTTTTTTATTCTACCTCGAAACCTCCATGAAGTCAAACAAAGCGATAAAATCTGACCGGAATCCCTTGTAAAAAAGTTATATTGCATCAGTTTTCCTATAGAAAAATTGCCGTTTCTAAAAAGCAACGCCTAGGCAAACAGCGCTTTCTACTGCTTGGAGCTGTAGAAAGCGCTGTTTGTTAAAAAAATAAATTTATATCTTCTCTAAACTTCCCTTCTCACAAACCCATCCCAGGCGGTCAGGAGGAATACCACCATATACACGGCGATCACGCCCAGGGCAAATCCTATGGTCTGGTTGGCAAAAGGCGTTGTTCCCGAAAGAATTGCGTTAAGATCCGTATTGGCAAACACGATATAGCGCACCCAATCGATGTTGAGCGCTTCTTTTAAGAACAGCACGGCCCCGCTTCCCGCCAGCATGGCAAACAGGCTTACGCCGATGGCCAGGGCGGAACTGCGGATCAGGGACGAAATGGCAAAAGCCAGGGTTGCCATGACGATCATATTCACACTTCCCAGCAGATATTGCCAGGCCATATAAAGGAATCCCGATATGCTGTGTACTTCCCCGCCGGAAATATAAAGGTAGGGGGCGCCAAAATTTCCAAATCCAAAGAAAAGCGCGGTAAACAGCACATTGACCACATAAAACAAAGCCAGCATCAGGAAGGAAAATGTGACAACCATGACGTATTTGGAAGCTAAAATTTTTCCCCGCTTTACCGGGTTGATCAGCAGGAATTTGATAGTACCCGAGGAAAATTCGCTGGCTACACAGCTTCCGGCGATGACAATAATGAGTACGCTCACCACTTGAAGCAGGGAGGTAGAGGAGGTAAACACCGACCAGAAATGCAATGGGTTATCCACCGTCATTCCACAATCCCCTGCATTGACCTGGATATCATGATCCAATCGATAAAGATCAATTTTCAGCTGATCTTCCTGCTTTTCCAGCCCGGTGACGTCCCCCTGTCCGCTCTGCTGCATGGCCTGGGCGCTTTCCACCTCTTTTTTGAGGTTGGCCGTATTGGCTAAAAGAGTACTTTTCCAGTCTTTCGAATCCCAGGGGACATCGTGATCCAAACGATACTGGTATTCCCATACAGCCTGTTCCTGCTGCTCTTGGTTTAAAGAGGAATCCGACCGGTAAAAAGCAACCGTAGCTTCGCAGAACTTTTTCCAATCCTGAGAACGGATCGCGGATTCACTGGCGGTTATATAATCGGTAAACCGTTCCCGATCCTCTGGGGAAACGCCCGATTCCTCCAGCTGGGCATCCTGTTTTTTAGCCTCGTACAGATTGAAAACAGCATCCCCTCTCCAATCGTAGGCAAAGGGATCGATTCCTTGTTCTTTCATAAACCGGTACTGCTCGATATCCCATTCATATCCTTCCGGTTTTGCGGTTTTCAGATAGTCAATCTGGTCGCTATAATAGGTGTCCGGGTCGCCATAATAACTATCCTGATTGGCAGTCATGGTGTTTTGAAGAAACACGGCTACCAAATTTAAGCCCAGCGCCGCCAGCACCATCAGCCCCAGCATGATAAAGGTACTGATACGGTGAAGAACTTTAATATACTCATTGTGAACCAAACGGAAAAATCTAGCCAATTTGTTTTCCCTCCTTTTCGGTCAGTTCCAGGAAGACATCTTCCAGGCTCTTGCGTTCAACCGGGGAAACGCTGTAAAGCCGTATGCCCTCCTGTACCATGGTTTGTATGATATCCGCCACTCTCTCTTGGGAAGCTTCTTCCGGCAGGGAAACTTCCAGGCGGTTTTCTTCCAGATATTGGATCTCTGGATTGTACCTTTGGGAAAGCACCTGCTGCGCCTTCTGGGGATCGTTTACCTGGAATACAAAACGTTGCTTGCCTCCCATGGCGCTGTCGATCATTTCTTCTACTGTCTGGACCCC
>CAJFUH010000048.1 GCA_904420155.1 uncultured Clostridia bacterium
CATTTGCCACCCATAAATACCATCTCGTTAAGGAATAAGACGCATGAGACATCATCGTCATCAAAAAAGTTATCGGAAGAATTTCATCATTCTTCCGATAATCTTTTTATGTCTTGGATTTTTTGTAATTTACCTGGCGGCCTCCCCTATTCTGCAGCCGTTCAGCGATGTGGCGAGCCTAGTCTTTTTGGATCAAAGGAAGCCGGATTCCGAACAGTTCGACAGTATCTTTGACCCCAATACCCAGGAACCATCTGTTGAAGACGCCGCTAAGCCCAATACGGTAGACGCCAGTACTTTTACATTCCCTTCTTATGGGACCCATTTTGGTCAAATTTCTATCGACGGGACTTCCATAGACGCCCCCCTTTTCTTTGGGGATGGGAAAGCCCAGCTCAAGCAGGGGGCCTGTGTGTATAACGGCAGCCATATTCCCGGATATGGGAAACCGATTCTCATCTCAGCCCATAACAATACCTGGTTCCACGACCTGGGCAGCGCGAAAGTGGGCAATTATGTGACGATACAAACCAACTACGGCACTTATATCTATGAGATCACCGGGACAAAAATTTCCCCGGATGGTTCTGATTATGACCTGAGCGGGGACGAGGAAACCCTGACCCTCTATACCTGTTATCCTTTTGATACCCTTGGCCTCACCTCCCAGCGCTTTTTTGTCTATGCAACGTATGTCTCCGGACCCCGCATTAATATTTATGAATAGGAGTTGCCTTCATGAATCGGAAAGTACAGTCAAGGGTACGGACAGGCATCTGTTGTATTCTTTCTTTTCTTATTTCTATGTTTCTCTTCCTGCTCCTATGCGTCACCATTTTCCAATCCACCGTGCTCAGCGAGGGCTTTTTTCTCAAACACCTTTCCGACACGGATTTTTACGCCAAGCTGACAGAGGAAATCAAGCAGGATTTCGTTTCCTACGGGTCCGCCAGCGGGGTGGACGCCTCTCATTTTGATTCTGTATTCCGTGAAATCATCCCATCCACTCAAATCCAGCAGGATGTGGAGAATTCCGTCCATCAGGTGTTTACCGGTACCGTACAGCCTGTGGATACTTCTTATTTGACGGAAAACCTGGAACAGTCTTTTTTTGAATATGCCCAGGAGCAGGGAAAAGAGATCACGGACGAAAATGCGGTGGCCTATTTGGCTGAGACCTGTATGGACACCTATTCCGATTACGTAAATCTGCCATATGCCGGCCAGGTTTCCAACCTCATTGTCCAATATAGCCCCCCTGTCCAAATGCTGTCCTTTCTTTTGTTTGCCGTCATCCTGGTATTGGCGGTCTTCCTGTTTGTGATCAACCGCTGGAAACACCGCGCCATCCGTTTTTATATCTACGCGTTTTCTGGGGCCGGTCTGATGTCCCTGGCCCTCCCCATTGGGGTTCTTCTCTCCAATAAAATTGATAAAATCTCGTTGGCTTCCCCTTCTTTTTATGATTTTGCTGTTTCCTATCTGCATGGGATCGTGTATACTTTCTTTTTAGGGGCCCTGTGCATCGCTGTTTTGGTGCTGGTCCTCTCCCTCCTCTATGTTTACCTTAGGCAGAAGGCAAAACACGGTGAAATCTGACAATTGGTCAGCCCCCTTGTTTCCCGCCGTATTTCACCGGAACAAGGGGGGTGGCCTTTCATTTTATTTGGAAAGGATGCGAATGGATATGAGAATTTTAGTGGTATCGGATACCCACCGGGATTTCTTTTCGTTGCGGCAGGCTATCCTGCAACAGCCAAAGGCGGAAGTCGTCCTCCATCTGGGGGATGGCGAAGAAGAAATCATGGAAATGAAACAACAATTTCCGGAACGTATGATTGTGTCTGTGCGCGGCAACTGCGATTGGGGATCTACTCTTCCTTCTACCGAAGAGCTTTGCCTGGAAGGGAAGCGGATCTTTATGACCCACGGTCATCTTTACCAGGTAAAAATGGGCTATTACTCCATTTACTGCGCCGCCAGAGAACGCAAAGCGGATATCTTGCTGTTTGGACATACCCACGTTCCCATGCAGGACTATGAGGACGGCCTCTATGTGCTCAACCCCGGCAGCCTGCACGGGTATAACGCCTCCTATGGGATTATCGATATCACCCCGGCCGGCATTATGACCAACCTGTTGACCTTCCGGTAACATTTGCGGA
>CAJFUH010000049.1 GCA_904420155.1 uncultured Clostridia bacterium
AAAGAAAAGGGGAAACGATATGGGGAATTCCTTTCAAAATCTATTGTTGGTATCCGACTTAGACGGCACTTTGATCGGAGACGCGTTTCAAGTCCCGGAGAGAAACCAAAGGGCTTTACAGGAATTTAAAGAGGAGGGGGGCCGGTTTGCCATCGCCACCGGCCGGGCGCTAGATTCCGCCGCCCGTTACGCGGAACTGACCCGTCCCAACGCCCCCTGTATTGTTTTAAACGGCACTATGATTTATGATTTTGACCGCCGGAAAATTTTATGGGAATATCCGCTGCCATCTAGCGCAGGAGAGTATGTGGAAAAGATTCAACGGCATTTTCCGGAAATAGGGACAGAGGTGTGTACGGAACAGGCCATCCATGTTATCCGGGAAAATGAATATATCCAGCGGCATCTTTCCCACGAACATATCCGCCATCGTTCTTGTTCCATCGATCAGGTCCAGGGAACCTGGTATAAGGTGTTTTTTGCCATGGATAGCCGATGGATGCCGGAAGTACAGGCGTTTGTGGAGACATTTCCCCATGAGGACGTACGCTTTGTCCCGTCTTCCCAAAACTATTACGAGATGCTGCCCCGGCATGCAGATAAAGGCGTAGCGCTGCAAAAACTGGTGGACTTGTTAGGAATGCGTCGGGAAAACAGCTGTGCAGTGGGAGATTATTATAATGATGTGGAATTGCTTTCCGCGGCGGGTATGGCGGTAGTCCCGGCCAACGCGCCGGAAGAGATTCAAAATATGGCCGACTGTGTGGTCTGCCATTGCCGGCAGGGGGCCGTGGCAGAGGCTATCGAATGGATGACCAACAAAGAAAAATTTTTAGAGGGAAATGAGCCATGAGGGAAACGAATTTTTCAGAAAGGCTTTTGGTGGTAATTGCGTTGCTTGTATGTGCGGCAATGGTTGGATATCAGGCGTTTTACCACCCACAGGCGGCGCCCTCGGTACCGGTATACGCGGAACCTGCCGCCGAGAGTGATTTGGAAGAATATGAACCGCTTTCTCCGGAAAGTAGCGTTTCTTTTACTCTTGTTTCCTTAAATTCCGCTACGCAGCAGGAATTAGCGGAACGCCTTCCGGGGATTGGGGAAGAATTGGCCCGAAGAATAATAGAATATCGGGAGCAGCATGGAGGGTTTCAATCGCTGGAGGAACTGAAAAATGTGGAAGGTATCGGGGATAAAACGCTGGAAAAGATAAAACCCTACCTTTCACTTTCCTGAGAGTAGCTTTAAAATTGGGCAAAAACCATAGAAAAAACAGGTCCGCAATATTCTATAGTTGCGGACCTGTTTTTTCTTTTCAAATGCGCTTTAGTGTCCCCGAATAACGAAAATATCTTCTTGGAAACGTTTCTCTTCCGGAAGAGAAAGCAGGAGGGTATTCTCATTTTATAAATATGGCAATTTCTAGGAAGCCGCTTTTTCCAGCTGTTCCCGCATCCATTCCGTGGATTCCTGATACAATTTCCGGGCGGCGCGGCGTGTGTTTTCTTCTGAAGATACGGTCAGTGGTTTTCCCACCTTCAAAGTGAAACAAGGTTTTCGTTTTAGCAGTTTCCAAAGCCCCTTCCTGGGCCTTTGGAGCAGCACGACCGGGATGACCGGCACGCCCGCCCTGGCGGCAATGGTGAAGGCGCCGTCTTTGCAGTCCCGAAGGGTTTTGCAGTAAGGAATCAATTCTCCTTCGGGATAAATACACAAAAGGCGGCCTTTTTGCACGGCTTCCGCCATCTGCTGTAAAAAGCTCCTCATCCGGGAGGGCGAAGATGGGACAGGTACGCTGCCGAAAAAGTAAATCAAATGGGAGACAACGGGGACATAAAACAGCCGTTCTAATGAAGTAAAGATAGCTTTACGAGGCGCCACCAGCAATCCCAGAAAGGTACAGTCAAAATAATGGGCGTGATTACATACCAATACGGCGCCCTTTCCCTTTTGCTGCCTGACATACTCTTTCCCCTCTATTTTTAACCCAAAGATCAGATGGCCGATTAAAAATAAAATGGGGACGGCAATCACATAGGCGAACAGGCGGGAACAAAATTGAAAAAATGGATTGCGGGAAACCAGGGGCTTATCTTTATCAAAGTTATTGAGTCCTTTTTTGATGATCTCTGATTACCTCCTCAAACATCTTTTCCGCTTTAACGATGGAACGTTCCACCCGGTATTCGTCGCCCTGCTTGGCATATAAGGCGGACATGTGTTCTCTCTCTTCCGGATGCTCAATCCAATAGTCGATTTTCTGGGCCAGATCTTGGGGATCGTCCGGTTGGAACAGGCTGCGTTCATCCAGAGCGAACTGGGGCGTAGCCGATTGTTCGGAATTGCAGATCACTGGTACTAAACCGCAGGAAAACGCCTCCATACAGGAGATAGCTTCGATTTCAATGACAGAAGCATGTACATATAAATCGCAGGAATGAATCAGCTCGATTAAATCAGGCTTAGAATAAAACCCGAAAATGGGGGGGTGTTTGAGGGACTGCCCCTGCTTGATCAGTTTTTGCTTGCAGGGACCGTTTCCTGCCAAGTGGAGCTGGATACGATCGGCATACTTAGAACGGGAAACCGCTTCTATCAAAATATTCTGGCGCTTTTCAGGAGAGAGACGCCCTACCATCAAGATATGAAACAGAGAATCTTTCTTGGATTTGGGTGAAGAAGAAGGGACAAAGTCTTCATCCACTCCATTAGAAATAACATGCATTTTTGCTCGATAACCGTTTTTCATTAGCTGATCTGCAATAAATTGGGATGGGCAGTGAATATGGTCGAACCGATAATAAAAAACCCGGTAAAAAAAGCGGTAGATCCATCGGGGAAGGGACTTCCAATGGCTAAGATGTATAATGTAAGTAATATTTTCCGGCTGCAAATGAAATGCGCCGGAGTAAGGGATGTCCATTTCTTGGGCCACTTTAGCGGCTTTGCAGTCCATCATGAGCGGAATGAGAAAATGGATGACATCTGCGCCATCAAAGGCCTTCCGGAATACCGAGACGTCCGGTTTGGCAAAGGCAAATCCCTGACGGTTGGCAATCTTTTTGGCAATGGGTAAATTCCATTCTTTTACAGGGTATCGTCCGGGACCTTCTTCCCCAATGGAGACCACGCGGACTTCATGGCCGTGTTTTTTCAGCATTTCCGCAAAACGGTAGGCCGTCATGGTGGTCCCATTATTGAGGTGGTCAAAGGAGTCGATCACCAAAACAATTATCAAAAGAATTCCTCCTCTAATCTTTTCACATATCAGAGATGATAACAACACAGCATCCTGGCTCTTTTTTAGCCGCTGATTCTGCCAGTAGGATTGGAAAGACAAGGGACTTTCTGCTTATTACAAGTATACCGCCGTAACTTATATTCGTTGTTTCATCCATATTTTGTATTCTTATGATACCTTCTGTGGAGAAGATAGTCAATTGATAAAGCGGATAGAATGTTAAGATTTTGTCTATCTGACGAAAAAAAGGGCAGATTTCCGCAAAAATTCCAGAAATCTACCCGTAGCGCCTAACGAAAAACAGTTTCGATAATCTTATCGCAATCCAGCGGAGAATAAGTAAAATGATCGATATGGCTGCCGGTAATGAAATAATTGGGATCTGAGGGTCGATATTCGTAATCAAAAGTATCGATAATAATTAATTTGACCTTCATCCGGCTGGGAATAATGTTTTTGATATAGACGCTGGCTTGCTGTCCGGCACGGATACCTTCTTTGACCTCAGCTAATCCGGCCAGGTTTGGAGTCAGTTCTACAAAGGCCCCATAGTCTTCTACAGAACGCACGATGCCGGCTACTGTTTCTCCAATGGTGAAGAGAGCTGCGTTTTCCTCCCAGGTACCCAAAAGTTCCTTATGGGTTAAGCTGATGCGCCCGTTGTCCAGAGATTTTACCACTGCGCGGATATCCATTCCCACGGAAAAACGTTCCCTTGGATGGTCAATTCGGGAGACGGAAATGGTGTCGATAGGCAATAGGGAGACGACGCCGCAGCCGATATCTACAAAAGCACCGAAAGCCTCTAAATGTGTGACACGGGCGGGAATAATATCGCCGGGAATCAGTTTGGAAATGTAACGTTCCATGCAGATTTCCTGAGCGGCCCGGCGGGAAAGAAGGGCAGTATTTTTTCCATCCGGACCTTTTTGAAATCCGGTAATGAGAAAACAGACCGGGCGATTTACTCGGGAAATCACGGCGATATCCCGAACGGTCCCCTCCCGAATACCGATGGCGCCCTCCTCCCGGGGAATAATCCCCCGCATACATCCTAAGTCGACAATCAAATTATGGGAACCATCGCAAACAAGAGCCCGGGCCTCCAGCAGACGGTTTTCGTGGTAAGCGTCCGCCAAAGAAGAGGGCGTTTGCATAGCGTTTCGATTTTCTAAAGTGTCGATCAACCAGCCTTCCGGATAAAATTCATTCATCTTTAACCGCCTTTTCTCCACGCGCTTTTTTGTAATAAAGCTTAAAAGTCCGCCCTGTCGCGTGGCAAAGGGCGGTAGTTTGATCCTCTGCTTCCCTCTTATTGCAGTGTACATCCCAACTATATGCGGGAATATCCGGGAAATATAACTGGGAAAAAAGAAAGAAATTTTCTTTTTTATTCTCAGAAAAAGGATCTCACCCATGGCGTTGTATGAACCCGCAAAGGAATGGCAATAATGATAACAAGTTATTCCGGGAAACGGGGGAGCGACATGCAATATAACAAGGTGGAAATCTGTGGGGTCAACACCGCCAAATTAAAAGTACTGACAGAAGCGGAAAAAAGGAAGCTTTTAAAAGTGGTAAAAGAAGGATCTGAGCGTGAAAAGAAGCGGGCCAGAGAGGAACTGATCAATGGCAATCTACGGTTGGTGCTCAGCGTGATCCAGCGATTTACAAACCGCGGGGAAAACATGGACGATTTATTTCAGGTGGGATGCATCGGTTTAATGAAGGCCATCGATAATTTCAATACCGAGTTGGATGTACGCTTTTCTACTTATGCCGTCCCCATGGTAATCGGAGAGGTAAGGCGGTATCTGCGGGATTCCAATTCCATTCGGGTATCGCGATCCCTGCGGGATACCGCCTATAAAGCTATGCAAATAAAAGAAAAATTGACGGCGGATCACAATCGGGAACCCACTGTAGAGGAAATTGCAAAGGTTCTGGATATGAATAAAGAAGATGTAGTAATGGCACTGGAGGCGATCGTGGAACCGGTTTCCCTGTATGAACCGGTGTTTTCCGATGGCAACGATACCATCTATGTGATGGATCAGGTGGGGGATAACAACGATGACACCAACTGGCTCAACGAAATCGCCCTGAAAGAAGCCATCAGAAATTTAAACGAACGGGAAAAGAAAATCCTGTCCCTGCGCTTTTTTAAAGGGAAAACTCAAATGGAGGTGGCGGATGAAATTGGGATCAGCCAGGCACAGGTGTCCCGCTTGGAAAAAGGGGCGTTGGGACGCATTAAAAATCAACTGTAAAAAACCTCCGTAGCCTAAAAACAGGTAGGCCGCGGAGGTTTCCTCTTTTTGTTCTATCTTTATTTTCGCCTGGTTGGTGTAGAAAGAGTGCGAACTCTCATTTGACGTTTCATCTTGTTTTTATTAGCAATGGCACAATTGAGCTCCGCTCCTAAAATTAACGTAGCGGAAGTACAGTAGAGCCACAACATCAGTACAATGATCGCTCCGATGGAGCCGTAAATAACGGAATAATGGGCCATGTGTTCTACGTAATAGGAAAATCCCATGGAAAAAACCAGCCAGGAAATCAAGGCGACAATAGTGCCGGGCAATATCTGACGAAAATGCTGTCTTTTACCGGGAACAAAGGAATAAAGAAGGGAAAGGGCGAAAAACAACATGACAGCCAAAAGGACAAAACGGACTACATTCCAGAAGTTGATGGAATCTGCGTGAATAGGAAAAAATTTTGCCAGGAAAGTGAGGACAGTCCGTCCGATTGTCATGAAAAGAAGAGAGGCAAAAATGAGAACCATTAACGATAATGTATATAAAAACACCTGGATCTGATGCCACGGAAATACTTTTTGTTCCGTCACCCGATATGCCCGGCGGATGGACCGCGTCAAACAATCCACCGCGCGCATGGAAAAATAGATAGTGAAAAACAGTCCAAATAAAAGCAAATGCCCGTTTTTAACCTCGGCAATATGGGTGAGGTAAGTATTGATGATTTCAATGATGTCAGAAGGAATCAAAGATTGAAAGGTGCTGGTGGACAAAGGAGGAAGATCCAAAAAGCTGATTAAGGCGCTGACAAAGATCAAAAAAGGGAAAAAGGAAAAAAGAAGATAATAAGCCAGCGCCGCGGCAGAACGTCCAACTTCATCCTGAAAGAATCGTTTGAATAAATTTTGGATCACGGGAAAAATGTCCCGTTTCCAAATATGGAGCGGGCGAGACATAAAAGCACCTCATTCCTTCGCAAAAAATATAACGCAATCTCTATTTTCTCTTTCATTATATCTCTTTTTTTGTATAACACAATTCTTTTCTGGGAATTCCTTGAGTAATTATAAAAAAAGGGGGAAACCATGCCGGACCTTAATTTTTGGTATGGGACTATGGGAAGTTCCAAAACAGCGCAGGCTTTGATGACAAAATTCCAGTGGGAGACGAAAGGGTTTCGTGTGGCTTTGCTGAAACCGGACACAGATACCCGGTGGGGGACGGGAACGGTCCGCTCTAGAGTTGGATTACAATCCCCTTGTATTTCCGTCCGCCCCCAGGATGACTTGCTGCTTTGGAAAATGAGCAATCCAAAATATCAGAGTGTTTTGGTGGATGAAGTACAATTTTTACAGCCGAAACAGATCGATCAATTAAAGGAGATTGCCATGAGGTGGGTTCCCGTGTCCTGTTATGGACTAAAGACAGATTTCCGTACACAGCTATTCCCTGCTTCTAAACGGCTTTTTGAGATCGCCGACCATATCTTTGAAATTCCATCGGTCTGCCGGTGCGGAAGAAAAGCGCAGGTAAACGCCCGGATAAAAGAAGGGCATATTCAAAAAGAAGGCGACCTCATAGAAATTGGGGGAGAGGAGCGGTATGTCAGTTTATGTTACAAATGTTATCAAGAAGAGAGATTATGGTAAATTTTATGCTTTTTTCAACAGGATATGAATGGGGAGACAAACATTGAAAATGATAGGGCTATCACGTTAGAAAATAATTAAAAAATATGGAAGTTCATTTTTCAGAAACCGGCGATAAGATTTTTTCCCTGCATAGACTATCTAAATAATTTTAGAAAATAAAAACAGGAATCGAGCAATTTTACTGTTTATTTCTTGCAATCCAGCCATAAATATACTAAAATATAAAACACGTATCAAGCAAGAAAGGATGTAGACGGAACATGCGCAAAGGAATTGCACTGGTTTTATCTTTGGTGTTAGTTGTCTGTGCAGTAGCCTTTTCTGGATGCCAGAAAGGGAATTCTGGCACGAGCGGAAAACAGGTGGGCTATCAATTGGAAAAGCCGGAACAAGGGGAAGAGATTGCTGTTATGGAGACCAGTATGGGAACGATAAAAATTCGTTTTTTCCCGGAGGCTGCTCCCAAAGCGGTAGAAAATTTTAAAACACATGCTAAGGATGGCTATTATAACGGATTAACCTTTCACCGGGTGATTGAAAATTTCATGATCCAGGGAGGAGACCCCGATGGCGATGGTACGGGGGGAGAAAGTATTTGGGGAAAATCCTTTGAGGATGAATTCAACGATAAGCTGTTTAATATCACAGGGGCGCTGTCTATGGCCAATGTAGGTCCAAACACCAATGGCAGCCAGTTTTTCATCAACCAAGGAGGGCCGGAGGCCTTCGTAGGAATAGACGCCTATAGCTCTTATTTGGATATGTCCAAGGTAACAGACGATATCAGAAAGCTTTATGAAGAGAACGGCGGAAATCCCCATTTGGATGGAGCCTTTACCAAAAGTGGAAGAGGGCACACCGTCTTCGGTCAGGTTTTTGAGGGAATGGATGTGGTGGATTCCATCGCGCAGGTGAAGACCGATTCCAACGATAAACCTGTAGAGGATGTTACGATTAACTCCATTGAGATTATCCCTTATGAAGGATGAATAATCCAAAAAATATAGACGGGAGTATGGCGGAATGAACCAAGAATACAATAAGGTAAATGTAAAGCTGCTGTCTATACTGGCCTATATTGGCCCGCTTTTTATTATGGGAAAAGTCGCGGTGGAAAAAGATGTGCC
Source organism: uncultured Clostridia bacterium (assembly GCA_904420155.1). Classification (GTDB taxonomy): domain Bacteria; phylum Bacillota; class Clostridia; order Oscillospirales; family Acutalibacteraceae; genus CAJFUH01. The sequence continues at coordinate 8,282 of CAJFUH010000049.1, forward strand.
AGCAGTGAAATTCCATTGCCGGCAAGGGGGGATCCTTTTTATTTTTACTGCCGTTGGCTATTTAGTTACCACGTTGCTGTGTTTTCTTCTAGGGCCCTTTCCGGCGGTAGCGGAAATTTTAGGGTTGCTGTTTTATGTGGGAATTACGGTGGCATGGATTATTTTGGCTTTGATGGGGATTGTGGGCGTTTTCAAACATCAGCAGAAACCGCTTCCGTTTATCGGAGAGATTGACAAGTGGTTCCAAAAGTAGAAAAAGGGGAAATTCTTATGAGCAGTGAGATGCCTCAAAATTTAAATCATGGGCAAGATCAATCGCAAAATCCGCCCAGACAACAGGAGTCGCCCCCTGTAAAAAGTCAAGATTCCTGCCGTTCACAGCAAGATTGCCGACCTTCTCCGGGACAGCCAAGCTATGCATCGGCAGATCATACCAAACTATTTTCTATTTTAGCATATCTTCCCCTTTTGTGGTTAGTAGGCCTGTTAGCAGATCGGAATAATCCCAAGGTCATGTATCATGTCAATCAGGGGATCCTATTTAACATAGTTGCGGTTGTCCTAAATATTGTGATCAATATCGTCAGTATCATTTTAACGGCAATTCTTCCTATCTTAGTTGTTATTACTGGATTATTAGAATTGGCTGTGCTGGCAATAGATCTCATGTGGTTTATGATGGGTATCATCAATGTATGCAATGGGGTGGAGAAGCCTCTGCCGGTGATTGGTACCATTGCAACGATTGTAAAGTAAAACAAAAAAGAGGGTCACGTGACAGGCGTGGCCTTTTTATTTCTTAGGAAAAGAGGGCTGTATGATGGAAGAACAGATAACAGACATTGCGATCATAGGGGCGGGACCAGCAGGATTATCGGCTGCCGTCAATGGAGCTGCCAGGGGAAAAACAGTGCGGTTGCTTTCCGGAGAAAGCAATTATTTAACCAAGGCGGAACGGGTAGACAATTACCTGGGCTTTTATCAGGTGACGGGGGAACAGATGATGAAACAATTCCTCCACCATGCTAATCAGATGGGGATTGTCTTGGAGAAAGGAAAAGTGGCGAACGTGTTGGCGCTTGGAGATCGGTTCCTGCTGAATTTTAATGGAGAAATCCTCTCTGCAAAGACGGTAGTTCTAGCTTCTGGTGTTTCTAAAGCAAAAGAGATTCCGGGCGAACGAGAGTATTTGGGGCAGGGTGTCAGTTATTGCGCTACCTGTGACGGAATGCTTTATCGGGGAAAGGAAGCCGTGGTATGGGGCATGTCCCAGGAATCCGCCCAGGAGGCCAACTTCTTGCAGGAAATCGGTGTCAATGTACATCATATCTCTACTCCGCAGCGCACCGAGGGACTACATCCCCAAGTGAAATTTATGCAGGGAAGCGTCCAACAGATTACCAAGGAGGGCGACCGGTTCGCAGTCTTGGTAAAGGATAGAAAAATCATCACAGATGTTTTGTTTATTTTGAGGGATTCCATTTCCCCTAACTCTTTAATAGAAGGGCTGGAAACCCAAGACGGCTACATTGCAGTCAATCGATGGATGGAGACCAATATCCCGGGATTTTATGCAGCGGGGGATTGTACAGGAAAACCATTGCAGATTTCTAAGGCGGTGGGGGAAGGATTGATTGCCGCCCAACAGGCTGCGAAGTATATTGATGAGAAAATGTAGCAAGCTAATATTATACATTTTTTAAAGAGTGTATAATATTTAGATAAAGAAGGCGAAATGATGTCAGAATACATTGTTTATCCGGATGAAAAAGAATGGAACGCCCTGATCGAGGAGTATCCTTTGGTGTTGGTAGATTTTTGGGCCAACTGGTGCGCGCCCTGCAAAATGTTAGCGCCGGTGATTGACCGTTTGGCAGAGCAATATGCCGGGCGTGTGAAAGTGGCGAAAATAGATATTGATGAGCATTCAGCGCTAGCGGAACGGTATGATATACAAAGTATACCAACGATTCTTTTGTTTAAAGATGGAAAGGTGACGGCAAGGGATGTAGGGGCAAAGCCGTTGAGCAATTATACCGCGATGTTAGATGCAAATCTACAAATTCTATAAAAATAAAAGCAATAGACTTGTGCTATACAATACTACCCCGTTTATCAACTTGATTATTAATCAAAAATAAACGGGGTAGTTTCAATTGATACCCAAAAATCGGAATCTCTGTTTATCCCCAAATGCTTTTAGGAATAAACAGAGATTAGTCTAGGGAGTTATCTTTGTTTAGTATGTTCTTATTGTAATATGTTTTAGACAATAATAGAAAAAGTGAATATTTCAGAAAAATATGGAAGAAAAAGATTGACAATAGGAAAAATGTCAGGTATAATAAATCTCGTTCTTAACAACTAGATAGAAATGCGGATATGGCGGAATTGGCAGACGCGTATGGTTCAGGTCCATATGAAAGCAATTTCATGCAGGTTCAAGTCCTGTTATCCGC
>CAJFUH010000050.1 GCA_904420155.1 uncultured Clostridia bacterium
CCTTATCGGCTGCTTTCCTCCGACAAAGGCGGAAACTCCAGTCCATTCTTTTTACAGTAAGCCCGCAAATAGTCCCACGCCATGCGGGCGCAGTCATCCAGTTCTACCTCTCCGCTGTCTAACACCATATGATAGCTGGCGGCCTCTCCCCATCCTAAATCATTATAATAATGGTGGTAGTTAGAACGGCGCTGATCCTTACGGCGAATATAAGTTTCATTGGATTCTTCCGGGGATAAATGATAAAACTCAATCGCTCGTTCCAATCTCTTCTGGATTTCCGCATGGATAAAGAAACGGACGCAATAAGGGAACTCTTTCAAAATATAGTCCGCAGAACGCCCTACAATTACACAAGGGCCGCTTTTGGCCGCTTCTTGGATAATATGGGATTGCACGCTGTATACCTTGTCGTAAATAGGCAACGTACCGATCTCTCCGTTTTTCGCAACATATTGTTTCATGGCTAGGGAATAGATTAAGCTGTCATTGGAACGTTCCTCCGCCTGATCCAACAATTCCTGGGTAATCCCTTGTTCTTTGGATATCTGTATAATGGATGCCTTATCGTAAAATGGGACATTCATTTTTTCTGCCAGTATTCTACCGATTTCTTTTCCTCCACTGCCAAATTGCCGGGAAATAGTAACGATAAGATGGTTGTTCATGACATACGCCTCCTCTTTTAATCTGTAAATACATCATAAATTTTTATTAACATATATCATTTATTGCATAGTTAAAAGGTATTGGCTATATAGAATAATAATATTATATCATATATTTCCAAAAATATCTAAACTATCATGAAATTTCTTTTGTTTTTTTACAAATTTTATTTATTATTCCATATGAGAAATATAAATCTTTGCCGTTTGGGTAAAATTGTATATATTAAATAAAATATATCGAATAATCTTGTGATTAATTGAATGTTTTTCACATGTTTTTTTCTTATTTTAAAACTTTGGTATTTACATAAAATCCGAATAGGGCGGTTTTTCTTTTATTTTTTCTTGTCGGTTATCATTCACAAAAAATTATAAGCACAGGAGAATCTGCAATGAGACCACTGCTTCTGCGCGGACTTTCGTTTTTGAAACGGCTGCTTTTTATCCTTTCCCTTTTGTCCTTATTATTCGTTCTCTTTACTTGTTTTGTATTACAAAAGGGAGAAGGGCCTGCCATTGCGGGGTATTCGCTTTTGTCTGTCCAATCCGATTCCATGTCTCCCGCATTGGAGGCCGGAGATATCATCCTCACCCGTCCCGTTGATCCGAATGCTTTAAAAGAAGGGGATATTGTTACTTTTTTCTCTCCAGACCCTGCGCGGTCCGGAGAGAAAGTTACCCATCGTATCCATCACTTTATCCAAATAGAAGGGGGCTCTGCCTTCATCAGCAAAGGGGACGCCTCCTCTTCCTTGGACCTTTACCCCGTCCCAGTCGATCAAGTGGTGGGGATCTGTATCGCCCGCTTTCCCAAACTGGGATATTTCTTCCAATTTTTACGGTCTCCTTTGGGATATCTGCTGCTGGTGGTCCTTCCACTCTTTCTTCTCTTATGTCTGCAACTGATCCGGTTATTTCAATTGCTTTTCCAATCCCATTTGCAAGAGGTCGAGAGACGCCAAAGGCAGCAGGCGCAAATCAATAGGGAGCGGGAACAACTGGCGGACACTGCGGCTTACTATCGTTTTTTGATCCGGCAGTTAGAAAACCATAAGGATCTACCGCCTGAAAGCAAAAATCCGAAAAACTGATAAAATCTGCTAGTCTATCTTTTATGAATCTGGCTTGCCCTTTCTTTTACACTTATCATATCGCCCCTTCATTATCCTTCTGTTTCCAATTTTTAAAAAAATAAAAAAGAATGGTGATGCATGATGAAACGTATACGCCCTTACTATGGTCCTTTGCCCCCTCTTTCCCACGTATCCGCTATCTCTCCTTCCAAACACTCAGTATGGCTATGCGTCCTCTCTATCCTTCTTTGCCTTACTCTGCTGTGCGGCGTTACTTCCGCCTATTTTACGGATATCATTACCAATCAGAATAACCGAATCCAAACAGGGAATCTCAAAGTAGGATTGGAAGTATCGGATAAGCTCGCGGCAGGTAATGACCTGGACAAAACTTCCCCGCATTATTACGATCTAAAAACAGCAGAAGACGGCGTTATCTTTTCCAGCGATTCTGACAATTGGAAACCTGGGGATCAAGGAACCCGCTATTTCAAAATTTCCAATCAGGGAAATATGCCTCTAGATTATCAGCTTGCTTTTCAAGTACAGGACGGCGGACTGGGCGGCGCTTTGACCTTTACCATTACCAACCTTTCTGACGGCGGAAAAATTTCTGGCGTAGATGAAGAATTCCATACGGTAACGGGGAGTTCCCTGGGGGACGTTTCTTTCTCCCACCAAAAAATGGAAAGCGGCCCCTCTTATGATTTGTATCAGATAGATTATGTCCTGTCGGAATCTTTGGACAATTCCTATAATACGGATACTCCCGCCTATTTCAGCATGGATGTAACCTTAACGGCACAACAAGTGTCGGAGGGGTGATAACACGATTTTTCTAATAAAATATGTTTGGTATGTTTTCTCTCACACTCTTCTGTATTTTCTTCGATATCCGTCCCCCCTCTTTCTATGGGATAGAAAGAGGGGGGATTTTTCTGAACAGATAGAAAATATTTAGGCAGTTTCCCATAAAAAACTCATAATTTCTTAGTTTATTGTTTATATTGTAAAAATACAGCAAAAGTAATATAATGCATGAGTTGAAAAGAATTGCAGCAAAGGAGAAGATATCGTTGACTTCCTATAATTTTCTACTGGATTTAGCTTTGATTTTAATCAGTACCAAGCTATTAAGTTTGGTGACAAAAAAGTTTAAAATGCCGCAGGTCGTAGGGGCTTTGCTGGCTGGTCTTATTTTAGGCCCAGCTATGCTCAATTTTTTAAAAGAAACTGATTTTATCAGCCAAATGGCTGAGGTCGGTGTCATTGTCCTCATGTTCACGGCAGGACTGGAAACCGATATTAAGGAATTAAAAAAGACCGGAAAGGCGTCCTTTATCATCGCCTTGTCGGGCGTAATCATCCCTTTGGCGGGCGGCTTTGGATTAGCTTACTTTTTTAATAACCAGGAAATCGCCAATCCCGCTACTCCCATCCTGCTGCAAAACATCTTTATCGGCGTTATTCTCACCGCTACCTCAGTCAGTATCACAGTGGAAACGCTCAAAGAAATGGGAAAATTAAATACCCGTGCGGGAAATGCGATTCTGGGGGCGGCTATTATCGACGATATTTTAGGCATCATCGCGCTTACCATTATTACCAGCATGGCGGATACTTCCGTCAATATCCTGTGGGTTCTCTTAAAAATTGCCGCTTTCTTTGTGTGTGCCATTGGGGTTGGATTCTTATTTTATTACCTCTTTAATAAGTGGCAAAAACATTATAACAAAGATCTGCGCCGTTTTGTGATTGTAGCGTTCGTGTTTTGTTTGCTGCTCTCCTACTGCGCGGAAGTCTTCTTTGGAGTGGCGGATATCACCGGTTCGTTCATCGCCGGACTGATTATTTCCAATACCCAGCGTACCAAATATATCGCGTCCCGTTTTGAAACGGTTTCTTACATGCTGCTTTCCCCCATCTTTTTCGCCAGTATCGGCATCAAAGTGGTTTTGCCGGATATGACCGCTTCCCTTATTATCTTCTCAATCTTGCTGGTCATCGTGGCTATCCTGACCAAAATCGTCGGCTGTGGATTGGGTGCGAAATTATGCAGATATTCCAATGCGGAATGTGTACAGATCGGCATGGGGATGGTCTCCCGCGGTGAAGTGGCCTTAATTGTCGCCAGTAAAGGGGCCGCTATCGGGCTCATGTCCTCCGTATTTTTTGGGCCTGTTATCATCACTGTGGTAATCACTACCATTGCAGCCCCTATTCTTTTAAAATTAGTGTTCCGTTCAAAACAGGATAAAACCGATCCTCCTATCGAAAGCGGATTGGTACAGAACATCAAGGAAATGGACCAATTGAATAACGAAGTACAGGAACTTTCCCATTAAACTCTTCCCTTAACCAAAAATCCCGGTACAGCAATCTAAGCTGTACCGGGATTTTCTCTTCATAACCAAGGGAATCCCTGTCTCAACAGGATATCCCTAATTGGATCGTTTATGTATACGCCGTTTGGGATAAGGCACACCTATAGCCCAACCGTCACTCTTCCATTCCCCTATTGAACTACTCCTTCACACGGTACAAAATATATTTTTTCCCTTTCCCGTCAAAGGTCCCCTCTTGTTCCGCGACCATTTCGTAGTTTTCCCGCAAATAATCCAATTTAAACTGGGAACGGTCTTTGTCTTCCGACCACTCCATCACTACGTAATCTACCATCTTTTCTTTTAAATAGCGGTTTTGCTCCTGCATCATCTCCGGATACCGGTCCACGGTGATATTCAATTTACAGAAATATTTCGTCTGGGGGACAATTTCCGCCGCTGTATAAAACCCTCCGTCTAAAAACCCGTAGTTTAGCAGTGTCGCTCCCGGCGTTTGACGGATAATTTCTGCAAACTGATACTGCACCAAATCTTCTTTTTTGGTCCCTAGAGACCGGGCGTTCGGGCTTAGGATCAAGCATCCTATAAATAAAAGAAGGACAAACAGGCTATATACGCTCCCTTTTCTTGTCCATTTTTGTAATAACGCTGCATTCCATTTATGTAAGAGGAAACGGACAGCGGGAAGGTACCCCAACGGGGCAAAGGGGGCAAAAATCAGGAAATAATAGGGATAGGCAGACCCTCCCCCATAAACTCCCGCAATCAAAAACAAAAAACATAATAGTACAGAAAGCCTTGCCATACTGTCTGGAAGCATCCGCTTGGAACAGGTAAAATACAGCACTCCCGCTACCGCCGGAAGAGAAAAGAATATATTTTTGATAAACTCCATGCATAGCATCACCAGCATAAATAAGAGCCTGCTGGGCACCCCCATAGGGTGGGAATAACCAAAGATATTGACAACAAAATAAGCGTTGATAAAGTCATAAAAGGCATGATGGAAAGAAAAATAGATAACCCATGGGACCGCCGTCAACAGCATCCCCGATACAAATATGACACAGCTTAGAAAAGCTCGTCCCACATGTTTCTGCCGGATGAGATCAAAGAAAATCATCATCATCCAGGCAAACCAAAACCCCAGCATCGTATACTTGATCCACAGTACACAGCCCGCCAATATCCCATTGAGCAATAGTAACGAAAAAGGCATTGGGGAGCGGTCCCTATTCTGCATATACCGCAACAAATAAAACAAACTGGCCGCCAATAACGGTAGGCAGAATTCTTCTGCGCTGTCCCCTTTACAAAAGCTATTGGAAGAAAGGACAGCAAACGTAAGTACCGGCAGCAATACATAGGCATACGCTTTGCCGGCAAACAGCCGAATAGTCCGATAGGAAAACCACAGAAACATCCCAAAGGACAAAATTTCAAAGAAAAAGACCCCTAAAAAACTGTCAAAGGATATCCATGAAGCAATCCCATGTATGAAATACAACAAAGGCCCTTTCTGTTCAAATAAATCCTGGTAGGGGACCCTCCCCTGCATCATCCCTTTTCCCACCGTAAAAAAGCAGTTGGAATCGTTCCAATCGTTAAGCGGATATAAGAAAGAAGACTTGGTGCAAAATAGGAGAAATACAGCGGATAAGGCAAAACAAAAAACTACCGCTTTCCACTCTTTTTGGGGACGAATCGATAAAAGTTTGATCGCAATCATCCTTCCCTCTGTTTGTCTCGACAAAATCAGACAGAATAAGAGCGTGCAGGAAAAGAAAGAAAACAGAAAGTTTCCGGGATTGCAAGAGCCCCTAAAAAGTATACTTTCTAAGTCCCTTTTATTTTCCCGTTGTTTCCCCGGCTAGGGTGAAAAAGAAGTGTTTTTCTTTTACAGACACGCTATAGTGTCATGGTATCCTATTCTGCCGAAAATTGCAAGGGTTTCTCCTTGGAAACTGTCAGATCTTGTGTTTCTTGCAATGATTGCAGCGGCGGGATGTCTTGAGCGTCGTCCGGCAGGGAATGGACCTGCTGCAAATAGGCGCTTACCCGGTTGTCATCCTCCTGCGGATAAACAAATTGAAAATGTTCGGCCACCTTGTGGGATATTTGGCGAAACAGGTCGCACATGACAAACAGGGCCTTCCAAATATGTTCCCGTTCTGCATCGGGATACGTCTTCAAAAGCCGCAGCCACACGGGTTTCTCTAGGGACTGTTCCAAAAACTTGCCATATTCCCCGATATTAACCGTAAAACCATCCTGGCTTCCCACGGACCAGGCCAGCATCCGCAACAACTTATCTCTTACCGGGCCGTCCATGATCGCTTTGACATAGGTGATTTCCCACCTCCACAGCCCTTTGGCCACATAGGTGGATCCCCACCAGAACCCCTTGCAGCAGGCTGCAAAGTCATAGGCGTCCGGTGGAGATATCACATAATCTTTGTCAGAGGCTTCCGGCAGCGGAGGAATCCGTCCATCCTTATCCAACAGCACCTGGGTGAGGCTATCCCATTGGAATCTTTGTTCCACCTGTTCACAGCTTAATAAGGTGAGATCGATCCGGCTTCCGTCCGTAAATTGCATCAGGTAGACAAACTTCCCCCTCTGTTTCGGCCTGCCGGTTTTAGTCTGGTCCGGAAGCTGCTGGATCATCTTTTCTCCAAAGAGATCCGTCCAATGGGGGTCGAGCAAAAAAGATTCCAATTCGTTTACAACATAGACAATATCATAATCCTGAAAGCAGTCCGGCCTTACCCGCGGATTACTGCGGGATCCATTGAGCATCACTGCACGGATCCTTGGATCCTCCCGCGCAATTTCCAATATTAAATTCATGATCTCTGTTTCGCTTCTCATATGTTCGCCTTTTCCTCTCAGTTGATTTTAAACGATACAGATTGTTATATGCCTTCTTTCTTTTTAGTATGCCAAGTTTTTAAAATTTAGTCATCGATTATTTAGTAATCAAATGTGAACTATTTTTTAAATATCTTCCTATCCCTGCTCTTGACCTTGACATTTTTTCCCTCCATAGTACAATTAAAAGAAATAGGCTGCCTGAAAGTAGGCAGTCTTTTCCTATCTTCTAACAGAAGCCATTTTCTGGCGCTATGATATCACGAGGAGGAACGGATTATGAAGCGAGAAGGTCAAATTAAAGTACATTCTGAAAACATTTTTCCCATCATTAAAAAGTGGCTCTATTCTGACAAAGACATCTTTTTGCGGGAGCTGGTATCCAACGCCTGCGACGCCATCAAAAAATGGGAACGTCTCAAACAAATGGGCGAAGCTCCTGACGTCGAGGAAAAACCGCGGATCGATATCTATTTGGACAAAGAAGCCCGAACCCTCTCCGTCTGCGATAATGGGCTGGGGATGAATGAAGAAGAAGTGGAAAAGTATATCACCCAGATTGCTTTTTCCGGTGCGGAAGAATTTATTGAAAAATACAAAGATAAGACCGACGCCCAGGCGGGTATCATTGGACATTTCGGGCTGGGCTTTTATTCCGCTTTCATGGTGGCGGACACCGTAGAGATTCAAACCCTCTCTTATCGGGAAAATGCCAAACCCGTGCATTGGTCTTCCGATGGCAGTTCCACCTATGAGATCGAAGAAGGCAACCGGACCCAGCGCGGTACGACGGTTCTTCTCCATATCGCACAGGACGCCGGCGAATTCTTAGATGAGTACCGCATTCGCGAGATGCTGCATAAATATTGCCAATTTATGCCCTACGAAATTTATTTTCATACCCCCTCTTCCAGCGAAACGGACAAAAAAGAGGAGCGCCCCATCAATAATACCTCGCCTTTGTGGCTGAAAGCCCCCAAGGATTGCACCAAAGAGGAATACATCAAATTTTATCATGAGTGCTTCACGGATTTTAATGATCCTTTGTTCTGGATTCACCTAAATGTAGATTACCCGTTCAACTTAAAGGGAATTCTCTATTTTCCAAAACAGAGCAACAAGCTGGAAGTGATGCCAGGTCAAATTAAGCTGTTCAACAACCAGGTATACATTGCCGATAACATCAAGGAAGTAGTCCCGGAATTTTTGATGCTGCTCAAAGGCGTGATGGATTGCCCGGACCTTCCTCTCAACGTCTCCCGTAGTTTTCTGCAAAACGACAAAGATGTAGCCAAAATTTCCAAGCATATCACCAAAAAGGTATCGGACAAGCTGCATTCCGTATTCCATGAAGACCGAAAGGCGTTTGAAGGATATTGGAACGACATCGCCCCCTTTATCAAATTCGGTTGTATCAAAGATGAAAGCTTCTATGAAAAAGTCAAGGACATCCTTCTTTTTGAGACCATCTATGGCGATTACAAGACCTTGGAGGAGTATCCCAAGGAAAGCGACGGCACGATCTTCTATGTAACCGATAAAAATGTCCAGGCGCAATATATCCGGATGTTTAAAGAAAGCGGTATGAACGCCGTCATCTTAGACCATATGATCGACAGCCATTTCATTAGCTTTGTGGAGTATATCGGCAACAAAGGGGAAGATAGCGGCCAAAAATTAAAATTTGCCCGCATTGATTCCGATATCGGACAGGCCATGAAGGATAATTCCTCCCAGGAGCAAGAAGAGCTAAGCAAGAAGCTGGTGGAAATTTTCCAAAACGCCATGGATGACAAAGAACTTACTGTCAAAGCGGAAGCTTTGAAAACCGCCGACACCCCTGCCGTCATGCTGCTTTCGGAATATGAACGCCGGATGCAGGATATGAGCGCTTTATATGGCGATATGTTTGGCAATGCTCCCAAGACAAAGTCTACGCTTGTTTTAAATTTGGAAAACCCCATTGTGCAAGCGCTTCCCCAACTGGAAGAAGAAAAGCGCAAATTGGTATGCCGCCATATTTACGATTTGGCTATGATCAGCCATAAGCAGTTATCGGCGGAAGAAATGTCCGGTTTCATCAAACGCAGCGTAGAAATCTTAGGGATAGTTGCTGACGCCAATCATCTCCAGTAAAAAGAATATATTTCCGCCAGGAACTTCCTGTAAACAGGGTGTTCCTGGCTCTTTTTTTGCCAGCCTTTTTCATTTCATTTCCTTATTTTCTCCAAGAATAAACCTTTCTTCGATGCAAATAGTATTCATGGTGATGAAAATGGAAAAGCAAAAAACACTTCATATCCACCCTATTAAAATAAAAAAAATTAAAAAACGATATTCTCAGGATACTCTCATCTTTGCCATTGGAGCGATCTCCTATTCCCTGATTGAAATACTTTGGAGAGGATACACCCATTGGACTATGATGATTACCGGGGGGATCTGCTTCTTAGTTTTGTTCCGTATATTTGGCCGGATCTCCTATGCAAAGCTCTGGAAAAAATGTACAGTGGGAGCTTGCGTCATCACAGGCATCGAATTTATTGTGGGATGTATTGTAAACCTATGGCTTCAGATGAACGTATGGGACTATTCTTTTCTTCCTATGAACTTGATGGGGCAGATCTGTCCTTTATATTCCTTTTTATGGGGACTGCTCTCTATCCCTATTGTTTATTGTTCCGGAAAAATTCAGAAAAATTTGTTTGTTTGATTGTATATGGAAAGCCAGGGGATCCCTGGCTTTCCATATTGTTATTTTATAAATATACGTCCATTGCGAAAGAGTTGCTTTCTTTCTCAATCCATCCATACGCGCTTATTCCAAAATTTCTCTCCAATCTTTCCTGAAAAATTTCAGTAAATTTCCTATTTTCAAATGCACATCTTTGCTATATAATGTAAAAGAATACTTTTTTTCTATGCATGGGATTTAAGAAGAAAGGTATATTTTTCGGAATTTAAAAGAACTTGGAGTGATTGATCTTGGACAGTAGCTGGGTGCTCTACGCCTTGCTGATCGTATTGGTTGCGCTTTCCGCCTTTTTTTCTGCGACGGAAACTGCTTTTTCTACCGTTAACAAAATCCGCCTGAAGCATTCTGCGGAAAATGGAGATAAACGGGCTAAGACGGCCATTGATATTACAGAGCGTTTTGATCAAGCGCTTTCCACCATTCTGGTTGGAAACAATATCGTCAACCTTTCCGCCTCCTCTATCGCCACCGTACTGGCGGTCAATTTATTTGGAGACTACGGTGCCGCTATTTCTACCGTAGTGATTACCATTGTGGTGCTGACTTTTGGCGAAATCCTTCCCAAAAGTCTGGCCAATGAAAACAGCGAACGCATTGCCTTGGCAGTCGCCCGAACGCTTCGTTTCCTGATGCGGATTTTTTACCCGATTGTTTTCCTGTTCCTACAATTAAAAAGCCTTGTGATAAAACTTTCCCATAGCAGAGAAAACGCCCCTTCCGTTACGGAAGATGAACTGAAATATCTTGTGGAAAGCATTGAAGAAGAGGGCGTTTTGGAAGAGCAGGAAAGCGAGTTGGTACAGCACGCCCTGGAGTTTGATGAAAAAACCGCTCAAGAAATCTTAACCCCCCGGGTGGATATTTTATCCATCGATATCGATGACGATCTGGAAACGAATAAAAAAATTATTCTGGAAGAGCGGTACTCCCGCATCCCTGTTTATGAGGATAGTATCGATAATATCATTGGTATTTTACATACCCGCGATTTTTTGGAAGCCATTATTGCAAATCAACCTTTAGATATTCGAGCTATGCTGCAACCGGCCTTCTTTATCTACAAAACTAAAAAGCTTTCTTCTCTGCTCAATGATTTCAAACGGAATAAAATGCATATGGCCATTGTTGCTGATGATTACGGCGGCATTCTAGGCATGGTAACTATGGAAGACCTATTGGAGCAGCTAGTGGGGGATATCTGGGACGAAGATGAAGAAGAAAAGCACCGGTTTATCCGTTTGCCCGACGGTAGTTTCCAAATCAGCGGCGATCTAAATATCAACGAATTTTTTGACCATTTGGACTATTCCCCTAAAAGTTTTAACAGCGAATATAACGCGGTGGGCGGATGGGCTATGGAAATGCTGGGTCACATCCCAAAAGCAGGCGAATCTTTCCAATACGAAAATTTGAAACTTACGATTCAGGAAATGGATGAACAAAGGGTCAGAAAACTGATTGTCCGCGTCCTTCCGTCAGAAAAAACGGGTTCAAAAGAAAAGAAAAAAGATTCTTAACGCCGAATGACGGCAACGAAATCATAGATACCTGTTCTAAAAAGGAAGGTTCCCCTTACCTAAATTGGTAAGAGGAACCTTCCTTTGTTTAGGCTTACAGCCCTTTATAATGAGATTTCCGCTTCCACACACATAGTATCTGACAGCCGGCAGCTTACGGCATCCGGCTGATGCCCGCCTACATAGAAATGGATCCTCCCCTGTGGGATATGGGATTTTCCTTCTTGATCCGTAACATACAAAATTTTCTTTTCCACCGTGATATCCCCATGCCACACTTGGCCCGCCTGGATATCCACTCGACGGAACCCTACCAATTTGGCGTTGGGAACCTCGTCGGCGTCGCCCATACACTTAGCATAAATCTGGATGACTTCGCTGCCATCCCGATCAGAAACATTTTCCACCTGGATGTGGAATAGCAGGGAATCGCCCTGATTTTCTATCGATAAGTTTTGATAACAAAATCTGCTGTAACTCAATCCATATCCAAAAGGATATAGGGGATCTCCCTGAAAATACCGGTAGGTACGGCCTTTCATATGATAGTCATCGAAAGCCGGCAGATCATCGTCGGAACGGTAGAAAGTCACCGGCAACCGCCCGGAGGGATTGACCGCGCCGCTGAGCACATCAAAAATAGCGTCTCCTCCCTGTTCTCCGGGATACCATGCCTGCACAATGGCGGCGGATTGCTCTGCTATCTCATGAAAAGCCAACGCGCTTCCGCTGATATTGATCGTAATAATGGGGGTCCCTACCTTTACTAGGGCCTGGAACAGCTTTTTCTGGGAATCCGGCAGATCTAGGGTTGTCTTATCCCCGCCCGCGTCGGAATTGAAAGCGTCCCCTTCTTCCCCTTCCAAGCGGGGATTCAATCCGCAGCAGAACAATACCACGTCGGCCTTTTCCGCCAGGATCAAAGCCTCTTGGAACGTATTTTCTTCCCATTTGGGAACGTCTTTGGTTACCACATCACAGCCTTTGGTGTAATAGACGCGTACATCCTTTCCTACATTCCGCTGCACGCCATCCAACACCGTAATCCATTGATCCGGGGTACCATTGTAATTTCCCAATAGGACGTCCCGATTGTTGGCATTGGGTCCTATCACGGCAATGGATTTGATTTCTTTGCTCAAAGGCAAAATCCCATTGTTCTTCAGCACAACAATAGAACGCGCCGCCATCTCTCTGGCCAACTGTTTATGCGCCGGGGTGGCCACGTCATCATAACCCAGGGAATCCCAGGGGGTCTTTTCATCGAACATCCCCAGTTCAAACCGGGTCTGGAACAGGCGTTCCACCGCTTTGGTAATGGTGTCCTCTGTCACCAGGCCCATTTCATAGGCCACCACAAGCCCTTGATAAGCGTCGCCGCAGTTTAACTCACATCCGCTGTTGACCGCCAACGCGGAGGATTGAGGCTTTCCTTCCGTAATATGGTGAAAATCATGCAAATCGCAAATAGCGCCGCAGTCAGAAACCACATACCCTTCAAACCCCAGTTCGTCCCTTAAAATATCCTGCAATAAGTGCTTACTGGCACAGCAAGGCTCCCCATTGACGGTATTGTAAGCTCCCATCACCGCCGCCGGTTTCGCTTTTTGGATACAATAGGCAAAGGCCCATAAATAGGTTTCGTAAAGGTCCTTTTTACTGACTTTGGCGTCAAATCCATGCCGGCATCCCTCTGGGCCGCTGTGAGCCACAAAATGTTTGAGGGTGGCGTCCAGCTTCCGGCACTCCTTCTGATCCCCCTGCATTCCGTCCACAAAGGCTACCGCCATTTCCCCAGTCAAAAAAGGGTCTTCGCCATAGGTCTCATGTCCCCTTCCCCATCTGGGATCCCGGAAAATATTGATGTTGGGGCACCAATAGGTAAGGCCCTGATAACAGTCCCGGCTTCCATGGCTGGAAAATTCATTGTATTTCGCACGAGCTTCATCAGAAAAGGCAACGGCTACCTGTTTCATCAGTTCCGTGTCAAAACTGGCCGCCAAACCGATGGGCTGGGGAAATACGGTGGACAGGCCCGAACGGCCCACCCCATGCAAACCCTCGTTCCACCAGTTATAGGCCGGTATTCCCAATCGTTCAATAGCTGGCGCCTCGTTCAGCATTTGGGACATCTTTTCTCCTAAAGTCATCTGAGCTACTAATTCTTTGGCACGTTTTTTTGCTTGTTCTGGTTTCATTCCTTCATCCTCCGATCCACTATTTTAGGAGCGCCCGCCCTTTTTTTACAAGGACGTTTCTTTTTATTTTCTATAAGAGCTTGCATTGGATATGTTTCTTTTTTCAGTCGTTTAAGTATTCCGTATATAGGAATCCTTTTATCCAAAGACCACAGGCCTTTATTTCTGATTTTTATGACAAGTCTCCTATTTTTTAAGAATATCAGGTGTGCCTAGGCACATTATTCCAGATAAGAATAATATATAAAAAATGTCCCTGCAAATAATCAGCAGAGACATCGTCCATGGCTTTCTCTTTTTAAGGTTCTAATAACCCATATTTTATTTTTATACGGTCTAGTTTTTCTATCATGGGCTGGGAGATCACAAACAAAAAAAACACCGTAGCGGCCGCATGAATCAGATTGAAAGGGATGCCCGAAACCATCGCCACCCAAAAGGGTTCTTGGCTGGCGGTGGAAGAAACCATCATCACCGAGCTAATATCCATTAGGATACCATAGATGAAAAAGGTGGAAAGCCCTCCAAAAATGCACAAGGCCAAACGCGACTTGTTGAGCAGCCCTGTTTGAAAGAACACACCCGCCAAAAAACCAATGATTCCAAAACTGAACATCTGCCACGGGGTCCATGGTCCCTGCCCAAAAAAGAAATTGGAGACAAATCCGCTGACCGCCCCCACCAAAAAACCTGCCTCCCCTCCAAAACAAACACCTGCAATGATGACAATGGCCACTACCGGTTTAAATTGGGGCAGCATAAAAAAGGCCGCCCGCCCCGCTACGGCAATGGCAGATAATACCGCAATCACAACCAGTTCCCTGGCCTGGGGCTTTCTCTTCTCAAATACCATAAAAAAGGGGATCAAGGTACAGATAATCATAAAAAGGCTGATAAAATAATAAGAACGGATGGAAACAGTAATTCCGAAAAAAGAAAACTGGAAGGTCTGCATCCATTGGGCGCCCAGCAAAATAGCTGCCGGGATGACGAATATAATGAGGATCGCCGCTACTACCGTGCGTTTCTTCCATTTCCGGCCGCGTCTCTTTTTAAGGGAGGCAGAGAAATCTGTTTGGCCCGATTCCATCACTGGTTTTTTTTGCATAGGGAAATCACCTCTTCATTTGTGACAGCATTTGTAAATAAATGGCGGGACATCCGGTTCGCCGCCGTGGTATAAAAGCTGTTGCCCGAAAAAAATGGGTTGGGGTGGTTTTCCGTCACAATGGAACCGTCAAAAAACATTGCGCATCGATGGGCATACTGGGCGCAAAATTCAATATCATGAGAAACCATCAGCACCGTCCCTCCCCCTTCTATAAACCTCTGTAAAATAGCCGCCAACTTTCTTTTTAGATCGCTGTCTAACCCTTTAGTAGGTTCGTCCAGCATCAGGAATGTTGGCTCCAGCAGCAATACCTTGGCTAAGGCCGCCCGTTGTTGTTCTCCCCCGCTCAAATCATAAGGATGCATGGAAAGAAGGGGCGCGATCTCTACAGCCTCCGCTACTTGGCGTACCTTTTCCCGTTTTTCTGCTTCGGGGCATTTTTCACCGGATAACATTTCCAATAAATCCAGTTCCACACTTTTTTGTACAAAGAGGGCCTGCGGATTTTGAGGAAGCACCCCCAGGTTATGGGTAAACAATTCCTTAGAGGAGTATTTGCTGATTTCTTTTCCATAAAGCAGCACCTTTCCCCGATAAGGGGCTCGCATACCGCTAAACAAAGACAACGCCGTGCTTTTTCCCGTTCCATTTCCTCCTACTATGCAGGTTATCTGCCCCTTAGGCACTCGAAAGGAAAGATCCTTGATCACATCCGGCGCAGTCCTTTCATATCGGAACCAGACGTCTTTGCATACCAAAATATTCTCTTCGACATTCTTTTTTGTCTCATAAGTCACCTGCTGATAGGCGATCTCTTTACCTTCCGCCCAATCACTCAGCCATTTTCTCCCTTCTCGGACAGTCAGCGGGCAGGAAATGCTGTTCTCCACCCCGGCATAAATCTGGATCGGCGCAGGCATCGCCAAAAACATCTCATTTCCCTGCTGTTTCAACCGTTCCCCTACCTTACGGGGCGTGTCTAAAACAAGGAGTTTCCCTTGCTCCATCACCAGAACCCGATCCGCCATAGGAAGAACCTCTTCCAGCCGGTGTTCCGTCAAGACGACCGTGATCCCCAGTTCCCGGTTGATTTTTTGAACCGTCCCCAAAAATTCCGAAGCGGCAATGGGATCTAACTGCGAGGTAGGTTCGTCCAAGATCAAAACCCTTGGCTGCATAGCCATAACGGCCGCCAAATTGAGCAATTGTTTTTGTCCGCCGGACAGCTCCGTAACCCTTTTATGAAACCAGGTTTGAATCCCAAAAAAACTGGCCATCTCCGCGACACGCAGGCGGATTGTTTGCGTATCATATCCCAGGCTTTCCAGGCCGAACGCCAACTCATGCCATACTTTATCTGTGACAATTTGGTTTTCAGGGCTTTGCAGGACATATCCAATTTGTCCCGCCTGTTCCCGCTGTCCCACGTCTTCCAACGCCTTGCCTTGGAACCGGATTTCACCCGTCCGTGTCCCATGGGGAGTAAGCACGGTTTTCAGGTGACGCAACAAAGTGCTTTTTCCGCAGCCAGACTTTCCGCAGCACACCAAAAATTCCCCCGGTTCTATCGTGAAAGAAAGATGATCCAGAGCCTTTTTCTCCTGTCCCGGATACGAAAAGGTCAATTCTTTGATGGTATAGACCGCATTTTGCGCCATTTCCACAACTCCCCTATTTGTAATATTACTGGAAAAAAGCAAAGCCCTCCATAGGCTAAATAAACGATAAAACTAAAGAAACGATAGTCCGGTATTTTTACCGTTGGGAAATATTGAACGGTATTTTCCCCCAAAAAAGCCCCCGCGCACACCAGCAAAAAAAGTACGCCCAGGACAGCCAGGGCCGTACTATCCCTTCGGTCAAAACGATAGATGGAAAAGCTGGTGCGACCTTTTAGACCATACCCCCGGGAACGCATGGAATCCGCCGTCTCAATCGCGTTTTCCAAACTCCAAGTAGTGAGAATCGACACAATATGGATCCCATTCCGCGCCCGCTGTAAAAGGGACCCTTGGGAGGCGTCCCGTCCAATGCATTTCTGCGCATTGGCAATCACTTTTGTCTGTTCCTTTAACATCGGCACAAAACGCAGCACCATAGAGAAGACCAAAGATAACGACGGAATTACCTTTCCAAATAAATAAATAAATTTGTCCGACGTCATGACTGCGTTATAACAGGAAAACCAAATAATGACAGAAACAAACATCATTGCCGCTGCGATTCCATATAAAAAAGATTCCAGGGTGATGGAAGTATCGTTAAAATAAAATAAAACAGTTGCTCCCTCATGGCTGAAAATAGGGTTTACAACAGCAATTAGTAAAAGCATCGGGATCATATACAAGAAGTTGAATTTTACCGCCCTTCTCCCATTTAATAAGATGGAATACGTAGCGGACCCCGCCAAAGAAATAGCTAAAAAAATAGGATGCATAAAAAACATGCTGAATAAAATAACAGAAACAAAGTAAAAAAAGTTAATCGACGGATGGTACGAGGCAAAAGAATCCTTCATTCTCCATCTCCCCCCTTGCAATCCATTCTATCGTACAAAGAAAAAGAACCAAGGTCTCTCTTCCTTGGTTCTCAGAAATAAACACAGAAAATCGGATAAATGATGATAACGATATCTATCTCTGTCTCTCGTTCTTTCCCCACCGAAAGTGCGCGTTTTCATTTACGGCAGGTCTCCTGGCTTCGAATTCTTCCTACTTTACCACGTCTTCCCGGTTACCCAGTGACTGGAACATAAACATTCCATGAGTATTTCGTCCTTCTTACAGTAGAAGTGAGCTGCTACGGATTTGCACCGTATTCCCTTTTCCATAAATGATTTATTTTATGGTATCCTATCCAAACCGGATTGTCAATGGATGAAGGCTGAATTCCTTCTATTTTATTTTAGGATTGACGGGGATACGGTATCGTCTACGCTACCGATCATATCTTTTCTGGCAAGCACGAAAAATACATAATAAACGTATCTTATTTTGTTTGGATACATGAAGAAAGGGAAACGCTATATCTTGACTATCCATAAAAGCGAGGGAAACAATTTGGAAAAAAGAGAAAATTGGTATCGAAGAATAATTCCTTATTTTATTGGGTTTTATTGTGCGGTGAATATAGGGTTGGGACTGTATTATGTGATATTATCTCAGCCTTATTTTTATCTATTGTCTTTCTGCGCCCCTCTTTTTTTGTTGCTCCCCCATATCTGGGGACGGATTTTTACTTTACGCCCTGTTTATGAATTTCATTTTTTAATTTATTTTTTCTGTTTTCTCCTATATACAGTAGGACTGGTCATGCAGGGATATTCTTACATCCCCTTTTACGACAAATTTGCCCATACTCTTTCCGGAGTCTTTTTTACGCTGCTAGGCGTGATCTTCTTCTATCTTTTAAAGCCTAAAAAAACAATAGAAACGTCTGATTTTCCATTGCTCTCTGTCTTTTGTCTCTCTTTTTCCATCGCAATAGCGGGGGTATGGGAAATTGGGGAATATCTTGTGGGAATGCTTTTTCCTTTCTTAGATCCCCAACAGGTAAGCGTCAGCGGAGTAAACGATACCATGCAAGATATTATTGTCTGTGTATTTGGTTCTTTTCTCTTTTATTTCGGCCTTTTGAGCGCATTCAGAAAAGGGAAACCAAATTTCCTGCTGACAGGATTTGATACGTTCTTTCATAAAAATATAGCAAAAGATTTTCCCTCCATGAGTAAATCGGGATATAACGGTTTACAATAGTTTCGGAGGTGTTTGATATGTCTAAAGATTTAGAACTGTTGGATGTGATTTACCAAAATGCTGAAATGGGAAAAGATACCATCACGCATCTTATAGAAATCACAGATTCCGTGGAATTCCGTAAGCGCCTAGAAGCGCAATTAACGGAATACCAGGGAATTTTTGATCGTGCCGATCAGGCGATCCAGCAACAGAAAAAAACAGCTGAGGGAATCGGCCCCTTCGCCAAGATTTCCTCTTATATGATGATTAACTTTAAAACTTTGGCGGATAAATCCCCGTCTCATATTGCAGAAATGATGATCCAGGGCAGCACGATGGGAATTGTAGATATGACAAAGAAGATTAAGGAATTAGAATCTGATGTGTCCCCTGAAGTTTTGAAATTGGCAGAAAAACTATTAAAAACCGAACAAAGCAATGTGGAAGAAATGAAAAAATTTTTATAAGTCCCGCTTCTCTTTCATTTAAGAATCTCCATACAAAGCCCATTTGCTTATAACAAAAAGGCAGATACCAAAAAGTATCTGCCTTTTTCTGTGGCTCCCCCTGTTGGGCTCGAACCAACGACAACGCGGTTAACAGCCGCGTGCTCTACCAGCTGA
>CAJFUH010000051.1 GCA_904420155.1 uncultured Clostridia bacterium
CGCCGTCATCTGCACCGCTAGGACAACCGCCAACAAGGCGCCTATCCATTTCCTTGCTTTCATTTCTTTTCCCCTTTCCTCCCTATTTTTACAGTATTGTTTAGTATAACACAGCCGATGGGAAACGGCAATAAACCTGGCTTCCCCTAAAAACTCCGCATCACCCGCAAGGCGGAGGGGAGCTTTCCGCCTGCGGGCTTTGTTTGAACTCATGAAATTGCAGCGGCCGCACCGCCATAAATACAAAAAACGGAGAAAGCCTTTCCTTTTTTTCTTCATAGATCGTGGTCAGACCTTTCCATGTGAACATTGTAACATAACAGGCGCTGGATTCCCTGTAAACTTTCTAAAAATATCATATTTCTGTTTTCTTCCTGTCCCAAAAAAGCCCCGCCTTATTGCAACATTCACAAGGAATTTGGGAATATTTCTATAGAGACCGCCCGGTTCCGTCCTTGTAAAACCGCTGTTCCCGGTTTATCATATTTTTAGAAGCTTCTTTTTTATTTTCGCATCTATACAAAAAAGGAGGTACCCATCTATGCTGGACCAAGTCAACCTGGATCAAAAACTCTCCAAAGCGGAATACAAACAGCTTTGCAGCCCGCTGAAAAAGCAGCTCTCTGTGCTGCAACAAACGGTGAAAGAAAAGCGCCTGCCCATGGTGGTGGTATTTGAAGGCTGGAGCGCCGCCGGAAAGGGCAGCCTGCTTTCCGACGTCATCCTGACCTTGGATCCCCGTGGATTTAAGGTCTATTCCACCGTCGCCGCCGACTCCGCCGAGGCGCGGAAGCCTTTGTTATGGCGGTACTGGATCAAGATCCCTGCCGAGGGAAACATGTCCCTGTTTGACCGAAGCTGGTACCAGGACCTGTATATCGCCCAGACAGAACAGGAGATTGAGGACTCCGAGTGGGAACGGCGCGTCCAATCGATCAATACCATGGAACGCCAGCTATCCGACGAAGGGTACCTGATCGTGAAATTTTTCCTGCATATCAGCCAGGAAGAACAGCGCCTGCGCTTTGAGAAGCTGGCAGACAGCAAAAATACCTCCTGGCGGGTCACGGAGCGGGACTGGAAACGCAATAAGCAGTACCGCCGCTACTACAAAGCCGCCGACCTGATGATGGAACGCACCCATACCTCCTATGCGCCCTGGCATATCATCCCCAGCCATGACAAGCGGTTTGCCCTGTATCGCATCTACTCCACCCTTATCGATTCCATCCAGAAGGCGCTGGAGCGCAAGGAACGCAAAGAATCCCCCCGTGAACAGCTCAAAGACACCCCCGCCAGCGTATATGTCCCCAAGACTTTTACCCTTTTGCCCATGCCGTCTTTGCAGGAAGTCCCCCTGGACGCCAAGCTTTCTTCCGAAGAGTACGAAGCGGAATTGAAAAAAGCGCAAAAGAAATTAAAGAAATTACACAATTCCCTGTACCGGGAGGAAATCCCTGTCATCGTAGCCTACGAAGGATGGGACGCCGCCGGAAAAGGCGGGAATATCAAGCGGGTGGCCGCCGCCCTCGATCCCCGCGGCTATGAGGTGGTCCCCATCGCCGCCCCCAGCAAAGAGGAGCTGGCCCACCATTATCTCTGGCGTTTTTGGAAGAACCTTCCCAAGACCGGGCACGTGGCCATTTTTGACCGCACTTGGTACGGCCGGGTCATGGTGGAGCGTATCGAGGGCTTTTGTTCCCAGGATTCCTGGCAGCACGCCTATCAGGAAATCAATGAATTCGAGCGGGAGCTCTGCGACTGGGGAGCCGTGATCGTCAAATTCTGGCTGCAAATTGACCAGGAAGAACAGCTGCGCCGATTCCAGGATCGGATGAACACCCCGGAAAAACGCTGGAAGATTACAGACGAGGACTGGCGCAACCGGGAAAAGTGGGATCTTTATGAGGAGGCTGTCAATGAAATGCTGGCCCGTACCTCTACGGACTTCGCACCCTGGCATATCATCCAGTCCCAGGACAAGAAGTTTGCCCGTATTCAGGCGCTGCATATTCTCATCGACGCTATTGAGGCCAAGTTGCAGGCTTTATAAACCGCCTCTGCGGCGGGGCGCGTCGCGCACCGGGTTTTCTTTGAAAAGAACCTGGGTTGCCCGCGTTTAAACTCAAAAGTTTTGCTCAAGCTTTTTCACGCCTGCGGCGGGCACGACG
>CAJFUH010000052.1 GCA_904420155.1 uncultured Clostridia bacterium
GGCAAAGCTTGACAAGGGAGCTAAAATGGTAGTCAAAGAAAAGATTATGACCCATGGCCACCAGATTGCGGAAACCAATTTTGAGGTAGATCTCAACGGAGAAGATTCCGGGGCGGACCTGATTTCCCGTTCGGTAGCAAAGGGTTATTCCCATCAGATATTCCGCTCCCGCATCAACGGGAATACCCGTTGTACAGGCCATTCCGAATGCGATGCGATTATTATGGATCACGGTGTGGTGAGCGCGATCCCTGAATTGACGGCGAATCATGTGGACGCCGGGTTGATTCATGAAGCGGCGATTGGAAAAATTGCAGGAGAGCAACTGATTAAATTGATGACTTTGGGATTGACAGAGGAAGAGGCGGAAGCTAAAATTATCGAAGGATTTTTAAAATAAAAAACTAAAAATGAAACAGAGGCAACCTATCAAGATACAATAGGCTGCCTCTGTTTTTTTATGCATTTGTAAAGAAAAGTTTTGAAATCCTTCTATAGCGGCGTATCCGCCGTAGTGATCAATGTAAGGTATCGATTTCTACTTTTGGAGAATGGAACCCGGGCCACTTGCCGATGTCACGGGTACTTCTGGGAGCCGCTGTCGGCGCCAAATGATCGCCTTTTAGATATTGGGTAGCGCCGGTCTGCTTCATGTGTGCGATCAATAAGCTGCGGTAATGATCCAATTTGTTTTGATATTCAGGAAGCGACGCTAAATTGTGCTGTTCATAGGGATCTTCCTTTAAATCAAACAATAATTCCGCCCCGCCAAAAGCGGTCCAAAGGTATTTTTCATATCCCTCCATCACGCAGAACGTGTGGTTTTCCACATTGCCATAGAAGGGAGTATTCCGGTTGTCCTGCAAGTGGTCCAAAAGGTTTACGCCGTCGGCGTCTTTTGGGATGGAAAGGCCGGCCATGGAGAGGATGGTGGGGAAGATATCGGCGATTTCCACGAGGCGCTGGCACCGCCTGCCAGACATTTCGTGAATCTGGCCGGCGGCCATGGGAGGGCGGATGATCAATGGGATGTGGGAGGAGCCCTCCTGGAAGACAAATTTTGCACCCATATGATGATCCCCCAGCATGTCCCCATGGTCGGAGGTAAAGATAATCCATGTGTTTTCCAGTAAGCCCAATTCCCTTACCCGGGCAAAAAGCAGCCCTAACGAATAGTCGATCTGGGTGATCAGCGCATAGTAGGCCCGCCGGACCTTTTTCATTTGACGGAGGGAGAAACGATGGACATTGTTTAACCAATAAGTAGTGCGCAAGTACCCTTTAGGCATGGTATCAACATTTGCAGACCAGTCGCCGAATATGGGATCAGGCATATCCTCGTCTTCGTAAAGCGCCCAGTAATGGAGACAAGGGTCCAGAGGGGGATGGGGTTTGGTAAAGCTTGTCCACAAAAAGAAGGGGCGGGTGGGATCCCGGGTTTCCAGGAAATCAATGGAATGTTTTACAGTCCATTGGGTCAGGCTGTAGGATTCGTGCACTGTGGAAATCACGGGCTCTACTTCGTTTTCCCCAGTTCCATGATCTTTAGGGATTCCCCATTCAGGATGCCGCGCCATTTCCCGATAATAATTGAGGTCTAAGTCGATGTGCTCGAACCCGTAGTTGGCCCATGCGGGTTCAAAGTGCATTTTTCCCACCCCTCGCGTTTGATATCCGCTTTGGGTTAAGAGGTAGGGAAGGGTTTCCTTTTGGGTACGCATGGGAAGGGTATCCCCGTTATTTCCAACGCAGCCGGTGGTATAGCCGTGCTTACCTGTCATGATGGTGGCCCGGGAAGGCATACAAATGGGACAATCCGCATAGCAGCGGACAAAGGAAGTGCCTTCGTCGGTGAGCCAATTGAGATGAGGAGTAAAAATATGAGAATTTCCCAATGCGGCGATGGTATCAAATCTCTGTTGGTCGGTGGTAATTAACAAAATATTAGGCTGGTTCATCGAATCTCACTCCTTTTGAAAAAATAAAACAAATGACTGGCATTTATTTCGATTCTTTCTGATTAAGGCGGTCTACGATCATATGAGCGCATTGGTAGACATTTCCCCCGCCTAACGTCAGGATCAAATCCCCCGGCTGCGCTTTTTGTGTGACATAATCGGCAATTTCTTCAAACGTCTTAAACCAGACGCTTCCCGGCACCTTGTCCGCCAGATCTTTGGCATAGATATGGTATGTGTTGGTTTCACGTACCGGAAGAATTTCAGAAATAACAGCATGGTCCGGGATGGAAAGCGCCTCGGCAAAATCGTTTAATAGTAAAAAAGTGCGGGAGAAGGTATGGGGCTGAAATACAGCCCACACTTGACGGAACCCCATTTGCATAGCGGCGGTGAGGGTAGCCCTGAGTTCCGTAGGATGATGGGCGAAATCATCCGCCACCGTAATGCCATGAAGATCGCCCAAGATCTCAAAACGACGGTGAACCCCGGTAAATTGATGTAAGCTGAAAGCGATATCGGTGGGCGCCACCCCCAGGTAATGGGCGGTAGCGGCCGCGGCCAATGCATTGTAAATATTGTGTTTTCCTGGTACGCTGAGCGTAATTTCTGTCAAAGATTCTCCCCGGTATTGCAGGGTGAATTGTTCCTTGACGCCCGCGTGAGCAGAAATATTTACCGCACGATAGTCGTTTCCTTCTCCCAGGCCAAAAGTAAGAATAGGAAGGTCAATTCCCTCCACGGCTTTTCGGGTATTGGCGTCGTCCCCATTGATGACCAAAGCGCGGGTAGTCTGGCTGGCGAATTTGTGAAAAGAACGGATGATATGATCCAGATCTTTAAAATAGTCCAGATGGTCGGCGTCCACATTTAAAATGATGGAAACAGCAGGGGTCAGCTGTAAAAAAGTATCGACATATTCGCAGGCTTCGCAAACCATATTTTCTGAGGATCCGACCCGGCCGTTTCCTCCGATAAAGGGGAGTTTTCCCCCAATGATAGCGGTGGGGTCTTTGCCGCCGTTGATCAAAATTTGGGTGAGCATAGCAGTGGTACTGGTTTTTCCGTGGGTACCGGATACGGCGACAGAGTTTTGATATCTGCGCGCCACCATACCCAACATGACGCTGCGCTCTATCGCGGGAATTCCCTGTTCCTTAGCGGCTACCAGTTCCGGATTGTCCTGTTTTACAGCGGCGGTATACACCACAAGCTGTGCGCCCTGGATATTTTCCTTGCGATGGCCCATATGCACAGGAATCCCATACGAACGGATACGTTCCAAGGTGTCGGATTCAAATACATCTGAACCGGTTATTTCAAATCCCTCGTTGTGAAGAATTTCGGCGATGGGACACATGCCGGAACCGCCAATTCCGATCATATGGATCCTTTTTATGTGGTCTAAAATATCTTGATGTTGACTCAATCTGGTCACCCCTTGTTAGAATCAAAAATAGGAACTACAATTTTTGCGTTGCCATAGACAATGCGATCGGTAAAATCGGAAATAGATAAAATTTTGAGATAGCAAAGGGAGGTGGATCCCTTTGCTTACTCTTTTTATTATATTGCTTACTGGGTATAAAATAAACACTTTTTTCCTTTTTTTTTGCAATCTTTCCAGGATTGTCCGATTTTCCGTAGGCACATGAAAAACAGCTTCTCCATACTATGAGATAGGATCAACAAATAAATGGGGGTAACTTAGTGATGATTTCTATAAACACTTTTGGGGTGATAGGAGGAGACAAACGGCAGATCGCTATGGCGCAATCTTTCGCGGAAGATGGGTACACCGTCTACGCAGCCGGAATGGAACAAGCTTCTTTTTCCCCCGGGGTACAAAAGGCTTCCCTGGAGGAGACCATTCAAAACAGCGATTTTGTTATTTTACCGCTGCCCGCCACAGTGGACAAGAAAACGTTAAACGCTCCTTTTTCTAAGGAAAAAATCCCATTGGATGAAAAATTTGTACAACAATTGGAACACAAAAAAGTATTCTGTGGAATGTTGCCCCGTTTACTATCTACCAGCGACTTGTGGAACCGGATTGATGTATCCGACTACTTTGAACGTGAGGAATTTACGGTCAAAAACGCAGTGCCTACTTCCGAAGGAGCCATTGAGATTGCCATGAAAGAGTATCCGGGCACAATCAATGGATCGGAATGTCTGGTAGCAGGGTTTGGCCGAATCGGGAAAGTACTCAGCAGAATGCTGCAAGGCTTGGGAGCTAAGGTGACGGTAAGCGCTCGAAAGCCACAGGACCTTGCTTGGATCCAATTAGAGGGGTACCAAGCCATATCAACAAAAAAATTAGGAGAAACACGGGGCTATGACATTATTTTTAATACCATTCCAGCTTTGGTATTTGATGCGCGTACCCTGGCGCGTATGGCAGGAAAATCCTTGATTATTGATTTGGCTTCAGCTCCGGGAGGAGTGGATTGGGAAGCGGCCCAGAGGCAGGGAATTCGGGCCATTCAAGCGCTTTCCCTTCCAGGAAAGGTCGCGCCCAAAGCGGCAGGAGAAATAATTAAGACAACTATTTATCATATGATTGAGGAGGGAGTGCAATGAGTGATATCACCGTCGGATATGCTTTGTGCGGATCGTTTTGTACATTTCGTAAATCTATTGACCAGATGAAAATTTTAATAGAACGAGGCTATCGGATCCTTCCGGTCATGTCTCAAAATGCATATACCATGGATACGCGGTTTGGAAAAGCGCAGGATTTTATTCAGGAAATTGAGGACTTATGCGGCCGCCCTATCATTCACAGCATTGTTCAGGCGGAACCGATTGGTCCAAAAAAAATGATGGATATTTTGGTTATTTCTCCTTGTACGGGAAATACGTTGGCAAAATTAAGTCATGCCATTACGGATACTTCTGTAATAACTTAAATTATATATTATATTCTCAATGCGATAGCGAGAATATACGGTGTATTTACTACCGGCGCATCTATCATTTATCTCAAAAAGAATTAGGGGATCAGATAGGGGTTCAAAAAAATACTATTTTCCGTTTTGAGAAAGGGGAAAAGATCTCAAAATTAAAAAGGATAAAGATTTTAAAAAAGATTGAAAAGTTTGCCGAAAAATAAAAAGGCCGCGTCCCTGTTAAAAAGTAAGGGAAGCGGCCTTTTGTTATGTTCTGGGATTATTCTGTTTTGGGTTTCCCATCCAAAATCCGCTTGTAAGCGGTAAAAGCGCCGTTGGCGC
Organism: uncultured Clostridia bacterium; assembly: GCA_904420155.1. Taxonomy (GTDB): domain Bacteria; phylum Bacillota; class Clostridia; order Oscillospirales; family Acutalibacteraceae; genus CAJFUH01. The sequence continues at coordinate 5,192 of CAJFUH010000052.1, forward strand.
TCATGGCCACGATCACGGCGTTAAAGGGGATGAGGGCCAAAGTAGGCCAAGA
>CAJFUH010000053.1 GCA_904420155.1 uncultured Clostridia bacterium
AGGGGTTTGGCTGGAATATTATCGTTGAAAATACCTAAATATGACGATAATATTATACGACGGATTCGTGCGTGTGTATACCTTTTTGTTTTAATAGAGCCAAATAATTCTTCTAAAGAGCAAGAAGTCGCTATCATATTTGCAATACGATGTTCTAACCCTTCTGTAACATCCGGGAGGGAAGCAATCTGTTCCGTTGTCATATTCCTTAATTGATACAGAATGACACGTTCCAAATGAGATAACTGAGCAGGCAATTTTCCTGCATCTTGTTCTCTTTGAAGAATTGCCTGGCAGGGGAAAGGGAGATAAGCCTTAGCTTCAGAAAACAGACCAGACGTTATTAAACTTCTTATATGGGAAGCGGAAGCATACATACCCGAGTTGCCGGAAGCGTCGTGAGAGACGCCGATCCGAGGAATAGTAAAAGGGACGATATGAGAATTCAATTGATGGATAGATCGCAAATATTCGATCCCTAAGGTATTATTAGGGCTGGCTAATAAAGAAGCTAGATCGTTTCCTAAATATTTTTGAACCGCTAATGTTTTTGCTTTCGCGTAAGTCATCCCTTGTTGTAAAAATTTTTTTGCCTCCCAGTTTAAAAGTGGAGAATCTATTTGGCAGGCTGCCTGGTTTAATAAATCGATATCGCCGCACTCACTTCCAAAACTGAGGCTGTCAACACATCCCATATCTTCGATTAAGGAAACCGCACCAAAAGCAAACTTTTGGGCTGTGGCCATTGCCCAGGGAAGAGGAAGTTCTACTACAAGGTCAACTCCACTACGTAATGCCATTTCTGTCCTGGCCCATTTTGAGGCCAGCGCTGGGCTGCCTCTCTGAACAAAATCGCCGCTCATCACAGCAATAATATGGGTACTCCCTCTTTTTCTGGTTTCCTGAATATGAAAAGCATGACCATAGTGAAATGGGTTATATTCACTGATAATTGCCGTGATCTTTGACGAAGATACCATTTTTTCAACAAACTCCCTTGAAATAAAAACGATATTATACTATTATATAATACGGTATTACCAGACTGCTTTCAAGGATAAAAATGATGGTATACAAATAGGAGGAGTTGACATGAAGGTACTTGTAATCAACGCGGGAAGTTCTTCCCTTAAATATCAGTTGATTGACATGAGAGATGAAAGTGTTCTTGCAAAAGGAAATTGTGAAAGAATTGGCTTAGAGGGAAGTTTTATTACTCACAAGTTGCCGGACGGCCGCAGCAAGCGTATGGAAGTATCGATGCCTAACCATACCATTGCTTTCTTGCAAGTAAAAAATATGTTGTTGGATGAGGAATTAGGCGTTATCAAGAACTTAAATGAGGTTTCTGCTGTAGGGCATCGTATTGTACAAGGAGGTTCCTTATTTAGTAAATCTGTATTGATTACAGAAAAAGTAATCGAAGGGATCGAAAGCCTTATTCCGCTGGCGCCGCTCCATAACAAAGCACATGTACAAGGTATCCGCGCATGTATGGAAGTTTTTGGTACGGAAGTACCGGAAGTTGCTGTATTTGATACTGCTTTCCATTCTACAATGCCTCCCAAGGCGTATATGTTCCCTATTCCCTATGAATATTATGAAAAATATAAAATTCGTCGCTATGGTTTTCACGGAACTTCTCACCGTTATGTCAGTACCCGTTGTGCCGAAATGATGGGGAGGGATATCGTAGGAACTAAAATCATTACATGCCATTTGGGAAATGGTTCCTCTATCGCTGCGGTCCAGGATGGAAAGTGTGTGGATACCTCTATGGGACTAACTCCTTTAGACGGATTTATGATGGGAACAAGAACAGGTTCTTTGGATCCTTCTGTAGTTACCTTTATTGCAGAAAAGGAACATATGACTCCCCAGGAAATGAGTGATATGCTCAATAAAAAGTCTGGATTGTTGGGAATCTCCGGTATTTCCAGTGACGATAGGGATATTGTAAAGGCTGCCAGTGAAGGGAATAAACGAGCAATCTTAGCCCATGAGATGCTGGAATATGAGATTGCAAAATTTGTAGGAGGATATGCTGCGGCTATGAATGGTTGCGATGCTATTGTATTTACCGCAGGATTGGGAGAAAATCAAGCAAGCCACAGGACGGGTGTATGTAAATATTTAACCCATTTAGGGCTGGAAATTGACGAGCAGCGCAATGCGGAATTGGTACATGGAAAAGAAGGGGAATTTTCTACTCCGAATTCTAAGGTAAAAGCTTACATCATTTGTACCAACGAGGAATTGGTTATTGCAAGGGATACAAAGGATATCGTTGAATCCTTATAATATGATAAAGATGACCAATTTATAAAAGTTAAAATATATTCTAAGAGATTGTTAAGACAGTATAGCATTTATTTATCTATACTGTCTTTTCCATTTATAGAAATACTTTTTACGCAAGAGGAAACTTTTATCTTTTCATATGAATTAAAAAATATCCTTTTTTTCTTACAGAATTTGTTTATAAAATTCACATATCTCGTAGGAAGAAAACTTGTTATCTTTGGTATAATATTATATAATAAATTTATTAGTCATTTCGATTATATAGATATTGTATGGGAGTTGGAAAACATGAGATTGCGTAAGCAAGCACTAGGTAACCGCAATTTAGTCGGCGCTCGTGTCGAGATGGCTCGCAAGAAACAAGGTATGAAACAAAAAGAATTACTTGCCCAACTTCAAGTAAATGGAGTAGACATGAATGCTTCCGGTCTCTCTAAATTAGAAGGACAGATTCGATTTGTTACCGATGTAGAACTAGCGGCGTTAGCAGATATTTTAGAGGTTTCTGTTGACTGGTTACTTGGACGAAAAGAGTAAAAAATTAAAAAGGAAGCAAAAAAGGCGACGGTGATTACCGTCGCCTTTTTGTCTCTCGAAAACCACTGGCTGGGCGAGTGGTTAAAAAGAAGGCTCATGCCGATGATGAAGACAAAAAGAGGACATCCCCAAAATGGATGACAAGCAAGCTACTGCCATAAATTCTAAAATAGAGGCACCTCACAAATGAACATAGCAAAATTATCAAAGCTAAAATCTAAGTAGTTATAATATAATCGCATGGATTGGTCGGATTGTTGCGAATTTTGTATGGATATGCTATACTAAAATTATACCGAAAAGGAGGCGGCAGGTATGGAACTTCGCACATTACGATATTTTTTGGCGGCGGCGCAAGAAGAAAACATAACTAGAGCTGCGGATATTCTGCATGTAACCCAGCCGACACTGAGCCGCCAGATGATGGATTTGGAAAGAGAACTAGGTACCACATTGATGCTACGTGGAAAAAATGGGTTGACTTTGACGGATGACGGCATCTTTTTTCGGCAGCGGGCCGAGGAAATTGTCGAGCTGGCAGATCGTCTTGAGCGATCGTTTGTAGAACGGAATGCGGATGTGAGCGGTTTGATCGCAATCGGCGCCTCCGAAGCGGTAGGAAGCCGCCTGTTTGCAAAGCTGATTAAGCAGTTTTCCGATAAGTATCCTTTGGTTCAATTCCATTTGTATAATGAGATGGCCGATAATATTAAGGATCGATTAGATAAAGGTTTGGTAGATGTGGGGCTTTTATTGGAGCCGGTGGATACAGTAAAATATGATTTTGTCCGCCTCTCTCAAAAGGAAACCTGGGGCATCCTCATGAGGGACGATCATCCACTGGCAGAGCATAAAACCATTACCCCGGAGGAAATTACAGAGTATCCATTGATTTTGCCCCTGCGGGAACGGGTACGCAACGAAATTTTGAATTGGATTAATCGGGAGGAAAAGGATTTAACAATCCCGTTGAGTTATACGCTTCTGTCAAATGCCGCTTTGATGGTAGAAGCCGGGCTTGGCTGCGCCTTTTGTCTGGATGGTGCGCTGGCCATCCACAGCAGCCCGCGGCTGCGGTTTGTTCCGATAGCTCCGGAACACACCACCCGCAGTGTGCTGGTCTGGAAGAAAAACCACTTGTTTTCGCCTGCTACTTCCCTGTTTATTCAGGAAATCAACATGCTTCGAGCAAAAATGGAATAACCGCTGCCTTATATTAGGACCTCCAAGAGGTGATTGACTTGGAGGTCCTTGTTTTTTGGTTTATCCATACAAAAAACACATTGAAAAAGATAAACAATAGGTATTAGACATTGAATTAAAGGCGTTTTATAATGATAACAGAAATCATAAAAGGTTCTCGTTCTAAATTAATATCGCCGAAATTATAGAAAATTTACCGCGATAGACAGGAGGCAGAATAAGTGAAAAAAATACTTTCTCTCTTTTTAGCAATCGCTATGGTTCTTTCTTTTGCGGCATGTAGTACAACAGAAAATCAGGCAAATGGTTCTTCTGAAGCTTCAGAAAGCAGCTCTACCGTTCCTGATCAGGAAACGACTTCCAGCCGTTTTTTAGAAATGAAAGAGTTCAACTCTGAACCATCAGAAGTTAATGAAGAACAGGAAAGTAATATTCTGGTGGCATATTTTTCCTGGGCGGACAACGCAATTTTGGCGGATGATGTGGATGCGGTGGCATCTCCCAGCGTGATTCCACCAGGAAATGTGCAGCAGCTGGCAGGCTGGGTGCAGGAGAAAACCGGAGGCGACTTGTTCTCTATCTGTGTAACGGATCCATATCCAAGTGATTGGGATGACTGTCTGGCCCGTGCCAACCAGGAAAGGGGCGATAACGCCCGTCCGGAGCTGGTGGAAAACGTAGAAAACCTTGACCAATATGACACGGTATTCCTGGGGTATCCTAAAATGGAGCAGGGTTATATCTGTGTATAGCGGTGTATTGCATAGAGGAAGGAGGGCGAATAGGCACAGAAAACACAGCAGAAAGAAAAAGTGTGTATAGAGTAAGGTAGGAACGACTATGAGGAGGAAGTTTCTTTTTCCCAAGAGGATATTCAAAGTTGGGTAGCCGGGCTAGGCTATTGAGAATAGGAGGACATGAAAATGAGAAAAGCCTTTAGCATAATCCTTCTTTGCTTGATGGTATTGGTCTTTTCCGCATGCGGGACGGAGAATGAGTCACCTGTCCCTGTGACCTCAGACCACCCTTCTTCCGAAACGGCAACTCCACCATTGGATGAGCAATCGGAATCAGCTGAATCGTCCGGATCATCTACCATTACAAAAATTCCTTCCGCGACAGAAGATGTAGAAGAACCGGAAAGCATGTCCCGGCAGATTTCCGTACAATTTGGGGAAAATACAGTTATTTATGAACTAAACGATGGAACAGCCGCAAATTCGCTCTATCAGCAGTTGCCCCTTACTATCGAGGTGGAGGATTACAGCACCAACGAGAAAATCTTTTATCCGCCGCAGGAGCTGGATACCATCAATTCCCCATTGGCGCAGGCAGGGACAGGAACGCTGGCCTATTATGAGCCATGGGGCGATGTAGTGTTCTTTTACGGCGACTACAACGAGAATCCATCCCTGTTTGAACTGGGGCAGGTTCTTTCCGGCGGCGAGCTGATCAGCCAGATGTCGGGAACAATAACTATTAAAGCCGTAGAATAATGGAATTTCTAAATGCGTAAGGAGGTTCAATTTTATGAGTAAAACCTTAGTGGCCTTTTTCTCAGCCAGCGGCACCACAAAGCGTGTTGCGGAAAAGCTAGCAGCAGCAATCGATAGCGATTTGTATGAAATCAGACCTGCTGTGCCCTATACAAGCGCCGACTTAAACTGGCAGGATAAGCATTCCCGCAGTTCGGTAGAGATGAACGACCCGTCCTCTCGCCCGGAGCTGGCAGATTATCATGCCAATATTACGGACTATGACCGAATTTTCCTGGGATTTCCCATTTGGTGGTACACTGCGCCCACCATCATTCGTTCTTTTTTGGAGAGCTATGATTTCACAGGAAAGAGTATTATTCTGTTCGCCACTTCCGGCGGCAGCGGCCTGGGTAAAACCGCAAAGGAGTTGGCTTCCAGCTGCCCCGGAGCGAAAATCATAGATGGTCGGTTACTCAACGGGAACCCTTCGCAATCCGCACTGAAACAGTGGGCGGAGAACCTGTAAAGAATAGAAAGGAAGCACTGTCATGAACCGAAAAGAAAGAACAGAACAAAAAATGCAGGAGCTGTTTCACAGCCATGCTGCCGGCGAGGAAGGAACCGACCCGGAGTTTATGCAAATCTTGCAGGGGTTTATCTTTGGAGATGTGTGCTACACCGGTAGCCTGGACAACCGGATGCGGGAGCTGATCACGATTACCACCCTCACGGCGCTTAGCACCCCGCCCCAGCTGAAGGCCCATGTGCAGGCCGGGCTCAATGCTGGATGCAAACCAATAGAGATTCGGGAGGCCGTGTATCAATGTGCGCCCTTCATTGGATTCCCAAAGACGCTCAATGCTATCGGCACCATGAATGAGGTCTTTGCGGAAAACGGTATCGAGTTGCCGCTGCCTAAGCAAGGCACTCTGGCGTCCGATGAGGATCGGTATGAGAAAGGGCTAGCTATCCAAGCCCCCGTCTATGGGACGGAGATCGCGGACCGCTACACTTGGCTGCCCTGCGACTTTGCCCAGGCGGTGCCGCGCTTTTTGACCGAACTTTGCTTTGGCGATTTCAATACCCGCATAGGGATGGACAGTAAAACGAAGGAGCTTCTCACGGTTGTGCTGCTGGCTGCACTGGGCGGCGCGGAAGTACAGGTCAAAAGCCATGTGGAAGGAGCGCTGAAGGTGGGCAACACCAAGGAAGAAGTGGTTTGCGCCTTGGTACATGCCAGCGGCTACATGGGGATTCCCCGCCTGTTTAACGCCTTAAATGCCTGCAAAGACCTGCTGGCGAATGAATAGAACTTTGGAATAAATTGGAGGAAACGAATATGGAACTAAAGCAATTGCCGAAAATTGCACTGGGCGCCTGGGCCTGGGGCAACGATGGAACCTTTGGCGGTAATCTGACCGCCGCCGACCTGCGTCCGGTGTTCGACGCGGCTATGAAAGCCGGACTGAACCTATGGGATACCGCCTATGCGTATGGCATGGGTACTTCGGAAAAGGTACTGGGGGAGTTTTTGCGCACGGTGCCCCGTGACAATTATCTCATTTCGGATAAATTTACGCCTCAGTGCGCCGATCCCAATGCTGAAAACGCTGTGACGGCGATGTATGAGACCAGTGCCAAGTTGCTGGGAACCGACGATATGGATATTTACTGGATTCACAATCCGGTGGGTGCGCCGGAGTGGACCCGCAAACTGATTCCTCTTGCCAAAAGCGGCAAAATCGGGCGCATCGGACTTTCCAATCACAACTTGGCGGAGATTAAGGAAGCCGCCGCCATTCTGGAAGCGGAAGGGCTGAAGATTGCCGCCATCCAGAATCATTACAGCCTGCTGAACCGTTCTTCGGAAACGTCCGGAATTCTGAATTACTGCAAAGAGAACGGCATTACTTTCTTCTCCTATATGGTGCTGGAACAGGGGGCGCTGTCTGGCAAATATGATACAAAGCATCCATTCCCCGCAGACTCTGACCGTGGCGCCGTGTATAATCCCATGTTGCCCCAGCTGGAAAAGCTGAATGCCGGATTGAAGGAGATTGCGGACAAGCACGGTGTGGCCATTGCACAGCTGCCGGTGGCCTGGGCCATTGCCAAGGGCACCCTCCCCATCATCGGCGTGACAAAAGTGTATCAGGTGGAGGACGCCGCCAAAGCCGCTGCCTTGGAACTGACTGCTGATGAAATCAGTACTATGGAACGTCTGGCCGGGGAAACACCGCTGAATGTTATCCGTTACTGGGAAAAGGAAATGAAGTAAGAGGGGCCTTAGAATGAAGATCGTCGTTTTAGAGGGCAGCCCCAACAAAAAAGGCTCCACCCATCTACTGGCGGACTGTTTCCGTCAGGGAGCGGAAGAGGCAGGCCACACGGTAGAATTGATTGATGTGGCTCACTCTAACATTCATCCCTGCACCGGCTGCATCCATTGCGGGTATGAAGGCCCTTGCGTTCAAAAAGATGATGTGGAGGGGATCCGCAAAAAAATCCTGGACGCCGATATGATGGTGTTTGCTACGCCGTTGTACTACTATGGCATGTCGGCCCAGCTAAAGGTCATCATTGACCGGTTCTGTGCTTTCAACAGTTCCATCCAGCGCAAACATATGAAGTCTGCCCTGCTGACCGTTGCCTGGAACAGCGATAGCTGGACGTTTAAGGCTCTGGAGGCACATTATAAGACCTTGGTAAGGTACTTAAATCTTGAAGATATGGGTATGGTGCTGGGCTATGGATGCGGGATACCGTCCATGACGCAGCATTCCGAATTCCTACAGCAGGCGTACAATTTAGGAAACCGGCTGAAGTAAGGAGAAAATCAATATGCCAGTGATTACATTGGAAGCAGCTCAGTTAAGCAAAGAGCAGAAACAGCAGTTGGCGAAAGAGTTCACCGCAAGTGCTGCCAGAATCATGAAGATGCCGGAAGAAGCGTTCTATGTTTTTCTAAAGGAAAACTCCCTGGACAATGTAGGCGTTGGCGGCAAGCTGCTGAGCGATCAATAAAAATGCATAATGGTGGGTGGGGCAGATAGACTGTTCCACCCATCTTCCGCACTCAGGGTAAGGAGGTTTATTTCCCATGGAAACAGTCAAATTGAGTAACGGCGTAATCATGCCGATGGAAGGGTTCGGGGTCTTCCAGATCCCGGAGGAAACCTGTGAGCAGGTCGTGAAAGACGCGATTACCACCGGCTATCGCCTGATTGACACGGCCAGTTCCTATCAAAATGAGAAGGCGGTGGGTCGGGCCATTCAAAGTTGCGGCGTACCTCGTGAACAGCTGTTCATAACTACCAAAGCCTACATACAGCAGATGGGCTATGAAAAAACCAAGGAAGCCTTCACCCAGTCTTTGAGCAACTTGGGGCTTACTTACTTAGATTTATATCTGATCCATATGCCCTTCGGGGATTATTACGGTTCCTGGCGGGCGCTGGAAGAGTTTTATGAGAAGGGCAAGGTTCGTGCCATTGGCGTGTGCAACTTCCTGCCGGATCGCCTGTTAGACCTCTGTTATAATGTAAAAATCCTGCCACAGATTAACCAAATCGAACGCCATCCCCACTACCAGCGGGCGGAAGAGCTTTCCCTGATGAAAGAGCTCCGGTACAGCCGGAAGCATGGGCTCCCTTTGCGGAAGGGTTGAAAGGAATGTTCACCGAACCCGTATTGCTGGAGATTGCCAAAAAACATGGAAAAACGCCAGCCCAGGTCATCCTGCGCTGGAATGTGCAGCAGGGTGTCGTCGTCATTCCAAAATCCGTCCACAAGGAGCGCATGAAAGAAAATCTCTCTATTTGGGATTTTGCACTGGACGGCGAGGATATGGAGAAGATCGCCACGCTTGATAGAGGTTGTCCCTCCATGTTGGACACCCGGAAGATCAGCGAGATTAAGCGGGTGTATGACTACTTGAACAATCCCGTGCTGACCAGCCTATAAATTTTGAAAAGGAGAAAACGCTTTATGATGAACATAGAAGTAAACGGGACAAATATTCAGGTAAAACTGTATGATAACAGCTCTGCAACAGCAGTAATATGATCCGGTTTGCGCAGCAGGCGGTTTGAACAGGGCGAAGGTCTATGGCCCCTATACCAGCGAGGAAATTCTGGGGGAAGCACTGCATGATGCATTCGGAAGGATCATTTCTTACTTCCCCTTACCGCCATTCAGAATGAGTATTAAAAATAGGAGTATACGGAGATGCTTCTGAATGAAGACATTGTGTACTCCTATTTTACTTCATCCATATAAAAATTGTATGGATTGCGATGAAATATAAGTATTTTACATAGAGCCAAACAATCCACTATACTTGTTACAGAAAGAAACAAAAGGCAAGGCCTGTAAAGGAGTTAAAACGATGACTGAGCTAGAAAAGAAACAAAGCGGAGAGGTCTATGATGCCCGTGATCCAGAATTGAGGAAACAGCAGAACCGTGCTAAAAACCTGATGCGGCAGTATAACGGGATTCCGGCAGAGAATGCCGATGCGCGAGCCCATGTTTTGGCAGAACTGTTCGGTACATTTGGGAAGAATGCCCGCGTAAATCAACCCATCTATGTGGACTACGGCTATAACATTCATCTTGGGAACAACAGCTTCCTCAATATGCATTGCACCCTGTTGGATACCGCGCCGATTATAATTGGGGAATGCACCATGGTCGGGCCGGATGTAAAAATCTACACGGCTGTTCATGCTCTCGACGGGGCAGAACGCTTTTGGCAGGAGCCCGGTGGAATAGCGGCGGTCAAGACACAAACGATGCCGGTACACATTGGCAGCTATAC
>CAJFUH010000054.1 GCA_904420155.1 uncultured Clostridia bacterium
AGGAAATTATGGAATTCCTCCGCCTGTAAGAAACGCAGTTCACATTCCACGCGTTCCTCTTTCTGAATCGGCATTTCCCACGCCACACTGTGCCCTTTCCAAAACCGATAACGGGTATGTACCTGCTGAATTTTATCCAAAGAAACCACCACCGGAGGGAGTTTGTTCCCTCCATGGTATAACGCATTGGTATAAATGTTTTGATCCGTGAGTACTGTATAGCGGTCCCAATCCCATTTATAATAACGGTAAAGCTGGAAGCAAATCGCCAGGGATCCCAGGGCAAACCCGCCTGCCAAAATCAGCCGGATCGATAAATCCATTGCAAACATGCCCAGCGCCAACAAAACAATGCTGATGGCCAATATTACGCTCCACATTACAGATAGGAGCAATTGATCCCCGCTCTTTTGCGAAGTATAGAGCACGCATTCACTGCTTTCAATTTCCACTTGTTCCATTCCAGCCACGCTGGCTTTGCCCGGTTTCGCCTTAGATTGGCTTTCTTCTTCCGGCTCCCTTTGATAGGGAATCATTGCGTTGGGCATTTCCATCCCCCCTTCTCCCTGTCCTTTTTATAACAATATCAGCGGCTTGTTTCTATGAGAAAACAAACATTTCTTAACCCTGCTGATCACGGGTATTGTTATCGCGGCATCTTGTTTCGTTCCGCAACTTTTTTTATTTTAACCTAATAGGAAAATTTTGTAAACCAAATTAACAAAGATTCTTGTCTATAACTTGTTAAACTTTTATGTCGAACATCCTGGAAAACAACTGTTTTCCCTGTTGTACCGAGTATCCGCCGGGAACATTGTCAAAATTATGCAGGTTTTCCCAGCGCCTCGCATACCCCTCTATTTTCTCTTGTGTCATGCGGATATGATGGGTATCGCTCAATTGATGCAGGAGAGGAACAGCTTCCTCCTGGGAACATCCCAAAAGCTGCTCCAGCTCTTCCACACGTTCCGGAGCGTATTCCCCTGCCCGTTCCAATAACGCCGGAAGGAAAGCGGCGCAGGCCCGCCCGTGGGGAATAGAATAATCTTCTGTCAGGATATAGCCGAAGGGATGGGGAAACGCCGTCCCCACTCCGTTAAGCACCATACCTGCCCACAAAGAACCGTAAAAGAGGGGATCCCGTAAGTCCTGCGGGACGGTTTTACTGCGGGAAAGTTCTTTTAACCCCTTCCAAATCATAGGAATAGCCTGCTGTGCGCACCATTGTGGTATCTGTGTGCATCGGGGGGACAGGAACCCTTCCACCGCATGGGACAACGCGTCCAAAGCTGTGGAGACGGTCACTTTCCAGCTCATGGTAAAGGTATAGCGGGGATCCGCCAGCACCAGGGAAGCGTACAGATCCGGATGGGAAATCGCCCGTTTGCGCCCGTCTTCCCAGGTGAGAACCGACGTGCTGCTCACCTCGCTCCCGGTCCCGGAGGTGGTTCCCGTTACCACCACGGGAAGGGGTTTCTTTTTCCATGATTTTTGCAGCAGTTCGTCCGGGGTAATATCCGGGTTGGCAGCTATGGCCGCCACCGCTTTGGCGGCATCCAAAGGGGATCCCCCTCCCAGGCCGATAATCATATCCGCTCCCATCCCTATGGCTTGGCGGGCGGCATCCCGGCACGCGGTGTACAAGGGATTGGCGGAAATTTGATCGAAAATTTCATAAGAGATCCCCTGCTCCTTTAAGACCTTCTCATAATCTTGCAGCACCCCGCTCTCTTGGGCGGAGTGGGCCCCTGTCACTAGCAGCGCCCGATCCCCCAATTTTTTGATCTGGCCGCCGTTCTCCAGTACCGCGCCGGGTCCGCTGATCACCCGGGCGGGCATATAAAAAGTAAAATCCATTTTCCGTTCCTCCTGATTAAGCAATTCTGCCGCCATTATACTCCCCCTTTTCCAATCCCGCAAGAAAAAGAGGCGGCGGGATTGGAATTTACTCCCGCGGAATGTTGAATTTTCGGGATAGAATGGTATAATAAAAAGATCGGCAGGCATTCTCAGCTTATCGCTTGGAAAGCGGCCGTGTTATTCCATCTGGGAGGTAGAAATCATGAGCAAACCAACCTATTACATTACCACGCCCATTTATTACCCGTCGGGCAAGGCGCACATCGGGCACAGCTACTGCACCGTGGCCACCGATGCCATCGCGAGATACAAACGAATGCAGGGGTATGACGTCATGTTTCTCACCGGGACAGACGAACACGGCCAAAAGATCGAACTGAAAGCGGCGGAAGAGGGCATCTCCCCCAAAGAATATGTGGACCGCATTGTAGCGGGGTTCCAGGATCTGTGGAAACTGCTGAACATCTCCAACGACCGCTTTATCCGCACCACGGACGACTATCATGTAAAAGCGGTACAGAAGATATTCCGCGCCCTGTACGACAAGGGCGAAATCTATAAAGGGAAATATGAAGGCTGGTATTGCACCCCCTGTGAAGCCTTCTGGACGGAAACCCAGCTCAAAGACGGGAAGTGCCCGGACTGTGGGCGGGAAGTCAAGTGGGCGGAAGAGGAAGCCTATTTCTTTAAGCTGTCCCATTATGCGGACCGCCTGTTAAAGCTCTATGAGGACCAGCCGGACTTTATTCAGCCGGAAAGCCGCAAAAATGAGATGATCAATTTCATCAAAAGCGGCCTGGACGATTTATGCGTCTCCCGCACCAGCTTCTCTTGGGGCATCCCGGTGGATTTTGACCCCAAGCATGTGGTGTACGTGTGGCTGGACGCCCTCACCAACTATATCACCGCCATGGGATACGGTTCCGATGACGATTCCGACTACCGGAAATATTGGCCCGCCAACGTACATTTCGTGGGCAAGGAAATCGTGCGTTTTCACACCATCATTTGGCCCGCCATGCTGATGGCCCTGGATCTGCCCCTTCCGAAACAGGTATACGGCCATGGATGGCTGCTGTTCGGCGACGGCAGCAAGATGAGCAAATCCAAGGGCAACGTGGTGGACCCTGTGATTTTGTGCAGCCGTTACGGCGTGGACGCTATCCGTTATTTCCTGCTGCGGGAAATCCCCTTCGGCGCGGACGGGCTGTTTACCAACGAAGCCCTGATCAACCGGATTAACTACGACCTGGCCAACGACCTGGGCAACCTGTTGTCCCGCACCACCGCCATGGTGGGCAAATATTTCGGTTCCACGATCCCCGCCCAGCGGGAAATCGGGCCCCAGGACGACGACCTGATCCAAACGGCCTCTACCCTGCGGGACCGTTATGAAGAGAACATGGAAGGTTTCCAGTTCTCCGGGGCTTTAGGGGAAATTTGGAAACTAATCGCCCGGTGCAACAAATATATCGATGAAACCACCCCCTGGGTGCTGGGCAAAGACGAAAGCAAACAAGCCCGTCTGGCAACCGTATTGTATAACCTGTGCGAGTGCCTGCGCATTGTGTCCATCCTCATCACCCCCTTTATGCCGGAAACCGCCCCGAAAATCCAGGCTCAACTGGGCGCGGGCGAAGAGGTCCTCACTTGGGATACCGCCAACCGCTGGGGGATGTTGCCGGAAAACGCGGTGATTCAAAAAGGGGAAACCCTTTTCCCCCGCATCGATGTGGCCAAGGAAATCGCAGAATTGGACGAGATCCTGTCTGTGAAAAAGCCGGCGGAATCGGAAAAGAAAGCGGAGGCAAAACAGCCGATAGAAGGGGTCGCCCAGATCGGTATTGAAGATTTCGCCAAAGTAGAACTGCGCGTGGCGGAAGTGGTGGCCTGCGAGCCGGTAAAACGCGCCAAGAAACTGCTGAAGCTGACCCTCAACGACGGGGAAGGCCAGCGCAC
>CAJFUH010000055.1 GCA_904420155.1 uncultured Clostridia bacterium
GCCCGGCAAAAAACTGCCGGAAAGCCGTAAAAGGAGGAAAACTTCCTCTTGCCTATTATGGAGCGTCATAAGGGGAAATCTTCTTCCTTTCTAGATTGGCGGTATCGCCGCCTTCCCGTCCTGCGGGATTTTATTTTATTTTTACCGATTCCGCGATCTGATACAGATATTGGCCGTAATCGGTCTTGGAAAAACGGTCCGCCTGCTTGATGAGCTGCGCCTTATCGATAAATTTATTGCGATAGGCGATCTCTTCCAAACAAGCTACATACAGCCCTTGTCGGGTCTGTACTGCTTCAATAAAGTTAGCGGCGTCCAACATCGCGCGGTGGGTACCGGTGTCCAGCCACGCCATGCCGCGGCCAAACAGCTCTACCTTGAGCTTGCCCGCCTCCAGATAAGCGTTGTTCACCGAAGTGATCTCCAGCTCCCCACGGGCGGAGGGTTTCACATTCTTGGCGATTTCCGCCACGTTATTGTCATAGAAATACAGCCCGGGAACCGCATAGTTGGATTTCGGATGCTGGGGCTTTTCCTCAATAGAAAGGACGTTGCCCTCGTCGTCGAATTCCACCACGCCGAAATCCTTGGGATTGCTCACATGATATCCAAAGATCGTAGCGCCTTCCTTACGGGATGCTGCGGCCATGAGACGCTCGGAAAAACCGTAGCCATAGAATATATTATCTCCCAGCACCAGGCAGACATTGTCATCGCCAATAAATTCCTCACCCAGGATAAAAGCTTCCGCCAAACCGTTGGGGGCTTCCTGTACAGTGTAGCTGATTTCCATACCCAGCTGACTTCCGTCGCCCAGGAGTTCCTCAAAGACTTTGACGTCCCGGGGGGTGGAAATAACCAGCACTTCCCTCACCTGCGCCAACATCAGGGTGGACAGGGGGTAATAGATCATCGGCTTATCATAAACGGTCAGAATCTGTTTGGAGCATGCAATGGTAGATGGGTAAAGCCTGGTCCCCGCTCCGCCTGCAAGTATGATCCCTTTCATGCCTTATGTGCCTCCTACTTTCTATTATCGATTTGGTATTATACCATGTTTCACCAGTTTTTGTTAAGCGTTTAAAAAACGAATTATCCCAAAACAAACCAAATTATCTGTATAGAATCCACGAATTCTACAGATTTTTCTCTTATTCGGCGCTATAAAATGAGAACGATTCTTAAATAAAAGCCATTTGTCCCAATTTCCGCAGGATCCCTTTTTTCCAAAACCGGTATCGGAACAGCAGATACAACCGCCCGGCTTTCCCATGTTTTGGCAGGTCCCGGTAAGCCGTAAGCCATTCCTTCTGCCGGGGAGACAGCAGCTTTCCATAACGTTCCAAAAATTCCCCCGCCTGGATGCAGGTATCATACAACACCCGGCGGGCGCCTTTTTGATCCTTCAATCGTTCCATATTATAGGAAAGGCTTCCCGCATCTTTGGCGCCCACCTGGTTATCCCCATGCTGGCGATACAAAATGGTGGGCCTGTCCACATAGCCGATCTTTCCAAAAGCCGCGGCGATCAAAGCAAACCACCAGTCGTGCATAATCGATTGTTCCGGCGGCTGTCCCACCATCTCCAAAAGGGGACGGTTAACCATCATGGTGCATCCTGTCGCCGCATTTTGCACCATAATCTGACGGAATGAGGCGTAAGGGTTCAGCTTTTGCCTCTGTATCATAGAGGGAGCCACCAGGGAGAGGTCCTCCCCCACCACCTGCAAATCGGTATGTACCAGGCAAGGGAGCCCTTTCCGCCCCTTCTCCAGACGTTTCATCTCCTGCCAAGTGCGTTCTATTTTGTCGGGCATCCATACGTCGTCGTGGTCGCAGAACATCACATAACGGGCGGATGACAAAGGCAGCATACTGTAAAAGTTCAGATGAGCGGCGCCGGAATTTTCTTTCCGTTGATAAAGAAACACCCTCTTCGGATATGCTTGTACATAAGGCTGAAGCCGGGACACTGTGCCGTCTGTGGAACCGTCGTCCTGGATGATCAGCCGCCAATTGCGGTAGGTCTGCCGCAGGATGGATTCCACCTGCTCCTGCACATAGCGTTCCCCGTTGTACACCGCCATGAGAATATCAATCGTTTCTCCCAAACCATCACCCGCTTATTTTGGATTTCAGGATCGTGAGCAAATACTTCAGCCACACGCCGCAGTATACCATACACGTCACAAAAATATTGTACTGCCGGATATAATGCTTTTTATAAAACAGGATCATCGCATTGTAAAAATGATAAATCACTTCTTTGGACTTGGTATGCAGGCCGCTCTGCCCTTTGAGGTGGACCATTTGAGCATCCGCGAAATAAACGATCTGGTAACTTTTTTTCTTGATGCGGTAACACAAATCCAGGTCTTCCCCATACATGAAGAATTCCTCGTCAAAGCCGCCCACCTGGTCCCATACCTCCCGGGGCATCATCAAAAAGGAACCGGACACCGCGTCTACCTCGCTGGTCTGGCGGTCGTCGATGAAGGTCTGCCGGTAAGCCCCGTATTTCCGGCTTTCCGGATGGCGCTTATCCATCCCCAAATAATAATATAGGGCGTTGCTGGGGGTGGGAAACCCCCGTTTGCATCCATGGTCCAGCGTCCCGTCCTGCAGCAAAGTGCGGATGCCCAACGCGCCCACCCGCTTATGCGCCCTAAGGTAAGCTACGCTGTCATCCAGGGCCTTATCCTGTAAAATGGTATCGGAATTTAAAAATAAAAGAATATCCCCGATGGCCTGTTTGGCGCCCAGGTTGCAGGCATGGCCAAACCCCTTGTTTTCCACATTGGGAAGCAAAATCACCGGCTGGCCCTCCTGGGGCGTGTAATATTCCTCTTTTTTATTGGAGTTATCCACAACGACAATCTCATAATCCAGGGTATGGGTACCCTTAATCACGGAATCTATGGTCTGCTGTGTAAGTTCTCTGGTATTGTGGTTGACAATGATAATGGATAGATCCACACGATCCCCCCGCTTTGCTCGGCTTGATTCCTTCGTTTCTGCCCCTCGCCGAACTGCTCTTTTCAAATATTCCTGATAAACACAGGCTACTGGTTGCGTTTTTTATCCTTCTGTTCCTGATTGCCGATGTGGTCGATAGGGGTCAATTCCCCATCTGCAACCCCCTCGGTGCTCTCTGGAATAAACAGCACTTTAATGGTCATGAGGATCAACTTGAGATCTAGTAAAAAGGAGTAACTCTCAATGTAGATCAAGTCCATCTTGAGTTTATCGTAGGGCAGCGTATTATATTTTCCAAGGATCTGGGCATATCCGGTAAGCCCAGCCTTGACCTTCAGGCGAAAATCAAATTCCGGCATGGTTTGCTTATATTGCTCTGCGATTTCCGGGCGTTCCGGCCGGGGGCCCACAATGGACATGTCCCCTTTAAATACGTTGATGAGCTGGGGCAGCTCGTCCATGCGCACTTTCCGCAGGAAACGCCCCACCCTGGTGATCCGGTCGTCATGCTGGCTGGCAAGCCTGGCCACCCCGTCTTTTTCCGCGTCCACCACCATGCTGCGGAATTTGTATACTTCAAAGATTTTCCCATCCAGGGTCAGCCTTTTTTGCTTAAAAAAGACCGGGCCGTGATCATCCAACTTGATGGCCAAAGCGATCAGCAGCATAAAAGGGCTGAGCAAGATCAGCGCGATAGAGGTCAGCGTCAGATCCAGCGCCCGTTTCGCCATACGCTGATCATAGGACAACCCACTATTCCGGCACAAAAAGAGCGGCGTGTCAAACAGGTGGAGCTTATCCGCCCCGCCTATGATAATATCCGATAACTTTGGGGTCATATATACCCGCACCGAATGTTCATAGCAGTATTTGATCACCTGATTGCGCACCTGGGACTTGACGTCGCACAACACAACGGCCTCAAACCCCCGGATCTTTTCTATCACGGATTCATACCCTTCATCGGTGCACACAGCGGAACAGATCAGGTATTTATCGGAGCGCTTGCTCATTTTATAAACCAATTCCGTGGCCGCACGGCTTCCATAAACCAAAATCATTTTCCTGGGAGGAAAAATATGGTAATACGCCTTATTGGCGGAATAAGCCCATAGCACCACTAGACAAATCTGGGCTACCGTCATCAACAAGATAGGCACGGGATCCATAAACATACGGCCCACCAGGCTGATCTGACAATAAGTGATGAAATTGGTAAACAGCAGCGCCAGCACCTGGGAATAGATGATCTCCGACACCCGGAAATATCCGATTTTATAGCCCCCATAGATGCGGGCAAAGGTATACAGCAAAATAGTATATACCGCCACCATCAGCCAATTGCCCTTCCGGTAGAACGGCTGGATAATGGCCATGCTGAAAAAGCGGTTCCATACATACCAGAAAACCGCCATATGGCAAACGAGCAACACCAGGCTGATTAAAAACATAACCGCCCGTTTATACTTTATCAATCGATCCATACGTTTGTGATCCCTGCTTTCACATTATGCTAGAGCGCGCGGAAATCCGGGAAGATAACCTTTTCCCCATTTTCTCCTGCCCGCTCTACGGCATTCCCCTATCTTTTCATCCAATCCAGGTAATCTTGGAAAGGGAATCCAGCCGTAACGATGGCGCTGTTATCCGTAATTCCCGCCGCCATGCTCCCGCAAACAACTTGCCGGGAATCTTGGCGGCCCTTTTGATCGTCCTCTCCTCTTCGCCCGCCGGGCGGGCTGAACCTTCTGATAACAAAACGCATCTATCCCAATAGGATGTTTCCCGCAGCATCCTCCGAATAGTCACAAAATACCAATTCTATTTTAACATTGGATCTGTAAAATTGCAAGTGGGCGCACGGCGCCCGCTAGAAACCGCCGGGCTGTTTCCTATAGACCAGCAAATGGAACTGCACGCTGGTACGCAAAGACGGCAAGGAAAGCAGCCTGTGGTACCCCTCCTGGGACGTCTTATAATAATAAGGCGTCATCTGAAAAAGGTGGTCGATATCTTCCGACCGGTTCACCTCCATGTGCCAGGACAGTTCCTTCTGTTCCAGCAATTCCAACCCTTCTATCCCAAAATCCTTGACCTGGTTGAGATAGGGGTCGTCATATACGGCTTGTTTCAGCTCCCATAGATGCCGCTCCCCCGGAATCACCAGGAGCAATTTCCCCTCTGGTTTCAGAGTGCGCAGGATCTCCGGCAGGCAAAAGGGGGCGAAGAGATTGAGAAAAAGATCGCAGCTTTCTGTTTTGACAGGCAGATGAAAGACGCTGGCTACCGCCAAGGTCAGGTTTTTGCAGCGTTTGGCCGCTTTGTTTACCGCCAATTTGGAGATATCCACCCCCGTAATCTGGGGATCGAGGCCCTTTTCCCTAAGCGCCTGATCCACACCTGCGGTGTAATACCCTTCCCCGCATCCGGCGTCCAAGAGGGACACGCCGTCCTGCAAAGGCAGGTGGCGGCACGCCGATTCCGTTACCGCGGCCAGCAGGGGCTGATAATATCCCGCGTTTAAAAAAGCCGACCGGGCTTCTACCATCCGTTTGTCATCCCCCGGCTGGGCGGAATGTTTGCTTCCCGGCATCAGCAGATTGACGTATCCGCTCTTTGCACGGTCAAACGAATGGCCCGCCGGGCAAACGAAAGTTTTCGGTTCTTCCCGCAACAGCTTCCCGCAGTTCGGACAAATTAAGATTCCCATAGCTCCCCCATCTAGCCCCAGCCTGCCCCTACCAATCAGGCACGCCGAGTTTGTATCTTCTTTAATCATTTATTGTAAGATAGTATAGCACAGATGGACAGGAAATGGTATCCAAAAAATTCGCCTCCGTTAAAGTCCGTCGGATCCGGTTATGTTTCCTTTCTTTCATCTGCAAATATTGGAAATTTTTTGTAAAAATGCATCGTTTTGTCTTCCCCCTGATATCCATTTATGTTATGATAAATAAATAGGAATAAATATATAAAAAGGGTCACTTAAAAATAACAGCAATAGAAATGGAGTTCCTGTCATGACAATTGGTGAATGTAAAAATATCCGGGTTAACGCGATTGCCCAAAGCTGGCGCTATCACCGCTTTTGCAGCATAATCAGCGCCTTCCGGCTTGTTTCTTTTCTTCTGTTCGTTTTCGCTTTGGTGTGGGGGATCGTGGATCAAAACCCAATTGGGTATATCCTCTTTGGCGTTGGGTTCGCGGCCTTTGTCGCTTTGGTAATCCTGCACCCCTATATGCTCAAAAAAGAAGCGTATTACGACGCCCGCGCCCTGGTATTAAAACGCTACCGCCTCCGTTTGGACAACCATTGGGCGGAAGAATTAGAAGAGGACGGCAAAGAATACCTATCGGACGAATTTCCCCAGGGAAAAGACCTGGATTTATTTGGAAAGCACTCGTTGTACCAATTCCTCTGTTCCGCTTTCACCCCGTATGGGCGGGACCTGCTGGCCAAATGGCTCACCGACCCGGTACCGGACATCGAGGAGCTGCTCTCCCGCCAGGAAGCGGTAAAAGAGCTTGGGGAACAACGGGAGCTGGGCTTCCAGCTCCAAACTGTGGGCATGCTCTTCCAAATGCAGGGCAAGAAAAAGTCAAAATCGGATATGGAGGACTTCCTGCAATATGCGGAAACCGATTCTAAAATTATTTCCCCTTTTTTCCATATTGTTTCCTGGGCCTTGCCCATCCTCACCGTTTGCCTGCTGATTTTGGCCGCCTTTGGGATCCTCCCCTGGGCCGCGGCTTCCGCCGGAGTGGTTTTACAGCTGCTGCTGGCTCTCCCCACCTACAAAAAAATTGGCGGCGCCCTGCATTCGCTTTTTAGCTTTCAAGATGCCGTGGACGCTTATGACGATATGTTCAAGGAAGTTGAAAGTTTCTATGTGAATTCCAAACGCCTGCAGGACCTGAGGCGTCAGATTTCCTGGTCCTCCGGCGCACGGGACGGTATCCGCAGCCTTAACCGGGTCTGCGAAATGGCCAAAATACGCCACAACCCTATCCTGTATATCATCGGCCTTTGTTTTTTGATGTGGGATTACCACACCGTATATGCTTTGGAACGCTGGCGCAAAAAATATGGCAAACAGATCCGCAAATGGCTGGAGGCCATTGGGGAACTGGAAGCCCTGGTCAGCCTGTCCGTCCCCTGTCTAGTGCGGGAAAACCACTGTTTTCCCACCTTTGTAGAGGGAGAATCCCCCGTGATAAAATCTGAACAGATGGCCCATCCCCTCCTTCCCCAGGAACAGGCGGTTCCCAACCCGGTGGATCTCCGGGCCAAAACCTGTATCATCACCGGTTCCAATATGTCGGGAAAGACCACTTATCTGCGTACCCTGGGGGTGAATGCGTTTCTGGCTTTTGCCGGGGGACCGGTGTGCGCCCGGGAGTTTGCCATCTCTCCTATGGCGGTGTTTACCTCCATGCGTATCGAAGACGACGTCAGCCAGGGGATTTCCACTTTTTATGCCGAAATTCTCCGCATCCGTTCTATGGTGGAATACGCCAAATCCAAACGGCCCATGCTGGTGCTCATCGATGAAATCTTCAAGGGTACCAATTCCGCCGACCGGATCATCGGCGCCACCCAGGCTATCCGGCGGTTATCCCTGCCTTGGGCCATTACCGTGGTTTCCACCCACGATTTTGAGCTATGCTCCCTGTCCCAGGATGAAACCATCCAGGCTGTGAATTTCCATTTTTCCGAATTCTATACCGGCGATGAAATCCACTTCGACTATATCCTCAAACCCGGCCAATGCCAAACCACCAACGCCCAGCATCTGCTGCGCATGGCCGGTATTCTGGAGGAAGGAGCGTCCTCCCCGTCCCATTCGGGGAATGTCTCTTCCAGCCTTGACAAATCCTGACGAAGGTTTTATAATACAGACAATTTCATAAACAAAACCGATGAGTAAGAAGAGTAGGTAGAGAAGGTTCCTTCTCAGAGAGCCGCGGAAGGTGCAATCGCGGCAGGGGACGCTCCGCTGAATGGGCTTACGAGGGCGGCGTGAACAGGGTTATGGAAACGTCTCAGTAGCGTCCGACGGAAGTCTCTTTCCGTTATCAAAAGAGCGTATATATTGCGTATACGGATGAGTGGACGAATGATTCGTCAAACCGGGTGGTACCGCAGGAGTTTACAAGCTCTTGTCCCAGTGTTGTGCTGGGGCAAGGGCTTTTTTATTTCCAATTTGCCCATCTATCAAACAGAACCAGAGAGGAGAATGCCATATGAAAGCACCCCACAGATTATATTTAACGGAAGACCAGATGCCTAAACAATGGTATAACGTGCGCGCCGATATGAAAGAGCAGCACGATCCCATTATCAATCCCGCCACCATGAAACCTGTACAGGAAAGCGACCTGTACCCCATCTTCTGCAAAAAGCTGGCCCATCAGGAGCTGGACACCGAAACCCGCTATGTGGATATCCCGGAAGAGGTCCAGGAAATGTACAAGATCTACCGGCCGTCCCCATTGATCCGGGCTTACAACCTGGAAAAGGCCCTGGATACCCCGGCAAAAATCTATTATAAATTTGAGGGCAACAACACCTCCGGCAGCCATAAGCTCAATTCGGCCATTGCCCAGGTCTATTACGCCAAGGAGCAGGGCCTGAAAGCCTTGACCACTGAAACCGGCGCCGGGCAATGGGGAACCGCCATGTCGGAGGCCTGCGCCTATTTCAACATGCCTTTGACCGTTTTTATGGTAAAAGTCTCCTATCAGCAAAAGCCCTACCGCAAAGCGGTGATGCAGACCTTTGGGGCTGACGTCATCCCCAGCCCCAGCGACCAGACCCAGATCGGCCGAGCCATCCTGGAGGCCAACCCCGGCACGGGCGGAAGCCTGGGCTGCGCCATCAGCGAGGCGGTGGAACGGGCCGTCACCTCCGAAGGCACCCGCTATGTGCTGGGTTCCGTGCTCAACCAGGTCCTGCTGCATCAATCCATCATCGGCCTGGAGAGCAAAATAGCCATGGAAATGCTGGATGAATACCCGGATATCGTCATCGGCTGCGCCGGCGGCGGATCCAATCTGGGCGGCCTGATTTCCCCCTTCATGCAGGATAAGCTCACCGGAAAAGCCAACCCCTATTTTATCGCGGTGGAACCCGCCTCCTGCCCCAGCCTCACTCGCGGCAAATATGCCTACGATTTCTGCGACACCGGAAAAGTCACCCCGCTGGCCAAAATGTATACGTTAGGGTGCGGCTTCATGCCTTCCGCCAACCATGCCGGCGGGTTGCGCTATCACGGAATGTCCCCTATCCTTTCCAAATTGTACCACGACGGTTACATCGACGAAGCCCGTTCTGTGAAACAAACCGAAGTCTTTGAAGCCGCCACCTTCTTTGCCAAACAGGAAACCATCCTGCCCGCCCCGGAATCCGCCCATGCGATCCGAGCGGCCATGGACGAAGCCATCAAGTGCCGGGAAAGCGGCGAAGCCAAAACCATCCTTTTCGGCCTGACGGGAACCGGTTATTTCGATATGACCGCCTA
>CAJFUH010000056.1 GCA_904420155.1 uncultured Clostridia bacterium
ATCAGCAAAGCGCCTACGGATCGGTTTCGCCGGGACGCCCCCCACAATCATATAAGCTGGGACATCTTTGGTCACAACCGCACGGGTTCCAATGATAGCTCCATCTCCGATGGTCACACCGGACAGAATTACCGCTTCATACCCGATCCAGACGTCGTTTCCAATGACAATATCCCCTTTATTATCCCAGGAATCCGCCACATTCCTGATATCCAATCCCCACTCTTCAAAGAAGAGCGGAAATGGATAGGTAGATAGGGATCGCATCGTGTGATTGGCGCTGTTAAAAAGAAATTTTGCGCCACAGGCGATGGAGCAGAATTTACCGATTACCAGCCGGTCGTGATTGATGGGATAGTGGTATAGCACATTGTTTTTCTCAAACTCCCTGGGGTCGTTCACAAAATCGTTGTACATAGTGTATTCACCCACTGATATACTCGGATTGGCGATCACTTCTTTTAAATATATCGTTTGCTTATCTCCCGTGCGGGGATAAATCTGTTTTGCCGGAATAGTCATTTGAAATCCTCCTGTATTCATTGGTTATCTGGTAGGCTATTCCGGCCATTACCATACAGCGCTTCACCGCATACCACCTCGATTCTATTGTTTTATCATACATAATCCCGAATCCGCCTTATATTACAGACTTTCATATCGAATAAAATTACAGATAACCTGGATGCGATGGAATTGCTCCAGCCGCACCCGGTTTTTTTCCATAGAGTAATTCTTAGATTTCCTTTAAAAGATAGTCCAGCAAAGGAGCTTCCCTCAAGTGTTTCCGTTTTCCCACTTCTCCAAAAAATCCCTCTGTTCTTCCGTATGGAACCAGTGTTCTCCATCCTCCATTACGGTGAGTTTACAGGAAAAGCGGCGACAAAAATTGTCTACAACGTCCCGGCCGGTGAGATTATCCCGGCCGGAATAAAGGATTTTTGTGGGACAATCCCACTTTTGGATGGGGTGCTCCCTGGCATAGGTATAATACTTCCAAGACAGTGTTTCCCCAAAACTCGTTGGGATTTCTTTTTCTTGCTTCAGTTGTTCCACCGTTACAGAGGACCACTGCATCATATCGGCAATCAATTGTTTCATATCTAAAATTGGGGACACGAAAAGCGCCTTCTCAAGCGGTTTCCCAGCTAGACTTAACATACTGAACCAAGCTCCTATGCTGGTTGCACGTAAGGCGATCGTATTCCAGTTCCTTGCGGCGTATTCCCAGATTGATTCCAATTCCGATATAATGTACCAGGGAAAAAATCGGTCCACTTCTTGTTTTCGTTCGCCGTGACCGGGCAAGTCAAAGCTTAACACCTGCCAGCCTTTCCGGCATGCAATGCGTGCAAACTCCTTTGCTTCCTCCTTATAGCCCAGTTTTCCGTGGATATAAAGATAAAGGCAGCCTGACGGTTTCCCCCATACCAGAGCCGGGATCCGTCTAATTTTTAATGTTTCAGCCTTCATGGCTGTATCCTTTTTTAATCATTGTTTCGAGTTCCTCTTTCATGTGGCCGCTGGTATACTTCCCCCCATGAAAACAGATAATGGTCTCCAGGTCCAGCAAAAGGAATTTTTTTAGTGTCTCTATTTCCGTCTCTGGATCTAATACAAAAGCGGCGTCGGCAATTGCGAGGATACCGTTTTCTGCCACTAACGCATCGCCACTAATCAACGTTTTCTGGGACGCTGCATAGACGGAAAGATGTCCTGGCATATGACCTGGCGTCAGCAAGACAGTTACGCCCGGATAAATCTCTTCACCGTCTTGGATCATCTGGGCAACTGCTGGATGCTCTACGCTCCGCAGCATTTGAAGAAAGTCAGGGTCCGCGCCCTTTTGTTCCGCCTGTTCCAGTCGCAGGGATTTTTTCCATCCTAGAACGTAGGGAAACTGCTCCTCAGAGCATTTCACCTGTATATCCGGATACTTTTCTACTAGTGCTTTCACTGCTCCCATATGATCATGGTCGTGATGTGTTAAAACAATCTGGCGAAGCCTGCGGATATCCAGATCTTTTTCCTCAAATACCTTTTCAATCAGCGGCAAAAATCCAGGATACCCGGCATCGATTAAGGTCAACTCCAAACCATATTTTAAAACCGTCGGATATACATAAAACTG
>CAJFUH010000057.1 GCA_904420155.1 uncultured Clostridia bacterium
AAAAGTTTTGCTCAAGCTTTTTCAAAAGCTTGCGGGGTGGAGGGGCGGAGCCCTTCCTCGCCCATCGCAATGGGCGAAATTCTCAAGATTCCCGCAAAGCTCAGGAGGGGAGACCAAACAATCCGGTGGATTGTTTGGTCGTGGGGAACCCTATCGAGAGGTTCCCCATCCTCTACCCACGCAATTTTGGGGGATCCTGAACTTTTCCCCTCTACCAAGGTACACCATAGGGAAAACTTTTCTGTGCTGATTACTTGGAACCCTCGTCCACAGAAAACCGATACTCTGTGGTAGAACGGAATACCTCCCCTGCCCGATAAAAGGGGGAAGGAAATTGCGGTTGATGGACGGAATCCGGGAAATGCTGGGTTTCCAGGCATAATGCGCAATATGCATGCAAGGGGACGCCTCCCTTGCCGATATCCGTCCCATCCAAGTAATTGGCCGTATAAAGCTGCATACCCGGTTCCTGGGTATAGACCTCCAGAATTCTTCCCGAATCCGGATCATAGACCCGGGCCACTTTTCCTCCTTCCCTATCCGGGGAAAGGACGTAATTGTGGTCATATCCTCGAGCGGCGGCAATTTGCGGGTAATGGCTGTGGATATCCTGTCCCACAGGCTTTTCCGTAGTAAAATCCATCGGGGTTCCCGTTACCGGCAGCACTTCCCCTGTGGGGATGCCGTCCGGGGTTGTGGGGGTAAAAGCATCCGCCGCAATCTGAAGGCGATGGCCCAGCACCGTGCACGCAGCGTCGCCCGTTAAATTAAAATAGGAATGGTTGGTCAGATTGATGGGGGTATCCCGGTCCGCCTTAGCCCAATAATCGATCCGCAGGGAATGTCCCCTTATCAAGGTATAGGTGACTTTTACCTCCAGATCGCCTGGAAAACCTTCTTCCCCATCGGGGCTGAGATATGCAAAAGTGATAGAGGGCCGATCTTCCTCCTCGCAGGAAGAAACCACATGCCAGACCTTACGGTCAAAACCTGTCCCTCCATGCAAAGTCGCCCCGCTGGCTTCGTTCTGGGTCAGCCGGTATTCTTTTCCATTGAGAGAAAAGCTTCCCCCTGCGATGCGGTTTGCATACCTTCCAATGGCGGCGCCAAAAAATTTCGTCCCCTTTTCGTAGGATTCCAGGGAGTCGTATCCCAGCACCACATCTCCAAGCTTTCCATTCCGGTCCGGAACCAAAAGCTTGTTCACAGACGCCCCGTAGGAAATAATCTCCGCCTGCATTCCGGAGGAATTGGTCAGGCGGTACCGCTCTACGGCCCGCCCATCGGACAGATAACCAAAAAGTTCCTTTTGAATGCTCACATTCTTTTCCTCTTATCTGCCGACTGATTTGCCGAGGAACGCCGCGCCAATGATTCCCGCATCGTTGCCCAGCAAAGCAGTGCACAATTTTGTCTGTTTGGCGGCATGCTTGCTGTAACGTTCCCGTTCAATATAAGTGCGCAGGGGACGCAGCAGGTTTTCTCCCTCTTTGCTGATACCGCCGCCCAGGCAGATCACATCCGGCTGGAAAATATTGATGGCGTTTACCAGGCCGCAGGCCAGATAAGAAATGTACTGATCTACCACGGATTTCCCCACCGGGTCTCCCTGGCGCATTGCGTCGAACGCCGTCCGGCCGCTCACCTTATCGATATTGCCGTTTACCATTTTCCACATCACGGAATCGGGATCGGCCTGATGCTCCATCATGATTTCCTTGGTCAAGGCGATTAAACCGGTAGCGGAAGCATAGGCTTCCCAGCATCCCTCACGGCCGCAGGTACACTGGTGGCCGCCCTTTACAATCACCATATGTCCCATTTCCGCGCCTGCATAGTTACAGCCGCTGTAAATTTGCCCATCGATGATGATCCCAGTGCCTACGCCCGTCCCCAAGGTGACGGCAACCGCATCTTTGGCTCCCTTCGCGGCGCCGGCTACATACTCTCCGTAAGCGGCGGCGTTGGCGTCGTTTTCCAGGATAATTTTTTTCTCAAGGCGTTCCGTCATCATTTTTTCCAATTGCCAGTTGTGGAAGCCTAAGTTGTTGGAATACTCGATGATCCCTGTCCCGCGGTTTACCGATCCCGGGCAGCCAATCCCCACCCACGGCACGTCGTCTATAGTAAGGCCGGCCTTTTTGAGCGCTTCCTTCGCCATTGCCGCCATATCGTCGCAGATATCCTCTTCCGGCCTGGGGGTATTGGTCTTACAGCTTGCTTTTGCAAGGATTTTATTTTCCTCGTCCACCACTCCCGCTACAATATTGGTACCGCCCAAGTCAATTCCTAAATAATACATTTTGTTTTCTCCTGCCTTCCAACTGAAATTTCACAGTGTCCGTCTCTCCATTGTCAACAGAGAAAGGTATGCTATAATTATACCATATCTATGACCGTTTCACTATCTTTTTCCAAATAGGAATCTAAATTTTTTCAAAAGGAGAACATTTATGATCCCAGAAGAATTTTCCCGTTCCGCTCTATTGTTAGGAGAGGACGCTATGGACAAACTGTTTCACAGCCGCGTCGCCGTCTTTGGAATCGGCGGCGTAGGGTCTTATGTCGCGGAAGCCCTGGCCCGCTCCGGCGTTGGGCAACTGGTTTTGGTGGACCAGGATACCGTTTCCCTCTCCAATATCAACCGCCAGCTAATCGCCACCCACGATACCCTGGGCATGCCCAAAGTGGAGGTGATGGCGCAGCGCATCCATGCCATCAACCCTCAGGCTGTCGTGGAAACTCATCCCGTTTTCTATTTGCCGGGCCAACAGCAGAGTTTCGTGAACGGCTGCGATTATATTGTAGACGCCATTGACACCATTGCCGGCAAACTGGCTTTGGTGGAAGAAGCGTACCAAAAGGGGATTCCCATTATCTCCAGCATGGGGGCGGGCAATAAGCTGGACCCCACCCGTTTTCAGGTGGCCGACCTGTTCGATACCTCCGTGTGCCCTCTTTGCCGCGTCATGAGGCGGGAAGTTCGCCGGCGGAACATCCCCCATCTAAAAGTCGTGTATTCCACAGAACCTGCCCTCTCCCCAGCCCTCCCGCAGGGAGGACAGCCCCTTGCCCCCGGCAAACACCAGACGCCGGGCAGCGTGGCCTTCGTCCCCTCCGTAGCGGGGCTGATCCTCGCCGGGGAAGTTGTGAAAGATCTCAGCTTATCCTAATATGGCTTCAGGCCGTTCAAAAAGGCAATTCCTCTTAGCGAATGGTGCAAGCCGGGAGACGGTGGGGAACCCCTCGCTAGGGTTCCCCACAGCCAAACCGTCCGGTGTACGGTTTGGCCTCCCCTCCTGAGCTTATGGGAATCTTGAGGATTTCGCCCATTGCGATGGGCGAGGAAGGGCTCCGCCCCTCCACCCCGCCGCCTTTTGAAAAA
>CAJFUH010000058.1 GCA_904420155.1 uncultured Clostridia bacterium
CCCCCTTTGCGCTCTCTTTCCGCCCTTTCTCTGGCGGCAGAGAAAGGGCGAGCCCGCGCGGCTTGAGCGCAATCAAAAATAAGCTTCCTCTGAGAAAGAAAATTTTAGAAAAATCTAAGAAACTACAATGGACTTCATTTTCTACCGCCTGTTTCTCTTTACAAATTGCATAGATAAAAAAAGCCTCCGTCCCCAAACTGATGGGGACGGAGGCGGTAGTTCCGCGGTTCCACTCCGATTTCTCTCTTATCCCGCCAAATACAAGCGGATCGCCGGATAACGGTGGCAAATTCCGCACAAAGATACTAAAAAGAGACATCCATCCCATTGGTTCCCCTTGTGTGCTAACAGGTGCATTTCATCAGCCTACTTGTGGAGGATGTTTCCAGCTTTCACATACTCTCTCTGGCACAATAGAATCCGATTACTTCTCCTGCTCGTCGCAGTTTTTAAATTATATCGCGTATTTTCTCTATCAAAACAGAGGATATTTTATAGGACTTAGTATAGTATAAATCGGCCTAGAAGTAAAGGGGAATTCCTCTTTTTCTTCTTTCTCATAGGATATGCAAAACGTTCTTTTTTTGTTTTTCAGGAATGGAAGGCCGTCACGGTCTGCCGCATCTGAAATACACCATATCCACCAGCTGTTTTCCGTCCTCATAAATAGGATGGTCATAATGTTCTACAAAAAATTGGGGGACCCTATGAGAAAAGGTAAATCCACACGCTTGATAAAACCCTACTGTGTTTGGGCTGTCCCCTGTTCCCACATAGAGGGTTGCGCAGTCCCCATAATAAGAAAATAAAAATTCGATCAGAGCCTTGCCATACCCTTTCTTCTGTTCCCGGGGGCACACCGCAATGTTTTTGAGCTCATAGATCCCTTGCCCTTCTTTCGTAACCACGCACTCTGCCTTGACCGAACCGTCTTCCGTCAGGATAAACATTTCTCCCCGGGATAGATACCGGTCCACCATGTCTTCCTGTTCGTCAGCCAACAATAGTAAATCTAAATAATTTTTGGGATCCCCGGTAACTTTCTCAATCTTCATCGGTCTATCCTCTCCCAAACTTTGTCATAGAAAAAGGAAGCGGACATCCCGCTTCCTTTTTTCTAATTTTTATTTTGCTGTTTTCACAAACTCGCGATTGTCCCATAAATAAATGGCGCCGGAAATCAGTGTAAACAAGACGCAAATCCAAGTGGCGATCTGCCCTATGATTAAAGCGGCCATTGAAAACACCTGGGCATCCTCCGCCGCCAGCGGCACAATCCCCAACGAAACCAGTTCGTCGACATATTGTAAAACCAAAATCATCAAAATAGCAACAATCTGGCTGATGGTTTTCGCCTTTCCCCATTTATTGGCAGCGATCACTTTTCCTTTCCCGGAAGCCACTAAACGGATCGAGGTCACCAGGAATTCCCGGAACAAAATGATAATGACAGCCACCGCGCCTACCAAATCCAACTGCACAAAACAGACAAATGCGGACGCTACCAAAATCTTATCTGCCAGCGGATCGGCAAACTTTCCAAAATCCGTGATCTGGCCATGTTTGCGGGCAAGGCTGCCGTCAAAATGATCAGTAAGGGCCGCCGCCCCAAAAACCAGTCCGGCCAGCAAATAATGGTGCGGAATAGAAGGCAACAGCAAAAACAGCACAAAAAAGGGTACCAATAAAATGCGCAGCAACGTTAGCTTATTGGGTGTATTCATAATTTCCTCCCTGCTATACTCCAAAATGTGGTACACCGCAAATCTCCAAACGATACAGCCCAAGTTTTTCTAAAAAACCAGCGCTTCCCCTTCCGATTTTCTTTTCCTATGGATTTTCTCCCGGAATTTATCCATCCATTTCCCCAATCAAATCGCAATCCATCGTGTCCGTAATGGTCACCGGGACAAACTGCCCCAGCATCGGCTTTTTCCCCTGATGGGTAAAAAAGACTTTTCCATCCACTTCCGGGGCGTCCGCTTCGCTTCTGCCGAACCAGCATTCGGCATACCGGTCAAAGCCCTCGCACAGTACGGTAAGCGTCTTCCCGATCAAAGCTTGATTCTTACGTTCCATAATGCGCATCTGGGCTTCCATCAGCAGTTCCTGGCGGCGGACTTTTTCCTCTTCCTCCACCTGGTCCTTCATCCTGGCGGCCGGCGTCCCTTCTTCCTGGGAATAGGTGAAACAGCCCATCCGGTCAAATTCAATTTCTTTTACAAATTCCGCCAGATCTTCAAATTCTTCCTGCGTTTCTCCCGGGAATCCCACAATAAAGGTAGTGCGCAACGTGATATCCGGGATCTTTTCCCGCACTTTTTTCAGTAGCCGGGTCAGTTCCTCCCGGTTGCCATGGCGATTCATGGCTTTCAATACCCTGCCGTTGCAATGCTGCAAGGGCAAATCCAAATATTTTACAATTTTCTCTTCCCGGGCAATGACGTCCATCAGTTCTTCGGTCAAACGGTCTGGATAACAATATAACAAACGAATCCAGCGAATGGAGTCGATTTTGCACAGTTGTGTCAACAATTCAGGGAGCATCAATTTTCCATAGCGGTCCTCCCCATACCGGGTGGTATCCTGGGCGATCACCATCAATTCCTTCACGCCCCGCTGGGCCAGGGTGTTGGCCTCTTCCAAGATATCTTCCATGCTCCGGCTGCGAAAACGCCCGCGTATCATGGGGATGGCGCAATAGGTGCAGCGGTTGTCGCATCCATCCGCAATCTTTAGATAAGAGAAATAGCTGGGGGTAGTCTGCACCCGGTCGCCGCTCAGCGGCATGTTTTCTTTTTCCGGAAAACTCTGCACCTGTTTCCCAGCAAGCACCTGCTCGATCACGCCGGCAATGTCGTTATTCGCCCCGATTCCTACCACGGCGTCCACTTCCGGCAATTCTTTGAGGATCTCCTCCCGATAGCGTTCCGCCATGCATCCTGTCACCACAATGGCCTGGATGCGTCCTTCCTCTTTCAATTTGGCCAGTTCCAGGATCTCTTCGATGCTCTCCTGTTTGGCGGCGTCGATAAACCCGCAGGTATTGACGATGGCCACATCCCCCATCGCTGCGTCTTCTACCAGCTGATATCCCCTTTGCTGGAGTTTCGCCAGCATCATTTCTGCGTCCACCCGGTTTTTTTCACAACCTAAGCTCACTAATCCTATTCGATATGCCATGTCTCCGAATCATCCTCACCGCCTACAGAGGGCGTAAATTCTTCCAGGGCCCGGCGGATATCCTCCCACCGGTAGCCCAGCCGTTGTAAAGAGGCCACCGTTCTCCGGCGGCCTTTTTCCTCTCTCACTGCCTGCGCATACTTGCGCTCCAATAGATCCCGCAGCTGGTCCGCAGGATCTATGCCTATTTCTTCTATTATCTCATGAATCAGTTCCCTGTCAATACCCTTTTTCTCAAGTTCATACTCTGTTCTTGACGGCGCGAACTTCTTCCGGCACATCAGCTCTTTGGCATAGCGGCGGGCATACGCTTCCTCATTTACCAAACC
>CAJFUH010000059.1 GCA_904420155.1 uncultured Clostridia bacterium
GTGGACGCTGTCCGTCGGGAAATTTCCCATTTGGAAGAGCAGGCTTCCGAAAAAAGAAATCAGATTTCCCTATTGGAAAACGATATTTTACATAATAAAGAAAATATAGAAAGAATAAAAGGAGAAATCCGTCAGGCGGATGATTCTTCACAGGCGATGGATGCCCAGATTCGGGAAAAACAAGGGAATATCGACGCCCATACCCATAAAATTGGGGAGAAACGGCGGGACTGTCAGCAATGCGAACGCCAGTTGCAGGAATTGGAGGAAGAAAGGAACCGTTATTTCGGAGCGGGAGAAGAGATTTCCAAACAGCTGTCCGACCTGACGGTACAGGCTTCCGATGCCAAAGTAAAAGCCATTACCTCCGCTTCCTCTTTGGAAGAGGCCAATGCGCGGCTGGAAGTAGTCAAGGTAGGGATACAGCGCAGGCAGGAAAAGCTTACGCAGCTACAGGAGACGTTACAGGATTATCGGCAGATGGCGCAGGACGCCGTCCAGCATGTAGAAGCGCTGACCAACGCTGTGCGGGGCTATGAGCTCCGCTTAAATACCCGGCGTCAGAAATTAGAGGCAAGCAAACGGCAGGCCGATCAGCTCACCTTGGATGCCGAAGAGAGAATTCGGCGTACCCGTCTGCTGGAAGAACTGGAGCGTAACTTAGAAGGATTTTCCCAAAGTGTAAAGGTAGTTATGCGGGAATATAACCGCGGGACCCTTTCCGGGATCCACGGGCCGGTCTCCCGGATCTTAAAGGCGCCGGCAGAATATGCGGTAGCTATAGAGACCGCCTTGGGGGCTGCCATGCAGAACATTGTAGTGGGAACCGAACAGGACGCCAAACGCGCCATTGCCCTTTTAAAAAATCGGGACAGCGGGCGCGCCACCTTTTTGCCTTTGTCTACCATCCGAGGAAACGAGTTGCAGGCCGACGGCCTGGAAAATTGTTCCGGTTTTGTGGGGATTGCCAGCAAGCTCTGTCAATGCGAATCCCAGTATAAGGGAATCTTGCAATCTTTATTGGGGAGGATCGCAATCGCAGAGGACTTGGACAGCGCTGTTTCCATTGCGAAACGATTCCATTATAAATTCCGTGTGGTCACGCTGGACGGCCAGGTGGTCAATGCGGGCGGTTCTATGACCGGAGGTTCCTTGGCGAAAAATTCCGGTTTGCTTAGCCGCGCCACGGAAATTGAGCGCGTACGGAAAGAAGCGGAAGATTTAAAAGCCAAGGCATTGCAGGCCCGAAATGGTTACCGGGCGGCGGAGGCGGAAGCTTCCCAAGTGGAAGCGGAACTCACCGGCTCCAAAGGGGAATTGGCTTCTGCCCAGGAAGAACGCATCAAGATCGAAGCCGAATGCCGGAACTGCCAGTCAGAACTGGAAACGGTACAGCGGGCTTGCCAGGAGATGGTACAGGAACAAGGCCAGTTGGCACAGAAAATAGAAGAACTGTCCCAAACCCGTCAGACGGCGGAACAGGAAAGCGGGAGAATTTCCCGACAGATTCAGCAGGCCGAAGAAGAACTTTCCAAGCTTTCCGGAAACCGGGAAGAACTGACAGCCCGCCGGGAAGAACTCAATCAGCAGATGCAGGAGATCCGTTTAGATATCGTGGCGTTGGAAAAGGATATCCAATCGTTGAGAGGGGAAATTGCCGGAATAGAGAGCCGCAAACAGGATCATACGGGCCGCATCCGGGAACAGGAAGCGGAGATTACCCGTTTATTGCAGCGCAACGATGAGATACAAGAAGAGATCGCCCAGTGTGACAGGGACGCCCGGCATTGGAAACAGCAGGCCCAAGACGCGGAGGAAAAGATTGACCGGTTAAATCAGGAACGCATGGAGCTGGAAAAACGTTCGGTAGAGCTGCGCCAGCAGGAACGGGATAAATCCGCAGAGCGGGAAAATATAGGCCGGGATTTGGCGCGTATGGAAGAACGTAAGGCGGCGCTGCAAAAAGAATACGACGAGATCATCGGACGCCTGTGGGAAGAATATGAGCTCACCCGCAGGGAAGCGGAAGAGATCGGTGAAAAAATCGGAGATCTTTCTTCCGCGCAGAAAAGGCTCAACGAATTAAAGCTTAAAATCAAGGCATTGGGTTCTGTAAACGTAGGTGCAATTGAAGAATACAAAGAGGTTTATGAGCGGTATACATTCCTGAAAGATCAGGTGGACGATGTGGAACGCTCCAAACATGAGCTGATCCATTTGATTGGGGACCTGACCCAGCAGATGCAGGAATTGTTTTTGGAACGTTTTGGGGAAATCAACCGGAATTTTGCTTTTACCTTCCGGGAATTGTTCGGCGGCGGGGAGGCCGCCCTGGAACTTACCAACCGGGAAGATATTTTAAACACGGGCATTGAAATATCGGTTCAGCCTCCGGGAAAAATAAAACCCCGGCTGGAGGCGCTGTCCGGCGGCGAGCGGGCCTTGGTGGCCATTGCCCTTTACTTTGCTATTATGAAGGTCAACCCTCCGCCGTTTTGCGTGCTGGATGAGATCGAGGCGGCGTTGGACGACGTCAACGTGGACCGGTTTGCCGCTTATCTCCGCCGTATGAACGAGCGTACCCAGTTTATTGTTATCACTCACCGCCGCGGCACGATGAATGAGGCGGATATGTTATACGGCGTTACCATGCAGGACGAAGGGGTGTCGAAATTGCTGGAACTGCACATTTCGGAGATAGAGCAAAAATTAGGGCTGCGATAAGGCGCCTTGATCCCACCTCAAATTTTTGCAGTGGAGAAAATAAAAAGAAGGGCTGGTTCATTATGGGACTGTTTCAAAAAATTAAAGACGGATTGAAAAAAACGAGGGACAGCATCGTAGGACAGATTGATTCCATGCTGAAGTCCTTTACAAAGATCGACGAGGAACTTTTTGAAGAGCTGGAAGAATTGTTGGTGATGGGGGATGTGGGGTTACCCACCGCGCAGCGCATTTGTGAAGAGCTGAGGAAACGGGTCAAGCAGGAGGGAATCAAAGACCCTAACGCCATCCATGGGCTGATGCATGATATTATCACCCAGATGCTGAAAGGGGGAGAGGAACTCCATATCTCCACGAAACCCTCTATTATTCTCGTGATTGGGGTAAACGGCGTAGGCAAGACGACAACCATCGGGAAAATTGCCGCCCGTTTGACCCAAGAAGGAAAAAAAGTCATCTTGGGCGCTGCGGATACCTTCCGCGCGGCAGCTATCGACCAGCTGGAAATTTGGGCTCAGCGTTCCGGCGCGGATATCGTCAAGCAGAACGAGGGATCGGACCCGGCGGCGGTCGTATACGATGCGATTTCGGCAGCTAAGGCTAGAAATGCCGATGTAGTGATTTGCGATACCGCCGGACGGCTGCATAATAAGAAAAATTTGATGGACGAATTGGCTAAAATCGGCCGGATTATCGACCGGGAGCTGCCCAATGCCGATAAAGAGGTACTGTTGGTACTGGACGCCACCACGGGCCAAAACGCAGTTAACCAGGCGAGGGAATTTAAAAATGCGGCCGGCATCACCGGAATTGTGCTTACCAAATTGGACGGCACTGCACGCGGCGGCGTAGTGCTGGCCATTAAAGAGGATCTGAATGTCCCAGTCAAGTTTATCGGCGTGGGCGAGCAGGTGGACGACCTGCAACCTTTTGATGCAGAGGACTTTGCCAATGCTTTATTTGCGCCGGAAAAGGAGTAAAAAGTATCAGTCCATTGGCTGAAAAACGGAAAGGAAGAAACGCATATGATATTCGTAATAGCTACCAATAACAGCAAAAAGCGAGTGGAACTAGACCGGATCCTAAATCCCCTTGGTATTCAAGCGGTAACAGCGGAACAGGCCGGCGTCAATTTAGAAGAGGTAGAGGAAACAGGAAATACATTTGAAGAAAACGCGGAATTAAAAGCGGTTGCCGCCTGTGATCTCTCCGGATTGCCAGCGGTAGCGGACGATTCCGGTTTGATGGTGGACGCCCTAGACGGCGCGCCTGGGATCTACTCCGCCCGGTATGCGGGGGAAAACGCCACCGACGCGGACCGCATTGCCAAGTTGCTCAAAGAAATGCAGGATGTCCCGATGGAAAAAAGGACCGCCCGATTTGTTTCCGCAGTGTGCTGCGTATTTCCGGACGGACGGAAGATCGTCGTCCGCGGGGAGTGCCAGGGCACCATTGGGCTTGCGCCTCAGGGAAAGGATGGGTTTGGATACGACCCGGTTTTTGTCACCCAAAGCGGGAAGACGTTTGCAGAGCTTTCCCCACAGGAAAAGGACGCTATCAGCCACCGGGGTATTGCGTTACGGAAATTAGCCGATCAGTTAAAACAGGTGTTGGCGGCAGAAGAAGAAAACAGTGAGGAGATCGATCAATGATTACAAGTAAACAGCGTGCATATTTGCGTTCCTTGGCTAACTCCATTGATACTATTTTGATGGTAGGCAAAGGCGGTATGAGTGGAGAAATTATCAAACAAGCGGATGATGCGTTGACCGCCCGGGAACTTATCAAAGGAAAAGTACTGGAAACCGCCCCGGTCAGCTCCAGAGAAGCGGCAGAGGAGATTGCCCAGGCTGTGCGGGCGGACGTAGTACAAGTAATTGGCGCCAAATTTGTTTTATACCGCAGGAATGAAAAGGAACCCCAGATTATCCTCCCGAAGGCCAAATAAAAAGAGAAATGCAAAAAATAGCGATGTTTGGGGGAACATTCAACCCGATCCACAATGGCCATATCCAGCTGGCGCTGTGTTCGGCAAAACAGCTGCATTTGGATAAAGTCCTGCTGATTCCCACCCATACGCCGCCGCATAAGCAGTATCAAGAGGAAATCACTGCATGGCAAAGGTGGGAAATGTGCCGGTTGGCTGTGCGCGGCTATGAGAATTTAGAGGCTTCTGATATAGAAATCAAACGTCCGGGCGCCAGCTATACAGTGGATACCCTCCGTGAGTTGAAACAGGAATTTCCAGATACCCAGCTTTATCTGATCACAGGAGCTGATATGTTCCTGACGGTACAGAATTGGAGATGTGCGGCGGATATTTTTTCCATGGCGGTAGTCTGCGGGGTGCCCCGGGATCAGGAAAATGAAAAGATACTGGAAAAACAGGAAGAAGTTTTGCACAGAGATTTTGGTGCAAAAACCGTTTTGCTGGAAATGCCGCTAGTTCCCATTTCCTCCACGGAAATCCGGGAACGGATCAAGAACGGTCAGCCTATTGGACAATGGGTCCCCAAAAGTGTGGAGCGGTATATTCGGGAAAATCATTTGTATCAAAAATCCTAAGATGCAAAAACTTTTTATAAGAGAAAATCGAGGTAAGGAAAAATCCTTGGTGAGTGGGGAAGAAACTTCCCCAAGGGATATTTCCCTTCTGGTTTTGAAGAAATCCCGATAGGCATTGGCCGAAGACGGAAAGGAGCGGTTGAATATGTTGACAGTGGAAGAATGCAAAAAAGTGGTCAAGCCCAGATTGAGTGAAGCGAGATGGAAGCACTCCCAGAATGTTTCCAAAGAGGCCGTGCGCCTGGCGAAAAAGTATGGGGCGGATCCCCAAAAAGCGGAAATTGCAGGACTGTTGCACGATGTTATGAAGGATACGGCGCCGGAGGAACAGTTGCAAATGATGCAGCGATTTGGTATAATACTAACTAATATTGAGTTAGCGGCGCCAAAATTATGGCACGCCATGAGCGGCGCGGCCTTTTTGGAACGGGAATTAGGGGTACGGGATGCGGATATTCTGAACGCGATTCGCTATCATACCACTGCCCGCGATGGCATGTCCCTGCTGGAGAGGGTCGTTTATATCGCTGATTTTACTTCTGCGGAACGGGACTATGACGGGGTGGAACAAATGCGGGAAGCCGTTGATATAAGCCTGGAAACAGCCATGGAAGAAGGGTTGGTATTTACCATCCAGGACCTATCGTCGCTAAGATCTCCTATCCATCCGGACACATTCCGCGCTTATAATGAAGTCATTATTCAAAAGAAAGAGAAGTGAACCGATCGCATGACAGCAATGGAACTTGCCAAGGAATCGGCGAAAATTTTACACAATAAAAAGGCTATGGAAATCAAAGTAATCGGGATAGAGGATATCTCTGTACTGACAGATTACTTTGTCATTGCTACCGGTACCAGCAATACCCATGTAAAGGCTTTGGCGGATGAGGTAGAATACCAGTTGAAGCAGGTGGGAATTGTCCCGGATCATATTGAAGGGCATAATAATAATGGATGGATTTTGATGGATTATGGCAATGTCATTATCCATGTATTCCAAAAGGAGACCCGTGAGTTTTACGATCTGGACCGTTTATGGAAAGATGGTGTTCAGATAGATTTGACTGGCGTTTTGGATTAAACAAGAGAAAAATATTGACGAAGGGAATGGCTTTTTTGAAATACGAGCACGCGCCTATTGAGGCAAAATGGCAAAAAAAATGGGAAGAAGCTGGTGTTTTCCATGCGGAAAACCAATCGGACAAGCCGAAATTTTATGCATTGATTGAATTTCCCTATCCGTCTGGACAGGGATTGCATGTAGGGCATCCGCGCTCCTATACTGCGCTGGATATCGTTTCGAGAAAGCGCCGTTTACAGGGATATAATGTGCTGTATCCCATTGGATGGGATGCATTTGGGCTTCCTACTGAAAATTATGCAATTAAAAACCATGTGCATCCGGAAGTCGTTACCAAAAGAAATGTAGCACGCTTTAAATCCCAG
Source organism: uncultured Clostridia bacterium (assembly GCA_904420155.1). GTDB lineage: Bacteria > Bacillota > Clostridia > Oscillospirales > Acutalibacteraceae > CAJFUH01. The sequence goes on from CAJFUH010000059.1 coordinate 6,739, forward strand.
TTGCAGTCTTTGGGAATCTCCTTTGATTGGAGCCGGGAGATCAATACCACTGATCCCAATTATTACAAATGGACACAGTGGATTTTCTTGCAGATGTTCAAACATGGTTTGGCTTATAAAAAAGAGATGTCCGTCAATTGGTGTACCTCCTGTAAGTGCGTGCTAGCCAATGAAGAGGTAGTCAACGGCGTGTGTGAGCGCTGTGGCAGTGAAGTAATCCACAAGGTAAAATCCCAATGGATGCTTAAAATTACGGAATATGCCGAACGCCTGATTAACGATCTGGATTTGGTCGATTACCCGGACCGTGTCAAGGCCCAACAGAGAAACTGGATTGGACGCTCCACGGGTGCAGAGGTGGATTTTGACACCTCCACAGGGGATAAATTGACTGTTTATACCACCCGCCCGGATACGCTGTTCGGGGCTACTTATATGGTTATTTCCCCAGAACATCCGCTCATTGAGAAATGGGCAGATCGTTTGGACAATATGGAAGAAGTGCGTGCATACCAGGCCGCTGCTGCCAGGAAGTCTGATTTTGAACGCACAGAGGTAGCCAAGGAGAAAACAGGCGTCCGCTTGCAGGGAGTGACGGCCATTAATCCTGTGAATCAATCGGAGATTCCTATCTTTATTTCCGATTATGTATTGGTGTCTTACGGCACCGGCGCAATTATGGCGGTCCCTGCCCACGATACCCGCGACTGGGAATTTGCAAAGAAATTTGATTTGCCGATTATCGAGGTGGTCAAGGGCGGCAATGTACAGGAAGAAGCCTTTACCGACTGCGCTACGGGCGTGATGGTGAACTCCGGTATGTTGGATGGCCTGTCAGTAGAAGAGGCCAAGAAAAAAATTACCGAATGGCTGACCCAGCAAGGCAGAGGCCATGCAAAAGTAAATTATAAATTGCGCGACTGGGTATTCTCCCGTCAACGGTACTGGGGAGAACCGATTCCCATTGTCTATTGTGAGAAATGCGGGCATGTGGCGATCTCGGAATCAGAGCTTCCATTGCGTTTGCCGGAAGTAGAGAGCTATGAACCCACAGAAAATGGGGAATCCCCCTTGGCTAACATGACCGACTGGGTCAATACCACGTGCCCCCACTGCGGAGGCCCCGCTAAGAGGGAGACGGATACCATGCCGCAATGGGCCGGTTCTTCCTGGTATTTCCTGCGCTATACGGACCCTCAGAATGATAACGCTTTGGCCAGCCCGGAAGCCCTAAAATATTGGACGCCGGTGGATTGGTATAACGGCGGTATGGAGCATACTACGCTGCATCTGCTGTATAGCCGGTTCTGGCATAAATTCCTTTTTGATATTGGCGTCGTTCCCACGCCGGAACCCTATGCCAAACGCACCAGCCATGGCATGATTCTGGGGGAAAACGGCGAAAAAATGAGTAAGTCCCGCGGAAACGTGGTCAATCCGGACGATATTGTCAATGATTACGGCGCGGACACCCTACGCATGTATGAGATGTTTATCGGCGATTTTGAAAAGGCAGCTCCTTGGAGTTCATCCAGCATTCGCGGCTGCCAGCGTTTCCTGGAGCGTTATTGGAACATGCAAGGCATTCTCAGCCAAGAAACAGGCATCCGCACTTCCTTGGAAGGTTCTTTCCACAAGGCAATTAAAAAAGTGGGAGAGGATATTGAGAACCTGAAGTTCAACACGGCTATCGCTACTTTGATGGCCCTGATTAATGAGATCTACGATAGCGGCTCTGTTACCAGAGACGAATTAAAAATATTTACAATCCTGCTCAATCCCTTTGCTCCGCATATCACGGAAGAACTATGGGAAACCTGCGGCTTTGACAGTAAAATGGTGGCTCAGCAGCAATGGCCCCAATATGAGGAAGCTAAATGCAAAGATTCCAGCGTAGAGATTGCCGTACAGCTCAATGGCAAACTGCGCGCCCGCATTACTGTTGCGACAGACATTGATAGAGAAGGCGCTTTAGAGGCGGCCAAGTCGGATGCAAAAGTGGCGGATGCATTACAAGGCAAGAGCATTATCAAAGAAATTTATGTTCCTGGCAAGCTGGTAAATATTGTGGCTAAATAGTTTAGGAAAGGTCCGATTTTTTAAAGAATAGAAAATCCGTCAAGTTTTCGTATTATTTGATACATAACTCTTGACAGGATACTGTGAGCTATTGTATAATATTTTTTGTATCGTATGACACAAAACCCCTGCCTTTTGGCGGAGGGGAGGGAAGATAAATGGCTGAAATTAGAATTAAGGACAACGAGTCTTTGGACAGTGCTCTGAGAAGATTCAAGAAGCAGTGTGCAAGAGCTGGCGTTATTGCCGAGGTTCGTAAGAGAGAAGCTTATGAAAAGCCCTCTGTAAGACGTAAAAAGAAGTCCGAGGCAGCCCGTAAACGCAAATATAAATAATTTGTGTTTGTGCTGCAACTGAATTGCATGATTTGAAAAAGCGGGCACTGTTGCCCGCTTTTTTAATCGTAGAGGGAAATTTTTTAAAAGAGAAAATTCCCCTTGCTATTATTTAGAATTCGGGGATATTTAGAAGACAGAAATCCATTTTATTTCTGAATTGGTTTCTGAATGGGAAAGAAATCGGAGGTCTGTTATGTCTTGGTTTATGCCTACGGTGGCCCTGCCCCGTGTCACCGATATCAGTATAGAATTGTTGCATTCTTTGGGTGCAAAGGCTATTTTCTTGGATGTAGACAATACGTTGGCTTTGCACGGCTCCCAGGAACCTTTTTTAGGCGCTGTGGAGTGGACCCATCGCGTCCGGGAAGCAGGTTTTCAAATTCTGATTATGTCCAATAATTTAAAAAGTAGGGTGGCGCCGTTTGCCGCGCTGTTTGACCTGCCGTTTGTTTGTTTTGCGCAAAAGCCCTTTCCGTTGGGGGTGCCTTACGCCAAAAAGAAATACGGATTGAAGCCTGAACAGGTAGTCGTGATAGGGGATCAAGTATTCACCGATATCTTAGGTGCAAATTGGGCGGGCATGAAATCCATCCTTTTAGAACCGGAAAACTGTGAGGATAGTATGAGTTTCCGTTTCCGCAGGGCCTTAGAGCGGCCAATCCGCAAACGCCTGGCACAGAGGAAGGAAGGGAACCATGAAGGTTAAGTTTGGGCCCGCCGGACAGTGCGGCAAGGCGAAGGAACTTAAAATAAAATCCACGCTGCAATACTTGGATTATCTGGATCAGATTGGGCTGTCCGCCTTTGAGTATAGTTGTGGACGCGGGGTAAATATTGGGGAAAAAACCGCCAGACAACTGGGGGAAAAGGCGAAAAAATTGGGGATTGCTATGTCGCTGCACGCTCCGTATTTTATCTCGCTGGCCTCTTTGGAAGAGGAGAAGAGGAAAAAGTCAGTAGAGCACTATATTTATCAGAGCGCCCTTACTGTGGACTATATGGGAGGGACCCGTATAGTCGTGCATCCCGGCGGATTGAATAAGCAGACCCGAGCCAAGGCATTAGAAGTGGCCATAGATACCATAAGAAAAGCCCAGAAGTTTCTAGACGAGCAAGGGTTATCCCATATTATTATGTGTCCGGAAACGATGGGAAAGATCCTTCAATTGGGGGATTTAGATGAGGTAATCGCCCTATGTAAGGTGGATGACCGCATGCTTCCCTGTGTGGATTTTGGCCATATGAACGCCCGGACGTTGGGATCTCTGGATTCTAAAGAGGCTTTTGCCGCATTGTTGGACAAGCTGGAGGATCAGCTTGGAAAAGAGCGGATACGACGGATGCATGTGCATTTTTCTCAAATCGAATATTCCGCAGGGGGTGAGGTGAGGCATCTGATCTTTTCCGATAACAAGGGGTTTGGCCCAGATTATCAGCCGTTGATGGAACTTTTTGCTGAGAGGGGAATGGAACCCACCGTGATCTGTGAATCAGCGGGTACTCAAAGTCAGGATGCACTCACCATGCAAAGAGCTTATGAAAAAGCTTTGTTAGAGGATAAAAAATAAAAGGGGTGTGGCGCAATTGAAAAAGAAAGTATTGGTATTGCTGGGGCCCAACCTTAACATGGTGGGGATCCGGGAAAAAGGTGTATATGGAAACGAGAGCGCAGAGAGTATCCATGAACAAGTGGCGGCCTACGCGGAAAAGCTGGGATATACTTGCGAAATTTTCCAATCCAATTGGGAGGGCGCATTGGTGGATAAAATCCACGAATCCCGGGAAAAATTCGATGGGGTTGTTATCAATGCGGGCGCCCTGACGCATTATAGCTATGCCTTGCGGGACGCCATTGCCAGTGTACGGATTCCCTTTGTAGAAGTGCATATGTCCAATATTTATGCAAGAGAGGAATTTCGGCATCATTCTGTGATCTCCGCCGTATGCGTAGGCCAAATCGCTGGATTTGGCAAAGCCAGCTATTTCTTGGCTTTGCATGCCTTACAGGATTTGATGTAGAAAGAAGGATTACCATGTCGACACGCGTACAAAAATTGGCAAAACGATTGCCGGCTGTTGCAGAAGGTGTTTCAGTAGATGCCGCGTTGATTTCTTCTTTTCCCAATAGGCTGTATTTGTCTGGAATGAAAAGTTCCGCTGGATTCGTATTGGTCACGCGGGAGCAATCTTACTGTTTGGTGGATTTCCGGTATTATGAGGCGGCCTGCAAAGTGGTGACGGATTGCGAAGTCGTATTATTGGAGCGCTTGCAAGATACGCTGGGGCAACTGATCCGTAAACATCGTTTAAATGGGATTTTGTTGGAAAATCAGGGAATTTCCTTATCGGAAGCAAAACGGCTGGAACGCATTTTTGCTGAGAATGGAGCCAGGGCAGTGGAGGATCCAACGCTGGATTGTTTGCTCTGGCATCTTAGAGAGATTAAAAGCCCGGAAGAAATCCGGAAGATCCGGGCTGCGCAGGAGATTACAGAAGCGGCTTTTACCCATGTATTAGGGAAAATCCGGGAAGGCGTTTCTGAACAGGATTTGGCCCTGGAATTAGAATTTTATATGCGCAAACAAGGGGCTCAAGGGGTTGCCTTTGATTTGATCGTGGTGGCAGGGACAAAAGGATCGCTTTGTCATGGGGCCCCGGATAGCCACCAAGTACAGAAAGGCGACTTTATTACCATGGACATTGGCGCTTTGTTGGACGGATATCATAGCGATATGACCCGTACCGTGGCATTAGGCAAGGTAACGCCTGAACAAGAAAAGGTTTACGAAATTGTGCTTCAAGCACAACAAGAGGCTATTTCCAAAGTAAAGGCTGGCGTGTCCTGTGGTGAAATTGATAAAGCGGCCAGGGATATCATCTATGGCGCAGGTTATGAAGGATATTTTGGACATAGTACAGGACATTCTGTAGGGCTGGAAATACATGAAGAACCCCATTTTTCAATAGGAACAGAAACCCTGCTGTGTCCTGGCATGGTGATGACCGTAGAGCCCGGGATTTATCTACCCGGGAAATTTGGAGTGCGAATTGAGGATATGGTGGCTGTGACGGAAGATGGCTGTGAAAATTTGACCAAAGCCCCCAAGGAATTGATCGTGTTATAAAACATACGGTAGAGTATTTTTCCAAAGGGAAATAAACAGGGCGGATTGTCATCAATCCCCAAAGTGGAGAAGAAAAGCTCGAAATCCCTTAGATTTTTAAAAATCCCTTGAAAAAATTTCCGAATTACGATAGAATTACAAGAGATTATATAAGTATTGGAGGATCATCATGATATCAGCAGGAGATTTTAGAAACGGCATTACCTTTGAGTTGGACGGAAATGTGGTTTCCATTGTGGAATTCCAGCATGTAAAACCGGGCAAAGGCGCCGCTTTCGTTCGTACCAAGATTAAGAATGTCATCACCGGAGCGGTGACAGAACGCACGTTCAATCCCAACGACAAATACCCCACCGCTTACATTGACCGTAAGGATATGCAGTACCTGTACAACGACGGGGATCTGTACTATTTCATGGATCTGGAGACGTATGAGCAGATCCCGATCAATGCCAGCGTTTTGGGCGATAACTTCAAGTTTGTAAAAGAAAACATGGAGTGCAAGATCTTGTCCTATAAGGGCAATATTTTTGGGGTAGAACCTCCCTTTTTTGTGGAGCTGCAGGTTACCAAAACAGATCCTGGATTTAAAGGCAACACTGCGACCAACGCCACCAAACCCGCTGTTTTGGAGACCGGCGCCGAAATTAAGGTTCCTCTGTTCATCGATGAGGGAGAAATGGTAAGAATCGACACCCGTACTGGGGAATACATGGAGCGTGCTTAATCGTAATTTTCCCATGTAATATATTTTTATTAAGGAGGTACAGGTTTATGACTATTACAGAAAAGGCTGCATACATCAAAGGTTTGATGGAAGGTTTGGAACTGGATCAAAACAGCAAAGAGGTCAAGGTGATCCAAGCTATGGCAGATCTGTTGGATGATATGGCCCTCACGGTTTCCGATTTGGAAGAAGGCTATCATGATCTCGGCGATCAGCTGGATGCCGTTGACGAGGATTTGTGCTCTCTGGAAGAAGACTTCTACCAGGATGACGGCGAGGATGATGAAGACGAAGACGATCTGTTCTACGAGGTAACCTGTCCTTCCTGTCAAGAGACCATTTGTCTTTCCGAAGATGTATTGCTCAAAGGAGAAATCGATTGTCCAAACTGTGGCGAAAAGTTAGAGTTTGACTTTGATGATATCTGCTGTGATGACGATTGCGATTGTCATCACCATGCAGATAAGCAGGATTAATAGCAAGAGTTAAAGCCGTTCTTATCCCGTGGATAGGAGCGGCTTTTGCAATTTTATTATTTTTTGTTGCATTCCTACTTTAAAAAAATTATAAATGATAGGAATAAAAGAAAAAAGAAGGGAAAAACTCGATAAAAATGGATCAAAAGAGATCTTTTATTTTGCCGACATGATACCCTGCTTTTATAAAATTGCAAAAAAGGATTAAATTTTTATAAAAGTACTAGACGGGGAGAGGCGATGACACTATAATATAAAAAAGATAAAATTTGTATAGAAATGAGGATGTATGAAGATGGCAGATCAAAAGATCAGAATTGGTATTGTCGGATACGGCAATTTAGGAAAAGGCGTAGAGTTAGCGATTCGTCAAAACGATGATATGGAATTGGTGGGCGTATTTACCAGGAGAGACCCGGATCAGCTGCAATTGGCCACTCCCAACATGAAAAAGTATCGGGTAGAAGATGCTGAAAAGATGCAGGATCAAATAGACGTGATGATCCTGTGCGGCGGTTCCGCTACTGATTTGGCTGTACAGGGTCCGCAATTTGCCGCCCATTTTAATACGGTGGATAGTTTTGATACCCATGCTAAAATTCCGGAATATTTTGATTCTATGAATCAGACGGCAAAAGTAAGCGGCAAAGTAGCTGCTATTTCGGTAGGCTGGGATCCTGGAATGTTCTCTATCAACCGCATGTATGGGGACGCCATCCTTCCCCAGGGTAAGACCTATACTTTTTGGGGCAAAGGCGTAAGCCAAGGCCATTCTGATGCAATCCGCCGTGTGAAAGGCGTGAAAAATGGTATTCAGTATACCATCCCGATTGAAGAAGCTGTAAACCGTGTCCGTCATGGGGAAGATCCGGAATTGTCTACCCGTGAGAAGCATTTAAGAGAGTGCTTTGTCGTGGCGGAAGAGGGAGCAGATAAGGTTGCCATTGAGCAGGAAATCAAGAATATGCCCAACTATTTTTCGGATTATGACACGGTGGTGCATTTCATCACAGAAGAACAATTAAAAGCGGACCACAGTGCCATGCCTCACGGTGGATTTGTGATTCGTAGCGGCAAGACTGGTGCAAATCAAAATACCAAGCATATTGTAGAATATTCTCTCAAACTGGAATCGAATCCGGAATTTACCTCCAGCGTACTCGTGGCTTATGCGAGAGCGGTGTATAAACTCCATAAGAATGGAGAGACCGGAGCAAAAACGGTGTTGGATATTGCCCCGGCTATGCTTTCCCCCAAGAGCGGCGCTCAACTGAGAAAAGAACTGTTGTAAAGAATTAGGGGCTAAATAAAAAAGGCTTGACATTTGTCTCCTGCTTCATAAGGATGTTAAGAGCAGAAAGAAAAGAAACGAGCACACGGAAACTGAACTGGCCCCAAAAAGTTAGACAAATATCACTAAGCGAAATTATTCAAGCAACCGAAAGGGCTTGTTGTCTGTGAAGAGCA
>CAJFUH010000060.1 GCA_904420155.1 uncultured Clostridia bacterium
CTCTACCCTTGCGAAACGGTTAGGGAAGATTTATAATAGAAAAAAATCTCCAAAGAAAGTTGGTTGTAACGATGAAATATGCGGTTGTGTTGTGCGACGGCATGGCGGATTATCCCATAGAAACTTTAGGCGGTAAAACCCCGATGGCGGCAGCGGATAAGCCCGCTATGGACGCTTTGGCGGCAAAGGCGGAAGTGGGTCTCGTAAAAACGGTACCGGACGGCATTGCTCCCGGCAGCGATGTAGCAAACCTTTCCGTAATGGGATACGATCCCTCTATCTACTATACCGGCCGTTCCCCGCTGGAGGCCGCCAGCATCGGGATTGATCTTAAAGACGATGACGTAACGCTGCGCTGCAATCTGGTCACTCTGTCAGAGGAAGAAAACTATGAAGACAAAAGTATGGTCGATTACTGCGCGGGAGATATTTCCACGGAAGAGGCAAAAATCCTCATTGGATTTATTCAAGAAAATTTGGGCAACGATACATTCGCCTTCTATCCGGGCGTAAGCTACCGACATTGCTTGGTGTGGAAACACGGCAATCCAAAACCCGGAAAATTGACCCCTCCCCACGATATCTCCGGCAGAAGCGTACGTGGCCATCTTCCAGAAGGCACAGAGGCGCAGCTCCTCCTGGATATGATGAAAAAGAGCCATGAACTGCTCAAAAATCATCCCATCAACCAAAAGCGCGTTCAGGAGGGAAAACGTCCTGCCAATTCTATATGGCTTTGGGGGGAGGGCATGCGTCCCCGTCTGGACAGTTTTCAGGATAAATTCGGCTTGAAAGGGTCCGTCGTCTCCGCAGTAGATCTCATCAAAGGGATCGGACTGTGCGCCAAAATGCATTCCTGCGATGTAGAGGGCGCTACCGGCTATATCGACACCAACTTCCAAGGAAAAATGGAAGCGGCCTTGCAGGAATTTGAGCGGGGGCAGGATTTTGTCTATATCCACGTGGAAGCTCCCGACGAATGCGGGCACCGCAATGAACTGGAAAACAAAATAAAGAGTATCAGCCTGATCGACCATCTGATCCTTCAGCCGCTGCTCAAGGGATTGGAAAAATTCGGCGACTATTCCGTAATGGTCCTTCCCGACCATCCCACTCCGATTTCCACCCGCACGCATGCTTCCGATCCTGTACCTTACCTGATCTACCGGAGCAATCAGGAGGTGGATAGCGGCGTCGTCTGTTTTGATGAAGAACAAGCGGCGGCTACTGGAAACCGGGTCATGCAGGGACACTTATTAATGCCCCGTTTCCTACAGAAATAAAGTATCGCTAGATTGGCATTTTTATAAAAGGTCCGGGATTTCCCGCCCCTTTTATCTTTTGAAAGAGAGGAACTATGACCAGCGAAAAAATCGATCGCATCAATGAATTGGCCCGCAAAGCCAAACAAGCCGGCTTGACGGAAGAAGAAAAGGCCGAACAGCAGGCCCTCCGGCAGGAATATGTACAAAGTATCCGTGCAGACTTACGCCAAACCCTGGATCGGGTTCGCATTGTGGAGAAAGATGGGAGAATCACCCCGATGAAAAAGCGTACCATCCAATCCTAATAGAGAACGGCTTAAAATCTTGTTAGTATATCTGGCTAATAAAAAAGGAAGCTGAGAGAATCATCTCTTGGCTTCCTTTTTTGTAAGTAATCCTTTTTTCTTTACTAAGATTGCGGATGTATTTCAAAAAAACGCTGTAAACCGCTGTGATATGCTTTTATGACGTCATCACACCAATGATCGAAAACGGGATCTTCGGTTTGGTATTCCGGACGTCCCTGGATGTATCGTAATGTCCGGTGCACCCCCTGGTCAAACCGCACCGTCGCCTGAAATCCCGGGACCAACCGTTTTAATTTTTGATTATCAAAATAGACGGTATTGCTTTTGTCGCCTAATAAACCGCCTTTCATCTGCGGGTCGCATGCCGTCAAAAAGTCTGTGGCAATATGGATAAGTTTAGGGGTAACCCCCAACGCTTCCCCAATTATTTGATAAATTTGATTCCAGGTAAGCGATTCCTCTGAGGTAATCTGTACTGCTTCCCCAATAGCGTGGGGATTTCCCATCAATCCCACAAACCCTTTGGCAAAATCGCTGTTGTGGGTCAAGGTCCAAAGAGAACTTCCGTCTCCTGGAACAATCACAGGCTTGCCGTCCATCATTCGCCGAATAACTTGCCAGCTTCCCCCCGCCCCGTGGAGGGCAACCGGGACGGAGGTATCCCCATAGGTATGGCTGGGACGCACAATGGTAACCGGGAAACCATGGTCCCGATATTCCCGTATCAGCCGTTCTTCACATGCAATTTTGTCCCGGGAATATTGCCAGTAGGGATTGCAAAGCGGAGTACTTTCCGTAATGCGAAAATCCGACAATGGCTTTTGATAAGCGGAAGCCGAACTGATAAAAAAGTACTGTTTTACTTTCCCGGCAAATAGCCGGATATCCCGTTCAATATGTTCCGGCACAAAAGCAATAAAATCCGCCACCACGTCAAAGTGCATGTCTGCCAGTTTTTCCGCCACAGAAGCTTCGTCTTGAATATCCGCTTCGATGAGATGTACTGGTTCCGGTACTTCCTCTGTCCGGTTCCCCCGGTTGAGCAAGCAGAGTTCCCAATCAGGATTCTGGGCAATTCGTTTGGTAATCGCCAGACTGATGGTACCCGTCCCGCCAATGAATAGCGCTTTCATAAACAGTCGACCTTTCTTTGTTGATTGATGTAAGGATTTTCAACATTTTCCCGATCTCTTCTTCCGGAATATCATGGGCAATCCAACGGCAAAGATCCTCCGCGCAGGTTTTGTTTTTCCGCCGGGAGGCACTGCGAATTTTTAGGGGTCATGCGATCCTTCCGCATAGTATCCCAAGCGCCCCATGTCCTGTAGAGGAAAAGTGACAGCCCGATGGCATATGTCTAAGCGCATCCCGCCTCGCCGGGATTTCTCCACTGTACAACCCGCCAGAAGCAATCTCTATCCCGTCCAACCCTGCTGTCTTTTTCTGTAGTGTATCATATCTATCTTTCTCTGTCACGTATTCTTGCCCTTAACATGAATTTTTATTTCTTAATTGCGGCCCGCTTCTTTTTCTTTTATAATAACAGCGATATCTTTATTTTTTGTAATGGAAAAGAGGTACTTATGAAAACCGTTCTGGCCGCTTTGGATTCCCAATATATCCATACTAATTTAGCCATCCGATGCCTGGCTTCCTGCTGTGATCAAGAGCCGCCCATCCTGCGGGATTACAATATCAACCAGCAACCTTTTCTCATTTTAAAGGATCTTCTCTCCTTGAAACCGGATGCAGTGGGCTTTTCCTGTTATATTTGGAATATCCAATCTATTTTCCGCTTGTGTTCTGACTTAAAAAAAGCCCTCCCCTCGGTTTTTATATTTTTGGGAGGGCCTGAAGTCTCCTTTACCGCCAAAGAGATCCTCCATAAACATCCGGAAATCGACTGCATCTTATGTGGAGAAGGAGAATCCCTTTTCCCCCATCTTATGGAATGTCTGGAACAAAATCAGGATCCCCGCCTGCCCGGTATCGTCTATCGCAGGCAAGGCCAGATTCTGGGAGACGATCATTATCAGCTGGCTGCCGGCTGGGAGCATCTTCCCTCCCCATACCCGGAAACCGCCCCTTGCTTTGCGGAAGGAAAAATCGCTTATTACGAATCATCCCGGGGCTGCCCTTTTTCCTGCTCTTACTGCCTGTCTGGAGCCATGGGGGGAGGGGTACGGGAACGCCCTATGCAACAGGTAAAAAAAGATCTTTCCCGGTTTGTACAGGAAGGAGCCCCTATTGTAAAACTGATCGACCGGACTTTTAACGCACATCCCGCCCGTGCAAAGGAAATCGTGCGGTATATCATTTCCTTAGGCGGTCCCACCCGCTTTCATTTTGAAATTGGCGCGGATCTTCTAGATGAAGAATTACTGGCGCTATTTTGCTCCTCCCCCAAAGGCAAATTCCAGTTAGAGGCCGGCGTTCAGTCCTGTAATCCACAAACCCTCTCGGCCGTGGTGCGGCATACTCGCTTTGACAAGCTGCGGCACAATATCAAAACTTTAATGGCAAGCGGAAACGTTCATCTGCATTTGGATTTGATTGCCGGCCTTCCCTGGGAAGATTACCGCAGTTTCGCCCGTTCTTTCGACCAAGTCTATGAAATGCAACCCCATCAGTTACAGCTGGGATTTTTAAAACTGCTCAAAGGGTCTTCCCTATGGAAAAATGCGGAATCCTACGGCCTTGTGTGCCGGGATTATCCCCCTTACGAAGTACTGTCCACCCCTTGGATTTCAGCCGAAGAACTTCTTCGGCTGAAAGGGATCGAAGAAGTTGTGGAACGGTATTATAATTCCGGCCGCGCCCGCCGGGCCTTAGCTTATCTGATGGAACAGGCTTACCCTTCCCCATTTTCCTGTTACGAAGATCTGGCCGACTATTGCAACCCGCGCGGCTTTTTGGACCGTCCTATGAGCGCCGCCAACCAGATCACCGCCTTAGGGGAATTCGCCAGGCAAAAATTAGAATCATCAGCTTATTTCTTTTTCCTAGCTTTATTAAAGCTGGATTATTTGCTTTCCGGAGCAAAAGGGGCCTGCCCTTCCCTTTTTGACAGTATCCGGACTGAAGAGCCTATCCAAGATTATGTACGCAGAGCCAAACAAAACGGGGCTATTACGCCGGAACAAGCCAGAAGGGCAAAATTTGATATTCTTCCTATTCATCCCTATACCCACCAGAGTTCCCCTTGCTTTATTATGGTAGAACCGTGGATACGGGATGAAATCACAGGAGAATGCGCGCTTACGGTATTAAGTCCCCTTCCTTCTCTATGACAGCAGTTCCCTTGATTATTTTCATAGGCAGAGTTAGAAAAATAACCATGCAGAGTTTTTCCCTGCATGGTTATTTTTTCTATTTCAAGAGTTTCTGAATACGCTGCATAGCTTCGGCCGTTTTGTCTTGATCGCCAAACGAGGTCAGACGGAAGAACCCTTCCCCGTTTTTCCCAAAACCGGCCCCCGGCGTCCCCACTACATGGGCCTCTTGGAGTAACCAATCAAAAAACTCCCACGACTTCATTTCATGGGGACATTTGAGCCAGATATACGGGGAATTTTTTCCGCCTGTATACCAGATTCCCAAACCGGTCAGGGTATCTGCGATTACTTTGGCATTGTGCTGATAATAGGCAATATTTTTCCGTATCTGCTGCATGCCTTCCTCCTGGAACACCGCAGCCGCGCCTTTCTGTACAATGTAAGGCACGCCGTTAAACTTGGTGGTCTGCCGTCTCAGCCACATATGGTTCAGGGACATCCCTTCCCGCTGAAGTGCCATAGGCACCACGGTATACCCACAACGGGTCCCGGTAAAGCCCGCCGTTTTGGAAAAGGAACAGAATTCAATCGCGCACTCTTTGGCCCCGTCGATTTCATAAATGGATCTGGGAAGATCGTCTTCCTGGACAAAAGCCTCATAAGCAGCGTCAAATAAAATCACCGCCCCGCAATACGCGGCATAGTCGACCCACTGTTTCAGCTGCTCTTTGGTGTAGACAGCACCTGTGGGATTATTGGGGGAACACAGATAAATGAGGTCTGCCTTCACCTGTTCATCGGGCATAGGCAGAAAACCGTTTTCCTGGTTGGCGTCCAGATATACGATCTTCCGGCCCGCCATGAGATTGGTGTCCACATAGACCGGATAGACCGGATCTGGGATCAGGACGGTATTGTCCACATCAAAAAGATCCAAGATATTGCCCAAGTCGCTTTTAGCCCCATCGCTGACGAAAATTTCGTCTGGATCCAGATGCACGCCCCGGACCGCATAATGGCCGCGGATGGAAGCTTTCAAAAACGGATACCCCTGTTCCGGGCCGTATCCATGAAAGGTATCTTTATGGCCCATCTCTTCCACTGCTTTGTGGAGTTCCTGCACCACCGCGCTGCATAACGGCAAGGTAACATCCCCAATTCCTAGACGGATGATCTCTGTTTTTGGATGATCGGTTTGAAATGCCGATACTTTCTGGGCAATGGTAGAAAACAAATAGCTCTCTTCCAGACGGGAATAATTCTGGTTAATCTTCATCCATACCAACCTTTCTTTTCTTTTTTCTCATCCGGCAAAACCCGCCCCCTGGCAGGTTATTTCTTTTTCCTGAAAGAAAACGCAATCTTTTTACAGACGAGCAGGCATCTGCCGTTTGTGTTCGCTTTTCCGATGCATAGCCTCTATTTTAGCAACGACTTCCGGCTCGCCTTCGCCTTGCAAAAGATAACGGTCAATTTGGGCATACGTAATTCCCATCTCTTTTTCATCGGTCTGTCCTTCAAACAGTCCGGCGGACGGAGCTTTTGTAATAATATTTTCCGGCGCATGGAGGAAACGGAGGAACTCGTAAATTTCAGTTACCGTCAGGTCCGCGATGGGATTAAAGTCATGGCCGCCGTCTCCCCATTTGGTGAAATAGCCCACATAAGCCTCGCTGCGGTTTCCGGTGCCCGCCACCAGATAATTTTTGCTTTGGGCAATGGCGTACAGAGTGATCATCCGCATACGCGGCGCAATATTGGCTTTGGCCATATCGGAAAGTTGCACCTGGCCTCCCACCTGGCTGCAAAAAAATTCTTTTCCCATCGTCAGGTCAACGGTAATGGTGGGGATGTCAAATTGTTCCGCCACCTTACGCCCGTCTTCCATATCCTCTCCGAAATTACGTCTGGACTGGCACGGCATCATGACTCCCAATACATGATCGCATGCCTTGCGGCACAGGATGCCCACCAGAGCGCTGTCCTTTCCGCCGCTGTTTCCATAAACAATGCCCCGAGCTCCGGAGCGCTTCAACTGTTCCTGGATAAAAGCGATCCGGCGTTCCAACTCTTCCTGATAATTTCTTGTCATAATTGTTTACTCCTCTCCCAGTGATGCGGCAATAAATTCCCGGAACAAAGGATGCGCCCGATTGGGCCGGCTCTTGAATTCCGGATGATACTGCACCCCCACATAAAAGCGCTGTGAGTGCAGCTCTACCGCCTCCACCAGCCTTCCATCCGGCGAAGTCCCCGATAAAGTGAGGCCCGCTTCCATAAAGTCTTTCCGATATTCATTGTTAAATTCATAACGGTGGCGGTGGCGCTCGGAAATTTCCGCCGCCTGATAGGCGCGGTAAAGGGCGGTTTCCCTCTGGACTTGGCAGGGATAAGCCCCCAAGCGCATCGTGCCTCCTTTGGGCAGATTCCCCTCTTGATCTGGCATCAAGGCGATCACCGGGTGAGCGCTTTGAGGATCGAATTCGCTGGAATTGGCGTCTTCCCATCCCAATACATGGCGGGCATATTCTATGACGGCAACCTGCATCCCCAAACAAATCCCAAAATAGGGAACTTGATGGGTTCTGGCATAGGCAGCGGCGGCAACCATCCCTTCAATGCCGCGTCCGCCAAATCCCCCCGGCACTATAATGCCGGCGCAGTCCCCCAATAACACAGGAGCGCTCTTATCATTCAATTCTTCTGAATCCACCCATTGGATCTCTACCTTCACCCCATTTTCATAGCCGGCGTGATACAGCGCTTCCGCCACCGACAGATAAGCGTCGTGCAGTTTCACATATTTGCCCACAAGCGCAATCTTGATTTGCTTCCTGCTGTTTTCTATCCGATGGACCATCTCTTTCCACTCGGTCAAATCACAGGGGCCGCACGGGATAGACAGCTCACGGCACACAATTTCCGCCAGCCCGTTTTCCTCCAGCATCAAAGGGGCTTGGTAAAGCACCGGCAGCGTCAAATTCTCAATGACGCAGTCTTCTTTGACATTGCAGAATAAAGCGATTTTCCGGCGGATGCTTTCATCCACCGGTTCGTCGCACCGCATGATAATCAGGTCCGGCATAATACCAAAGGATTGCAACTCTTTTACGGAGTGCTGGGTTGGTTTCGATTTATGTTCTCCAGAGCTTTTGAGATAGGGGACCAAAGTCACATGGAGGAACAGGCAATTTTCCCTGCCCACCTCGTGGGAAACCTGGCGGATGGCCTCCAAAAACGGCTGGCTTTCGATATCCCCGGTGGTGCCGCCGATTTCGGTGATGACTACGTCCGCCCCGGTCTTTTGGCCCACCGAATAGATAAAGCTTTTAATTTCATTGGTGATGTGAGGGATTACCTGAACGGTTTCCCCCAGATATTCCCCCTTACGCTCTTTTTGCAGCACATTCCAGTAAACTTTTCCCGTGGTTAAGTTGGAATACTGGTTAAGGTTTTCATCAATAAAACGCTCATAGTGCCCCAAATCCAAATCGGTTTCTGCGCCGTCTTCGGTCACATAGACTTCCCCGTGCTGGTACGGGCTCATGGTGCCGGGATCCACGTTGATATAGGGGTCCAATTTCTGAGCCGCGATGTGCAGGCCCCTGTTTTTTAGAAGCCTTCCCAGGGAGGCCGCCGTAATCCCCTTCCCCAGGCCGGACACCACGCCTCCCGTCACAAAAATATATTTGGTCATATCTCCACTTCTCCTTGGAACACGGTTTTCGCTTCCCCTGTCATTACCACGTCATCCTCCGTGTAATGAATAATCAGCTCCCCGCCTTTTAATTTTACCGTGACGTCTTCGCCCTGCTTACAATATCCATTGAGCACAGAGGCCACCGCCGCCGCACACGCGCCGGTGCCGCAAGCCCAGGTTTCCCCGCTGCCTCTCTCCCAGACCCGCATTTTCACGGTGGTCGCGTCAATCACCTGGACGAATTCCGTATTGACCCGCTCCGGGAACAGCTCGTTAAATTCAAACAACGGCCCTACTTTCTCCAGTTCTATCCCGTCTACATTGTCGCAGAACACCACACAGTGAGGGTTCCCCATGGAAACGCAAGTGATATCATAGGGCTGCCCGTCAATGGTTACCGGCACATGGACTGCCAGGTCCCCTTCCAACTGTACGGGAATCCGTTCCGGCCTCAGTTCCGCTTTGCCCATGCTCACCGATACGGAACCGACTTTCCCATCCTGGACATACAGATGGAGCTTTTTAATGCCGCTGAGGGTCTCTACCGTCAGTTCCGTCTTATCCACCATGCGGTGGTCATAGAGATATTTCCCCACGCAGCGGATTCCGTTTCCGCACATTTTCCCTTCGCTGCCGTCCAGGTTAAAAATCCTCATTTTCGCATCCGCCACTTGGGAAGGGCAGATCAAGATAATGCCGTCCCCGCCCACGCCGAAATGGCGGTCCGACAGGGTAACGCTTAAAGATTCCGGGCTGACCACCTGTTGTTCGAAGCAGTTAAAGTAAATATAATCGTTGCCGCAGCCCTGCATCTTGGTAAATTTCAGTTTCATACGTTCCCTTCTCATATGGTTAATATCCACCAGTTCCGTGCTGTATGGGGTATAACGGCTCTTTAAAATCATCGCCAGGGCGTTGGCGGTGTCCAAAGAAGTCAAGCAGGGAATTCCCAGTTCCACAGCCTTCCGGCGGATCTTGACACTATCCCGGGTGGGAAGCCTGCCCTTAGAAGAGGTAGAAATAATATAGCTCACCTTTCCGCTTTCCAATAACGTGCGGGTATTGGTATCTGATTCATGAATTTTATTAACCGACGTCACGCTCATGCCCGCCTGGCGCAGTACGCGGGCGGTTCCCTTGGTAGCGTACAGGGTGAATCCCAGATCGTCATATTTTTTCACAATACCGCTGATCTCCGCCTTGTCGGAATCCCGGACCGTGACCAGAATCCCCCCCTGCTTTTCCATCCGATAACCGGCTGCGGTCAGCCCTTTGTAAAGGGCCTCTTCCAAAGTCTTTCCAATTCCCAGCACCTCGCCGGTGGACTTCATTTCCGGCCCCAAATGGACGTCTACATCCATGAGCTTTTCAAAAGAGAATACCGGTACTTTTACCGCCACATAAGGCGGGGTGTGATACAACCCGGTCCCGTATCCCATATCGCTCAACTTTTCGCCCAACATAGCCCGGGTGGCCAAATCCACCATGGGCACGCCCGTCACTTTGCTGATATAGGGGATAGTGCGGGAGGAACGGGGATTGACTTCAATCACATAGATCTTGCCTTCATGCACCACGTATTGGATATTCACCAACCCTTTGGTATGCAGGGAAACCGCCAGGCGTTTGGTATAATCGATAAGCTTTTCCGTCTGTTCCCCTGTGAGGTTCCAGGCGGGATAAACGGCGATAGAATCGCCGGAATGGATACCGGCGCGCTCAATGTGTTCCATAATACCCGGAATCAGGATCTCTTCCCCGTCGCAAATTGCGTCCACTTCAATCTCCACGCCCATCAGGTACTTATCGATGAGCACTGGATTTTCAATGCCGTGTTGCAGGATGATCCCCATGTATTCCCTGATATCGTCGTCACAGAAAGCAATGATCATATTCTGGCCGCCCAATACATAAGAAGGGCGCATCAGCACGGGATACCCCAACTGATTGGCGGCTTCCAGGGCTTCCTGTTCTGTCATCACCGTGGTGCCTTGCGGACGTTTGATATGCAGTTTTTCCAGCAGCTCGTCAAAACGTTCCCGGTCTTCCGCCGCGTCGATGCTGTCCGCCGGAGTCCCCAGGATGGTCACGCCCTCTTTTTCCAAATACTTGGTCAGCTTAATGGCGGTCTGCCCGCCAAAGGCTACCACAGCGCCTACCGGCTTCTCCACGTCAATGACATTCTTAACGTCTTCCGGGGTAAGCGGTTCAAAGTAAAGGCGGTCCGCAGTATTAAAATCAGTAGATACCGTTTCCGGGTTATTATTGATAATCACCACATCATATCCCGCTTCTTTTAACGCCCAGACACAGTGAACGGAAGCATAGTCAAACTCAATGCCCTGCCCAATGCGGATAGGACCGGAGCCAAAGACTACGACCGTGGGCTTTGAAGAGTTCTTCTGCCGAATAAAGGGGGCCGCCTCGTCCTCTTCATCATAGGTAGCGTAAAAATATGGGGTCTGGGCGTCAAATTCCGCCCCACAGGTATCCACCATTTTGAAAGCCGCCGGGATATGATAGGGAATTTCCTGCTGGGTCAGCCGGCGGATGACGGTATCCGGATACCCTAACTTTTTGGCTTCCCGGTAGGTTTCTTCGGTGAGAGGTTGTGTACTTAACTGTTTTTCTATCTGTGCCAGATGGAGCAGCTTATATAAAAACCACAAATCTATCCTAGTGATAGCATGGATCTGCTCGCAGGTAACGCCGCGTTTGAGGGCCTCAAAAATAACAAACAGGCGCTGATCGTCGCAAACAGAAATGTGGTCGTATACCTCCCGGTCGCTCCACTGGGCCATTTCCGGGGAATCCAGGCTGTCCTTGGAGATCTCCGCCCCGCGTACCGCTTTCATGATGGCCTGTTCAAAACTTTGCCCAATGGCCATCACTTCCCCGGTGGCTTTCATCTGCGTGCCCAAAGTACGCTGGGCGTACACAAATTTATCAAACGGCCACTTGGGGAATTTTACCACGACATAATCCAGCGTGGGCTCAAAACAGGCAAAAGTTTTGCCCGTAACCGCATTGGGGATTTCGTCTAACGTATAGCCGATGGCGATTTTGGCGGCCACTTTGGCGATGGGATAGCCGGTGGCCTTGGAAGCCAGCGCAGAAGAACGGGACACGCGGGGATTGACCTCAATGACCGCGTATTCAAAACTATCGGGATTTAAGGCAAACTGGCAGTTGCAGCCTCCTTCAATCCCCATAGCGGTGATGATATTTAACGCCGCTGAACGAAGCATTTGGTATTCTTTGTCCGCTAAGGTAACCGCCGGAGCGATTACGATACTGTCCCCGGTATGCACTCCCACGGGGTCAAAGTTTTCCATACTGCATACGGTGATCACGTTCCCCGCTCCGTCCCGCATCACCTCAAATTCGATTTCCTTCCACCCGGCAATGCATTTTTCCACCAGCACTTGGGTAATGGGGGAAAGGCGCAGTCCGTTGGCGCAGATCTCCCGCAATTGTTCCTCATCAGACGCAATGCCTCCGCCGCTTCCTCCCAGGGTAAAAGCCGGACGGATAATAACCGGATACCCCACTTGGTTGGCAAAGTCCACCGCTGTTTCCACTTTATGGGCAATGACCGAGGGGATCACCGGTTCGCCGATCTCCAGCATGGTATCTTTGAAGATCTGGCGGTCTTCCGCTTTATCAATGGTTTCCGGATTGGCGCCCAGCAAAGTCACCCCATGGCTCTCCAAAAAACCTTCTTTGGCAAGCTGCATGGATAAGGTCAATCCCGTCTGCCCGCCCAATGTGGAAAGCAGGCTGTCCGGTTTTTCTTTTTCAATGATCCGCTTGATGGTGTCTATGGTCAGCGGCTCGATATAAATTTCGTCCGCCATCGCGTTGTCTGTCATAATAGTCGCCGGATTTGAATTGACCAGCACTACTTCCAAGCCTTCTTCCTTTAAGGCGCAACATGCCTGGGTTCCTGCATAGTCAAACTCCGCCGCCTGTCCAATCACAATAGGGCCGGAACCAATTACTAATACTTTTTTTAAGTTGGGATTCAGAGGCATACCCTTCACATCCTTTTATCACAATTCCATTTCTATTTTCTAAACCAAAGGACTTATCCTTTGTATACCGCATGAGGATTCCATGTTATGGCTTTCACATCTTGTTATCATGGCCTTATTGAGCCGACGCCTTGTTTTCCCTGTCAATTTTTTGAATAAACTCATCAAACAGGAACATGGTATCATGAGGGCCGCAAGAGGCCTCGGGGTGAAACTGAACGGAAAACGCGGGCATATTGTGATAGCTCACGCCCTCGCAGGTACCGTCGTTGGCATTGATATAACGAAGTTCCGCCGTATCCGGCAGGCTGTCCGCCACCACCGCATAGCCGTGATTCTGGCTGGTAATATAGACGCGCCCAGTCTTTAAATTCTTCACCGGCTGGTTTCCGCCCCGGTGCCCATACTTCAGTTTTTCTGTGGTCGCCCCCTGCGCCAGCGCCAACAATTGATGCCCCAGGCAAATACCGAACATGGGAATACCGGATTGGCACAGTTTGCGCAGCTGTTCCACCACTTGGACATTTTCCTGGGGATCCCCCGGTCCATTGCTCAGCATAATACCGTCCGGTATTTCCCCCAAGATTTCCTCCGCGGTGGAATTCTGGGGCATGCAAACCACTTCGCAGCCGCGCTTGGCCAGCTCCTGGCCAATATTCTTTTTGGCCCCAAAGTCCCACAGCACCACTTTCCGTACCTTTTTTTCCGGATATAGCACCTCTTTCTCAGAAATACTCACAGAGGCAACCGCATTGCGGATAGAAAAATCCGCAAGCTCTTTTTGGATGGCCGGAATGTCAGGCTCCTCCAACGTCAGTTTTGCGTTCATCACGCCGTGTTCCCGGATGATACGGGTTAACGCCCGGGTATCAATTCCATACATCCCCACAATGCCCTTTTCTTTTAAAAAGGTGTCAAGATCTCCCTCGCAACGGAAGTTGGACGGGGCCTGACACCATTCTCTTACAATATAGGCGGTAAGCTGGGGAGCCGGACTTTCAAAATCTGCGGGGATAACCCCGTAGTTCCCAATCAAAGGAAAGGTATGCACCACCATCTGTCCATAATAACTGGGATCAGTCAACGTCTCCAGATAACCGGTCATTGCCGTAGTGAAAACCACTTCCCCTGTCACCTGCCTACGTGCGCCAAAGCTTTTTCCTTGAAATACGGTTCCGTTTTCCAAAGTGAGATAAATACGCTGCTCCATATTGCTTCCTCCGTCAACCTTCATAGGTTTTGATAATTTCTTCCGCCACTTGGCGCCGTGTCAAACGCTGATCCATGGCCTGTTTTTCCAGATAATAATGGGCCTCCTGCTCTGTCAAATGGCGATATTGGATCAGGGCGCATTTGGCCCGGTCTACCAGCTTAATTTCTTCTATCTTATGCTGTAACCTGGTATTTTCGTTGATTAATCCCAACATCCTCCGGCGGGAGGCCGTTGCAATTTTTAGCGTCTGGTAGAATATCTGGCGGCTTACCGGTTTTGGCACAATGAGCACGCCAAAATCCTCTACCTTCTCCGCCGCTTCGTCGGCGCGTTCCGATTTGACCAATACGATCACACTGGAGTCTGTGCTCTGTGTTACCGATATTGCCAATTCAAAACCCGATTCATCCCGTAACGGCGCGTTAATCAGCACCAAATCATAGGAATCTTCAATCATCGCCCGGCGCGCTTCTCCTCCATTGCTCACCGCTACCACCCGATCAAAAGCGCGTGCTTTCAATAAATCGGATAAAAACGCCTTTCCCTGATCGGTTCCTGCCACTACCAATACGCAATCCATATTCTCACCAGACTTTCCTTTTGTTTTGGTAGCCAAACATTTCTATACGTTTACAAAATAAAAGTCCTGATCCAAACGTTCCTTATCTTCCGCCGCAGAATAGTTTTCCCACTGTATCCTCTTCTCCTTGCAATAATTTTTCAACAATCGCTCCGGGACGATATGGCGGACAAATTCACTTTGCTCCGCCTTTTCAATCGCCTCTCCTAAGTTTTTGGGAAGCTGCTCTATATTTTGGAGCTTCTCCGGGGACACCGTATACAGGTCAAAATCCCGAGGTTTCGGTAAATCCATGCGGTTTCGGATGCCGTCCAGACCCGCAAACAGCAGCAGGGCAAAAGCTAAATGCGCATTGCAGGAGGGATCCGGGGAACGCAGCTCCATCCTGCAATATTCTCCGGCCGAAGCGGGAATCCGGATGAGCTGGGAACGGTTCTGATGGGACCATGTGATATATTTAGGCGCCTCAAACGCTCCAAAGCGGCGGTAAGAGTTGGGCAGGGGATTCAGGAAAGCCGTAATATCCGAAATATGGTTTAAAATGCCTGCCATAAAGCTTTCCGCTTCCTGGGAATGTTCTTCCCCTGACGTTTTGAACAAATTAACCCCGTCTTTATAGAGAGAAAGATTAATGTGCAGGCCGCTTCCGCTCTGATCGGGAAATGGCTTTGGCAAAAACGTGGCATATAGTCCATTGCGGGCGGCAATATTGCGGACTACCGCCCGGAATGTCACCAAATTATCCGCCGCAGTCACCGCGTCGCTATACTGGAAATCAATTTCATTTTGTCCCGGTCCCTGCTCATGGTGGGAACTCTCCGGTTTGATGCCCATCTGTTCTAAGGAAAGGCAGATTTCCCGGCGAACATTTTCCCCCCGGTCTTTGGGCGCGATATCACAGTAACCCGCATAATCATGGGGAATCCGGGTGGGATACCCCTTTTCATCGGTTTCAAACAGATAAAATTCGCATTCAGATCCAATCTTGCAAACATATCCCATTTGTTCCGCCTGACGTGACGCTTCCTGCAAAAGGCTGCGGGAATTCCCTTCAAAAGGAGTTCCGTCGGGATATTTCACATCACAAAAAAAACGGATGACCCTGCCTTGAGACGGCCTCCATGGGAGAATGGAGAGCGTAGCGGCATCCGGTACAATAAAGAGATCTGATTCATCCACGTTCATAAAGCCACGTACGGCAGAGCCGTCAAAAGAGATTCCCCGTTCAAAGGCCCTTGGCAACTCCCAAGGCATGATGGAAATGTTTTTCTGCATTCCGAAAATATCACAAAATACTAGACGAATAAACTTGACGTCATTTTCTTCCACAAATTGCAGTACTTCATGAATGGTCTCTTTCATAGTCTCTGGTATCCCCCAATCTCATAGTCCGGACCTCATCATCTGTTGCCATTATACTCTTATTATGCCTGTCTATAAAGGGATTTTATCGAATTTCCATCCCACAGAAGAAAAGATTCCTTTTCCCTAATATGAGAAAACAGATCTCTTTCCAAAATAAAAAGCGTTCACAAAAAGAAGGATTCCATGGGAAATCCCTGCTTTCTATGAACGCCATTGTTCGCATTTAATTATAAGATAAGATGGCTGTTTTTGTCAACATCCCGCATAATAAAATCCCCTTACTTGCATAAATAAAACTATCTTTTTTTAATTCCATAAAAAGCCCCTGATTTTTGTATAAAATCAAATTATTTCCTTCATTTTGAGAAAAATAATTGACAACGCTATCTTCTACGTTTATAATGCAAAATAAGCAAGCAAAGGCGCTGCGGGTTTTAAGAGACCTGCGGCGCTTTTTTATTTCATGTTTTCAGGATACGGCGAACCTCTATTTTTTAGAAAGGATCATTTGACCATGAGTAAAACAATCATTCCTAGAACCTACCAATCCCGCCCAAAATTAAGCTTGGGAGAAACACAAGCCGCTATCAGCAAGATCAGGCAATGCTTTGAACAGCATATCAGCCATCTGTTGCATCTCACCCGCGTCTCCGCCCCTTTATTTGTGGATCCCTCCACCGGCTTAAACGACGATCTAAACGGTGTAGAACGCCCGGTCAGCTTTGATATCAAGGAGACCAACACCACTGCCCAAGTGGTGCATTCCCTTGCTAAATGGAAACGCATGGCCCTTTACCGTTATGGATTTCCGCCGCATACCGGTTTATACACCGATATGAACGCTATCCGCCGGGATGAAGAAATGGATAACCTCCACTCCATCTATGTAGACCAGTGGGACTGGGAAATGGTTATCCTGCCGGAGGATCGCAACTTAGAATACCTGAAAGAAACCGTGAATAAAATTGTAGGCGCTATCTGCGAAACTTCTGAGGAAATCAAATCCCTCTATCCCAGCATTTCCGTAAGCCTTTCCCCGGAAGTCAGCTTTATCACTGCCCAGGAATTGGAAGATTTATATCCCTCTCTCTCTCCCAAAGAACGTGAAAACCAATATGTAAAGGAGCATAAAACTGTTTTTCTGATGCAAATCGGGGACACGCTAAAATCTGGTCAAAAACACGATGGCCGCGCACCGGATTATGACGATTGGAGTTTAAACGGCGATATCCTCTTTTGGAACGACGTCCTGGACTGCGCCTTTGAGGTCTCTTCCATGGGAATCCGGGTAGATTCTAAAGCGCTTCAAGAACAATTGGAAAAGGCCCAGTGCACAGAGAGAAGTCAGCTTCCTTTCCATCGTATGGTGGCGGACGGTACCCTGCCCCTCACCATGGGAGGAGGAATCGGACAATCCCGCTTATGCATGTTGCTGCTGGGAAAAGCCCATATCGGGGAAGTACAAGTGTCCCTGTGGGATCAGGATACCAAAGACGTCTGTAACGCCGCAGGAATTCATCTGTTATAAAAAAGGGGTTATTGGAATCCCCCTTTTCCCCTCTTTTCTTATTTTCACTTCAAAACTCAAACTCTCTGGAAACAAAAGAAGACGTGTATTCTATAACCGAATACACGTCTTCTTTTTAACAATATTTTCTTTCAGAGAAACGTCAAAGGAGGGCAACAAATCACACAGTTCTTTCCCCCTAAAAGAGCAGAGCCTTATAAAGTAAGAACGCTGATGTTATTCCTATTGGATATATCCCATTTCGTTAGATTCTTCTCACTTCTTATTCTCTATTCTGATTCCTTTTTTAAACGGGCAAAATTAGACATCAGCTTTTTCGTGCCCGCTTGATCAAAGGCAATTTCCAACAATACGTCGTTGCCCATTGGGGTCGCTGACAAGATAGTGCCTTTTCCAAAGGTTTTATGGGATACCATATCCCCCACCTGAAACGTCCCTTTGGCCACGTGGGAAGAAGGGATGGCCTGGCCAAAATGCCGGGCCGCATTGGTGGATTTGATCCGGGTTTCATAGTTGGAGGGGGGAGCTTTGTACCCGGGTTCCGGCTTTTTCCAATCCCTCGCCCGGGTCCTTTCGATTAATTCTTCTGGGATTTCCCCAGAAAACCGGGACGATTTGTTTCGCGTGGTACTGCCGAAAATCATACGGCTGTCGGCATTGAGGATATACAGCTCTTCTTTGGCCCGTGTGATTCCCACATAAGCCAGGCGGCGCTCTTCCTCAATTTCCCCTGGATTATAAATCGCCTGCATTCCTGGAAAAATACCTTCTTCAAAGCCCGGCAAAAATACCACTGGGAATTCCAACCCCTTAGCGGAGTGCATGGTCATCATGACTACAGATTGGGCGTGCTCGTCATAATTGTCAATGTCCGTCATGAGGGATACTTCTTCCAGGAATCCCGACAAACTGGCTTCTTCCCCATTGTCCTCCTCATATTTAATGATGTTGGAGGCCAATTCATTGATATTTTCAATCCGGCTTTCACCTTCCTCTTTTTCCTGACGCACGGCGGCTATGTACTGGGTCTTCTCCAGCAGCAGGTCGTATAGCTCATGCAGGGAAATCCTCTCGTCCTCAGAGGCGGCGATCAGCTCGTCCATCATTTGGGCAAACTGTTTCAGCTTGGGGGCGGCACGGCGCAGGGAATCAAATTCATCCGCACGACGGATGATATCCAATAAAGGTTCTCCCAATGCAGCAGAAATCTCGGCAGCCTGGGAGATGGTCTTTTCCCCAATGGAACGTTTAGGCTGGTTGATGATGCGGCGCAGGCGCATCTCGTCCGTCGGATTATTGATTACACTTAAATACGCGATCATATCCCGGATTTCCCTGCGCTCATAGAAACGGAAGCCACCTATAATCCGGTAGGGTATCCCAGATTTTACAAATACTTTTTCCAAAATATTGGATTGGGAGTTCATCCGGTACAAAATGGCGTAATCCGTAAATTTACGCCCCTTGGCCACTCCTTCCAAAATCACGTTGGCGATATAATTGGCCTCGTCCGTCTCGCTAAAGGCGGTATGCATCTGGATTTTAGCCCCTTGTGGATTCTGGGTCCACAGCGTTTTGCCTTTCCGTTCTTCATTGTGGGCAATCACCGCATTGGCAGCGTCCAAAATGTTTTGAGTGGAACGATAATTTTGTTCCAAACGGATGACAGTGGCGTCCGGATAGGTCTTTTCAAAGCTCAAAATATTCTCAATGGTCGCCCCGCGGAATTTATAAATACTTTGGTCGTCATCTCCCACTACACATAAATTCCGCCGCTTTTGAGAAAGCAGCTTGATAAACTGGTACTGTACTTTATTCGTGTCCTGATATTCGTCCACTAAAATATAATGGAAACGGTTTTGATAATATTCCAACACATCCGGGCAAGTATGCAAAAGCTCTACCGTCTTGTTGAGAAGGTCGTCAAAATCCATGGCGTCCGCCTCTTTCAGCCGCCGCTGATACAGTTCATATGCCTCCCCCACTTTTTGCCGGCGATGGTCGTTGCCCGCCAGCCTTTTATATTCCTGGGGATCTATCATGCTGTCTTTCGCTTGGGAAATCTCACTGAGAATGGCTTTATGGGATAACATTTTATCGTCAATCCCCAATGTCTTCTGACAGTCCTTCATCAGCCGCCGGGAATCATCCGTATCATATACCGTAAAATGGCTGGTATATCCAATGCGGTCGCCATCCCTACGGAGCATTCTGGCGCATGTGGAATGGAAAGTGGAAGCCCATACATCTTCCCCCTTCTGCCCCAGCATGGCAACCAAACGTTCTTTCAGTTCTCCCGCCGCTTTGTTGGTAAAGGTAATGGCCAATATCTGCCATGGCTGCGCAGGAAAAACAGATAATGCCTGCTTGGTTTCCATCGAAAGTTCCCTTTTTCCATCCAAATAATCTTTGATTTCTAATTCTTGGTCAGAGGTAAGCGTCCCGCATAATTCACTGGAATGATAGGCGTCCCCATATTCAATAATATTTGCAATCCGGTTTACCAGTACCGTTGTCTTTCCGCTGCCGGCCCCCGCCAGGATGAGGAGAGGCCCGTCTATTTGGAAAACCGCCTTTCTCTGCATCTGATTCATTCTGGAAAATTCCCGTTCCATTGCCTTTTTTCTCAGGCATATGATCTCTTTCTGAGTTGCTGTATTCATCTTGTTTCACCGCCAATTGTATTTCACTCTATTTTTTATTGTACCGTATTTTTGACAGAATAGCAAATTCATCGTCAAAAAATGACAATATCTCAATATGCGATAACCTCTCCTTTTATGCCAAAAACAGCCAAACGGCTTTTTCTGTTTTTTGCAAAAAAATACCCGCCTGTTCTTAAACAGGCGGGCGTAAAATATTCGAAAACAAAACTTACTGCGATTAGCCCAAAATGCTCAGCAAGACACCAGCGGCCACCGCAGACCCAATAACGCCGGCTACATTGGGACCCATAGCGTGCATCAGCAGGAAGTTGGCAGGGTTCTCCTTTTGTCCAACCTTTTGCGACACGCGGGCTGCCATAGGTACCGCGGATACACCAGCGGAACCAATCAAGGGGTTTACCTTGCCCTTGGTGGCGATATACATCAGTTTGCCAAACAGAACGCCGCCGGCAGTACCAAATCCGAAAGCAAACAAACCTAGTCCAATGATAATCAAAGTCTTGACGTCCAAGAATACCGCACCGGTAGCGGTGGCACCAACCGTGACGCCCAAGAAAATGGTAATAATATTCATCAATTCGTTTTGAGCTGTATTGGAAATTCTGGAAACTACGCCGCTTTCGCGGAAAATATTGCCCAGCATGAGCATACCAACCAACGGGGCGGCATCCGGAACAACCAAGGCTACAATAGCGGTAACAATAATGGGGAACAAAATTTTCTCCAACTTAGATACCGGACGGAGCTGTTCCATCACAACGGAACGTTCTTTCTTGGTGGTCAGCAGCTTCATAATCGGAGGCTGAATCACCGGAACCAACGCCATATAGGAATAAGCGGCTACCGCGATGGGCCCAAGCAGGTGGGGTGCCAACTTTGAAGTGACAAAAATTGCAGTAGGGCCGTCCGCACCGCCGATAATGCCGATGGAAGCAGCTTCTTGGGGGGTAAAGAAGAACATCGCCATGATAAATACTACAAAAATTCCCAACTGGGCGGCAGCTCCCAACAGGAAACTCTTGGGGTTTGCGATCAATGGTCCAAAATCAGTCATAGCGCCAATACCTAAGAAAATTAACGGAGGATAAATGCCCAATTTTACACCTTGGTAAAGATAGTACAGCAAACCGCCGTTTTGGATCGGGATGTCCAGGAACAGCTGATTATCCTGCCATACCAATCCATAGGTAATCCCATGATCCACCAGGAAATCCTGCGCGGCTACCCTGGTATTATCCGTCAACTGAAACCAGATCTGACCTGCGTCATTGAGATACTGGGTTTGCACCAAGCCTCCCAAATCGTGGGCCGACAGATACTCCGTTACAGGCTGCAATTGCGTCTGGGGAGCGTTCATAATCACTGGGTACAAATTTACCAGGAACATACCAAAAGCGATGGGTAAAAGCAGCAGAGGCTCAAACTGCTTTGCAATGGCCAAATAGACCAATACACAGGCAACCGCCATCATGACAAAGTTTCTCCAGTCCAAAGTACTGAAACCGGAACTTGAAACCAGGCCGTTGATAGCTTCGCCAATTCCGTTGATAATTTCCACGATGCTGTCATTCCTTTCCGACGTTAAGTAAAATAGTGCTTGCGCTTATGAAAAAGGGCGGGTGTTTTCCAGTAGCCCCGCTGTACTCCACACCGGACGGGAACCCGAGGAACGTCTCACACTTTTTATGGAATAGGCGCTTCCTGTCCTTTCTCCCATCATTGCCACCGCCGCTGCAATCACTGCGATAATCTCCCCTGAAACACCTTCTTCCTGCACCAAGGTTTCCTGTACAACTGGAACCTCCTTGGCTTTCGGCTTATTTGCGGGGTTCTGAGGAGGGGAATTCTTTTTTCGATTCTGAATTCTATAAACCAAAGTACCGTAACCAAGAATAATCAAGGTTAAAATAATCAGAATGCAAAAAACAACCAGAAGACCTGTAATGACCACAGACCACGTAAGTCCCCAATCCATAATAACATCTCCATCCTATACTAATGTTTACCGTTCTCCGGAAAATGTCTAAAAAGTCACATTACCAGATTGTAATACTTTGTTATTATAACCGATTCATAACCTATTTTCAACGGAATTTTGAACGAAAAATGAATGATGGTTATCTTTTATGCGATCTGATGGTTTTTCATTAAAAATTTTGTTCACTTTCTTAATTTCCTTTTTCTGAAAGGAGTTTTTGTATTTCTGCTATACTTTTTTCATTGCGCTACGAAAACCACTGCCTTATAATACATAAATAGAAGGGAGCCCCATTATGACCAATGAAGAATTTAAGCATTCCATCAAACGGCCCTATCATGACGGACTGGGACTTGCCGTGTATAATTGTGGATTCCAGCGCTGCGCGCCAGGGCATTCCTGGGGACCTGCGGTACGGGATCATTATCTGATCCACTATATTACCTCGGGATCTGGCCTTTACAATAATGGAAAACACGTATATCGTCTCTCTGCGGGGGATGGTTTCCTCGTAATCCCCTCCCGAATTGTCTCATATTGTGCCGATTACGACGACCCATGGGAATACTATTGGGTGGGATTCCATGGAAGCGACGCCGGGCGGCTGGTTGGCCAAGCCGGCCTTTCTGAGGAAGCCCCTTTATTTCATTATGACAAAGACAGTTTATATCGGGAACATCTCCTGCGCATCTACCAATTAAACGGTTCCCGCCCCAGCGACGAGGCCAGAATGCAGGCGGAGCTGCTTGTTTTTCTCGCCACGCTGATGGACAATGCGGAAAAAACAGAGGACGCCTGCAAAAGCGGATATGAATATGTCCAAAAGGCCCTTCGGTTTATTGATTATAACTATTCCCGAGATATCGATGTGGATGACATCGCCGCCAACGCCGGCATCAGCCGCAGCCATCTGTATCGGCTTTTCATGCAGCACATTTCCATGCCTCCCAACGAATACCTCACACGTCTCCGCATTCAAAAAGCTGGTATCCTATTGCAGCAACAACATCTATCCGTAGGGGAGGCCGCCTATTCCACTGGATTTTCCGACCAGTTATACTTTTCCAGGGTCTTTAAAAAATATAAAGGGATCCCCCCCAGCCGTTACGCTGAATCTTTTCGGCAGACGGAAGAAGCCTCTGCGAAAATCCTCAAAGAAAATAACAAGGGAGTAAAACCATGAGTGAATCAAAACAACAGCGGGACATTGCCGCCTCGCCGGATCCCATTGAGCGTATCTTACAATGGTCTCAACAGGCCAAAGAATATGAAACGGTATCATGGGATCATATGCCGGAGATTGACCTTTATATGGACCAGGTCATTACTTACATGGATAAGCAGCTTCGCCTGTTTCAAGTCAAAGAAAACAGCAAACTTCTTACTTCCAGTATGATTAACAATTATGTTAAGGACGGTCTGCTCCCTCGCCCCGACCACAAAAAATATTCCCGGGAACACCTGGCTGGGCTTTTGATCATTTGTATGTTGAAACAAGTACTGTCCATTTCCGATATTTCCGCTTTGTCTCAGGAACTCTCCTTAGAAAGCTCGCCGGAACAGCTTCACAGCATCTTTTGTTCCATTGAAAAATCCGCCCTGCAAGAGGTGTGTGAACGCGTGGAAAATACTGCGCCGCAAGGGGAATCACAATTAAAGCAGCTGGCCTTTACTTTGTCTATTGAGGCGACCGCGCGCCGTGCCGTTGCTGAACGGATCCTCGGTGAATTGAACCCGGCCAAAAAGGAAGGAAAGGCAAAATAGATCTAAATCAACATTAATAATAATGATACAAAACCAAAGAAAAAGACATTCCCTAAAGTCCTACTCAAACCTTAAGGAACGTCTCTTTTTTATAAAAATAATCATAGCGGGAAACATTCACCATTTCCCCTAAAAATTGGCTGATTAACCAATGGAATGCCTGTGAAGATGGAATTCCCCTAACAAATTTTACTGCCCGGGATCTTCTTCTCCAAATATTCGTCATATGTGCACATCCGATCAATCAAGCCATCCTCTGTGATCTCAATGATCCGGTTCGCCACCGTCTGAATAAACTCATGGTCATGAGAAGTAAACAATACATTTCCCTTAAAATTACACAACCCATTGTTTACCGCAGTGATGGATTCCAAATCCAAATGGTTGGTGGGCTGGTCCAATACCAGTACATTAGATCCGAACAGCATCATCCGTGAGAACATGCAGCGCACTTTTTCTCCGCCGGACAAGACATTAACCGGCTTATATACATCGTCTCCGGAGAACAGCATGCGCCCTAAGAACCCCCGCAAATAGGTTTCTGTGGTATCTTTGGAATATTGCCGCATCCAGTCCAAGATCGATTCGGTATGGCCGTTAAAATATGCCGAATTATCGCTGGGGAAGTAGGACTGCGTGGTGCTGACGCCCCATTTAAACGTCCCTTCATCCGGTTCTATTTCCTCCATCAGGATCTTAAATAAAGTGGTGATGGCAATTTCATTTTCACCAACAAAAGCCACTTTATCCCCTTTGTTCAAAATAAAGGAAACATTGTTAAGCACCCGGACGCCATCCACAGTTTTGCTGATCCCAGACACGGCGAGGATGTCTTTTCCCGCCTCCCGATCCATCTCAAAGCCGATAAAGGGATACCGTCGGGAAGAGGCCGGCAGTTCTTCAATGGTGAGTTTTTCCAGCAGCTTTTTCCGGGAAGTAGCCTGCTTGGACTTGGATTTATTGGCGGAAAACCGTTCAATAAAACTCTGTAATTCCTTGGCTTTCTCCTCGTTCTTTCTGTTCTGCTGCTTGATCATCCTCTGGATCATCTGGCTGGATTCGTACCAAAATTCATAGTTGCCCACGTACATTTTGATTTTGGTGTAATCAATATCCACCGTATGGGTGCACACATTGTTGAGGAAGTGCCGGTCATGGGATACCACAATGACGGTTCCCTCATAATCGATGAGGAAATCCTCCAACCAATTGATGGCGGCAATATCCAAATGGTTGGTAGGCTCGTCCATCATCACAATATCAGGGGAACCGAATAAAGCTTGCGCCAACAGTACCTTTACTTTTTCATTACCGGTTAACCCGCTCATATTGCTGTATAACAGATCCTCGGAAAGCCCCAGCCCTTGAATCAATTTGGAAGCGTCCGATTCCGCCTCCCAGCCGTTCAGTTCCGCAAACTCCGCCTCCAGCTCCGAAGCCAGAACGCCGTCTTCCTCGCTGAAATCCGGCTTTGCGTAAAGGGCGTCTTTTTCCTGCATAATCTGATACAGACGTTGGTTTCCCATAATTACCGTGTCCAACACCGTATATTGGTCATAAGCAAAGTGATCCTGTTTCAGCACCGAAAGGCGCATCTCCGGCGGCATAATGACTTCTCCGGTGGAAGGCTCCAATTCCCCGCAAAGCACTTTTAAAAATGTGGATTTTCCCGCACCATTGGCCCCGATAATCCCATAACAATTTCCCGGAGTAAATTTTAAATTGACGTTGGAAAATAAATTTGATCCATTAAAATTAACGCTTACATTTGAAACTGTAATCATGGTTCCTCCATATTAACATAAACCCAAAATTTTGTTGTCTGCCACATAAAACGCCAGTGGGAACAAAACAGCGTTTTCGCATTTTTATAGTATATCATAAGAAAGGCTGTTTCTCCATCCGATTATCCACCAAATAAATCTGTACTTTTGATTGGGATTCATGCAAAAAGGAGGAATACCGTCAAACGGCATCCTCCTTGCAACAAATGAGCGCTTTCCTGCCGGAGAGGCCCTTCCTTCTCTTTTCATCGGCTCATAAACATGGTATACTAAATATATCAACAGGTTCTGGGGTTCTTTTTCACATGATAGCGCTTAAAACCAGCATTTCCTCCAAACGGGGATAAATCTGATAAAAATCCCGGATAGGCAAAGGGTTTTTCCCCAATCCCACCTCAATGGTAAAGGCAGGGCGATGGAACTCCGTTAAAAACCAGTCCTTAAACCCGCCCCCTACCGCCAGTCCCTCTGGAGCTGAGAGGGCGTATCCGCTGCTGGTAGCCATCACTTGGGCCATCAAAAGCGCCCGGTCTGGCATATTCTCCCCGTAATGCCAATAAATTTCTTCTCCTTGGCTGTGAAAAGCCAGGGCGTGGCGGAATGATTTGCGGCGGCATAGTTTGGCCAGCGCCTGGGTTTCCGGCTCGCTTTCCGGCCGGGATCCCCCATATCGGGTGGGGCCTGCGCTTATGATGCCGGATTTTTGCTCCAGCCGGTGCAGCGCTTCCCATCCCGCGTCAAAATTATGATTGAGATCTACGCCTCTTGCATTGGCCTGCCAATGGTCTGTGTCCCCTTTACTGGCATGATACACCAGTTCCTGGTAGCATCCCGCCGCCACCGACCCATGCAGAGAGATTTCCACTCCATCCGGGTTGACACACGGGATAATCACCACCCCTCTGCGCCGTAAAAAGGCCCCGATATCCACATCTGATATCCGCTTTCCTGTCTGAAGCGCTTCCCCTAGCCGTTCTGCGAAGCGGAACAGGATCAGGGAAGTAATCCACTCCATGCCGTGGAAAGCGCCGGCAAACAGCACCGTTTGGCAATCCTGTTCCCCAATCTGGAGATATTCCAAACTGCGTCCGCATAGGCTTTTGGCCAGCGTGCCCCGTTGAACTTCCGGATACCGTTCACATAGGGTACGTAAGATCCCGTTTCTCTGATTTTGATCTGGAATTTTGTCAGTCAGTCGGATATATTTCACATCATCACCCCATACCTATGATATATGCATAGGATGAAAATAATAGTACGAAAAAGCAGGAGGATCTTTTTATGAATCTGGTAGAAAAAAAATTGGATAGAACGGATATTTACGACGGTAAAATTATAAAGGTACATGTGGATTCCGTGGAATTACCCAACGGGGATACTTCTAAACGGGAAGTGGTGGACCATCCGGGCGGCGTGTGCATCGCTGCTTTGACTGATCAAAATGAACTCTTATTTGTCCGTCAGTTTCGCTATCCTTACGCCGAGGTAATCTGGGAACTGCCGGCCGGGAAACTGGAACCCGGTTCCAACCCTTTGGAAAATGGGAAACGGGAGCTCCAGGAAGAAACCGGCGCCGCAGGAGAGGGGTATTTCTCCTTGGGCAAGCTCTATCCTTCCCCTGGTTACTGCGGCGAAATTATTCATCTGTATTTCTGCAGGGTCAGCGGCATGGGGGCCTGCAATCCGGATGAAGACGAGTTTCTCGAAGTAAAACGTATTCCTTTAGAAAAAGCGGTTGCCATGGTACTCAATAACGATATCCCCGATGCAAAGT
The DNA here is from genome assembly GCA_904420155.1 of uncultured Clostridia bacterium. Lineage (GTDB taxonomy): Bacteria > Bacillota > Clostridia > Oscillospirales > Acutalibacteraceae > CAJFUH01. The sequence goes on from CAJFUH010000060.1 coordinate 27,235, forward strand.
CACAGGTCGCTATTCTAAAAACAGCCGCCTTATTGGAACGCGGTATTCTTTGATAAACTTGAGTGTTTCTTCACAGATTGATCATTGTTTTTCTCTCTTCTTTGAGAACATTTTTCCGGTATATATTTCAGCGTTTGTCCCGCTTTCAGGCTGATGTAACAAGGAGGTGGCCTTCGTCTTGTTGATTAATCCCATTCTGATCATTGTCTCAGTCGCATTGATACTGTTTGTCCTATTTTTTTATGTAATCAACCGTCCGAAAAAGCCTCTTTTCACCTTGGTCCTGATTTTACTGCTGATTATTTTTATTTCCTGTACAATGCTTTTAAACAATGTCCTTACTCCCAATCAAGGTTATCTGATATCCGGCAATACCCTGAAGAAACTGCTTCCCCTTATCATTTCTGTCTCGCATCCCACCATGGAGCAGTGTGAACAAGCTTTTGAAATTTTCAAAACAATCGATATCTGCCTCTTTGTGGCAACCATTGTATCGATGATCGCAGAAGTTTGGAATTTGTTCCTCCGTCCCAACAAAAAACAGGAGAAATAGCTTTCTCCCGTAAAACGCAATAAAACGCCCGCATGTATGGCGCTCCCCAAATGGGGAGTATCCGCCTTCATGTGGGTTTTTTCTATGATTTCTTTGTAGGTTACCGTTCGCTTACATACCATTCCTCTCCGCTGAAAATAAAATCATCCAGATCCCCAACTTCTGAGCTGGTCTCTTCATGTTCCGCATAGCGCATCTCTTTTTCCCAGGATAACATGTTTCCCACCTCCTTTTCAAAAAACGTTTCTATCATTATATGCAACATTCCCTGCAAAGATGATAGAAATTTGTTATCATATCTTTTTTTCAATGACGCTTTGGTTGACGAATATAATCGCAAGTACTATAATAAATAAATTACACACTGACTGAATATTCAAGCAGAATCGAGGGGCAACTATGAATTCCTTTTTAAAACGGACTTGGGCGGAAATCGATTTGAATGCCATCGCCCACAACTACCACGTTATCCGGGAATGTATTCCAAAAGAGAGCAAAATGATGTGCGTTATTAAAGCAGACGCCTATGGGCATGGGGCGCAATGGATCGCTCGGGAATATGAAAAGCTTGGGGCGGACTGGTTTGCCGTCTCCAACTTTGCGGAAGCCCTCCAGCTGCGTAACGCCGGTATCCGCACCCCCATTCTGATTTTAGGCTACACTCCGGTGGAAATGGCAAAGGAATTGAGTGAACATGAGATATCCCAGGCTGTTTTCTCGGAAGAATATGCCGAACATCTATCCTATCACGCCCAAAACAGCGGGGTAATCGTAAAGATCCATATAAAACTGGACACTGGAATGAGCCGAATTGGCCTGATGTGCCAAACCGAAGAACAGTGCGCCCAAGCCGTAGAGGCTGCCCAACGAATTGCCGCTATGGATGCTTTTTCTGTAGAAGGAATTTTTACTCATTTTGCGGTGGCAGACGAAGCAGCGGATGGAGAATCCTGTACGCTTCAGCAATTCCGCTGTTTTACATCTGTGGTAGAAGAATTGGAACGCCGTGGGATTCATATTCCCCTGCGCCATTGCTGCAACAGCGGCGCTGTTTTAGATTATCCCCAGATGAGTTTGGATATGGTCCGGTGTGGCGTCATTCTATACGGCTTATTTCCTTCCTCTAAAATTCGCCGTCACATTGACCTGCTTCCTGCTATGCAGTTGAAATCTATTGTCTCCATGCTAAAGACCGTAGATCCTGGGACTGCCGTCAGTTATGGGCGTACTTATCAAACCCAGAATCCCACTAAAATAGCCACGATACCTATCGGATATGCCGACGGATATTCCCGCAATCTTTCCGGTCGGGCGCAAATGCTGATCCATGGAAAACGCGTCCCTATTATCGGGCGCATCTGTATGGATCAACTGATGCTGGATGTATCCTCAATTGATCATGTTCAGGAGGGGGATATTGTTACAGTATTCGGTACAGATCGGGGCTCTTGTATTCCAGTGGAAGAATTGTCCTCCCTTTGCGGCACTATTAATTATGAAACGGTTTGTCTCATCGGGAAGCGTGTTCCCCGGATTTATTACCGAGATGGAAAAATGGTAGGGGAACTGGACTATATTTGTCCTCAAGAATAGCCAATATCCTTTTTATAGACAAAGAAGCTATCCTAATACAAAATTAGGGTAGCTTCTTTACTATTTTAGGGAACTATAGTCCTTCCTCTCCCTTTGGACTTCTGTAAAAATATATTTTTATGGAAAGCGCTTTTTATAGATTTTGCAACTTATAGTTACCATAGATCTTTTTTCTTCTATCTCTACCGCTCATGCCGCGGGGGCAC
>CAJFUH010000061.1 GCA_904420155.1 uncultured Clostridia bacterium
GGCGAAATCCTCAGAATCCCAAAAGCTCAGGAGGGGAGGCCAAACCGTCCGGGGGACGGTTTGGCCGTGGGGAACCCTAGCGAGGGGATCCCCATCCCGCGCCCACCTGTGCCATTTTCTAAGAAAGATTTCTTTTTAAGAGGCTGATGCCACCCGATCCCACGGATATTCAGGTTTTCTTTTTAAAGATGACCAATTTGCTGAGCACGTAATTGATTAAAATTACCAGGACGTTCATCAGGATTTTGGAGATGGCGTAAGGGATATGGGCGCAGTCCACCAAGAGCCACATTCCCAAAAGTTCCACTCCCAGGGACAGCAGGCGGGCGGACAGGAAGGTGGGGATCTCGTGAAGCAGGACACCCGCCGCCCAGCTTTTGCTCTCAAAGACAAAAATCTTGTTGGTGATAAAAGCGAAAGCCACGGCGGCCACCCAGGAAATACAGTTGGAGATAACGTTTAATAAGGCGGATTCCAGCGGCAACGTATAGTAACATGCCAGCCCCACCACGTAACTGACCACAGTGGTGAGCACGCCGAAGACCACGTATAAAATGGTTTCACGGTTGATAAAAAACTTCCGAAGGGGGGCGGGAAGGCGGTCTAATAAGCGCCAGACGCCCTTGCCGGAAGCGCTGTTCTGGGGAGAATGACCCATAGGAAAAGCTCCTTTCCACAATGCTATTTCCTTAGATTTATAATTTACCCACAGCGGGCACAAGCAGCGCTATTATTTGGAATTTCCATTGATATAGAATTCGTAGGTCTGCACCGTCTCTCCCGTACTGCGCTGTTCAATACGGATGGTGACGTTCCCCGGCGGGTGAGTATAGGTGCTGCCCAAGTTAATATAGTCGGTCCATGCAGAGCCTGTGTCTTTCCAGACGTCAAAAGAAAATTTTCCCACCAGTTGATCGGGCCAGGTGATGGTCACATCGTAACGTTCCTGTACCAGCACGTTCCCTCCGGTAACCGTACCTATTAAATAAAGGACGCTCCAATCTTCCACCGCTTCTTTGTCATCAACATACCCCTGTTCCGCCTCTATCGTTGGGGCGTGTTCCTTTGTCTCTTTCGCGGAAGAACGATGGAAGGAATAAGGGGACAGCAGGGTTTTTAAGTGAAAGGGGGTCTCGTCGATACATTGTTGAAAGAGTTCCTGGACGTCTTCCCGTCTCAAAAGTTCCGAGTTTTGATTATCATAAATATAGTTGGAAAACTCCTCCCATTTTCCCTCAGCCCCCAACTGGATCAATTGCTGCACAATTTCCTCCTGCTGCGCCTGGGAAAGGAGCTCTTTGGCGTCTTTGTAATAGCCCAGTTTTTTCAGCCAGGTTTGTGCGCTGGAGTAGTACCCGTTTTCCATATCCTGAAGCGCCATCTGGTAGATGCATTCCTTGTAATGGGAACGGGAATCCTTGTAGCTTCCCAAGGCTTCAAATACGGAAAGGGCGTGGCTGTAATCCCCGGATTTTTCCAGATCCACCCCTTCCCGGTATTTGATTTCCGAGGCGGCGGTCTGGGCTTTTGCCGGGGCGTCCTGATAATTTCCCATAGCCAAAAAAGCGGCCTGGGCCTCTTGATATTGCCCGGACTCCAGCAATTGGGAGGCTTCTTGATACTGATTCTGGGGGATTACCACCTGCTGATGGTAAACAGAAAACCCATATACCGCCGCCAATACCGCAAAAGCTGAGACAGAGGAGGCGATGGCAACCCGTTTGCAGAGGGTCTGCCGCTCGGCTTTCTCCCGGGCTTTCCTTCTCTCTTCCGCCTCCATGACGGCCCGTTCCCGGAGATAGTCTTCATAATCGTCCCATTGGGTATTGAGATAATCGGGATCGCTGTCGGCGATCAGGAGGAGGATATCTGCGCCGCATTTTGGGCAAAAGCCGGAGGAACCCAGCACAATTTCCCCACAGCCGCACTGCCACCAGCCGTTGTGCCTGCCGGGCAGGCATACTTGGGGGGAGCGGCTGACCTGGGCGGCTTTCCAGAGGTAAAGTTCCTGCAACTCGCCTAACGAGGAAAGCGGTTTTGTCTCCCGGATACAGCGGAGAGGGTCGGCGGAGCCTGTCCACACGCTGCCGTCTGCAAAACGCGCCTGGCGCACATAGACGGAAAACTCCTGGATATCGGCGTCCGGAAGGGGGATCCACACATCCCCGCCGAAAACCTGGCGGGAGGACACGTCGAGGCCGCTGTAGGTGAAGGATTCCACACAAGGGGCGGGAAACCAGTCTTTCCCCACGCAGGAAAGGGAAATAGTCAAAGAAGCGATAGCCTGGGAACTGAGATTTTCAAATTGGCAGCAGGCAAAGAATCCCCCTTTCTTTTTCCCTTTTGCCAAGGTGTGGGATTTGAGGAGGACAGGGCAGTCCCATTGCCACAGAGGGACGGAAAATTTCCGGATTGCCTGGTAATGCTCAAACATAGTTACACCTCACTTGGAAAGGCTTTGCAAAAAAGATTCCTGGCGAAACCAATAGAATGGATTTTAATTATTATCGCACAATATGGAAAAAAAGACAATTCTTCCCTGTAGAGATATGTGATATTTTTGCACAACAAAAAGGACTTTCCAGGTTTTGGGCCTGAAAAGTCCTTTTTGAAGGGCGGTTTCGCTTGGCTCACCGCACCGGTTTGTATGCTTTTATCGCTTTGTTTCCAATCCCCCCAGACAGGTAACATAAGCAAAAAAAGCGGAGAGAATCTTACGCGATGCAGGGACGATCCAGCAGATAGTCCTCTACAAGGTCGGCCAAGGAAACGGGAAATACGGCATGTTCCAGGTACCGGTTGGCAAGCTTGTGGATCTCGTTGCGGTTTCTGGTAATACAGAAAGCGGCGGCGGATTCCACATTTTTGCTGTCGGACAATTGGATTTCAATTCCATAATACCGATTGGTATCCAGAACAAAATAGTCCAGTGTAAAACCTTGAACCTTGGTTCCTCCAATGTACTTACGCATACCTTTGCTCCTTTCATATTTGTAATAAAGTATTAGTGAAAAAATATCACATTAGTATAATAATACGACTAATACTGTTTTTCAAGTGATATTCGGATTTTTTATGAAAAAAGTAGAGGGTTTTTTCTTAATTTTTTCCTATTTTTAAGAATGATTCCGTTTTTTAACGCTATGGGCTGGAAAATTATACAGAAAAAGGCGGCCAGGGAAGAAAAAA
>CAJFUH010000062.1 GCA_904420155.1 uncultured Clostridia bacterium
ATAGTCCGCATACTGCCAGAAGTTCAGGCAGTGCTCAGCAAAATCGTTGTTGTACATCATGCTGTCTACAAACGAGTTTCCATAGTCCCCTTGCATCAGCATGATCTGCGCGTCGGATTCCATCTCCGGATTGGCCTGGGTGGGCTTGAAGGGGTCGTTGCGCTCCTGGAGCGGAACCTTCGCCTGCATCATCTCGGCGAATGGGTCGGTTTCTGAATCCCAGTTGCGCACGTCCTTCATACGGTATCCCGAGAAGTGCGGCTGCGCCTCTGCTCTTTCCTTGCTGTTGTCCCTGTTCGGCCAGGAATCCGCGGCCATTGCCGTCAGCCCTGTCGCCAGGCAGGATGTCGCCATCGTCACTGCCAACACAACAGACATGGATTTTCGAAATCTTCTGTGTTTCATTTCCTACGCTCCTTTTCTTTGAAATAAAAGATTTTTGTTTATTATAGAATATTTTTCCAGTAAATACTAGTCTAAAAACGCCGGATTTTTATAAAAATTTTTATCTATTTGTTTGTTTATTGGTCGAATTGTAAAATAATCTGTGCTTTTTATGTTTTTATAGAGGAACATACCTTTTCGTCTTCGAGCATCCCGATGCCGGAGAAACTTCCCTCTTGTTTTTGGGGGACAGTTATTTACTCCCTGTAAAAAAGATGTATAATAAGGATATCAATGTTCGGTTTTTGTGAGAAAAGAGGTGTCCAGATGCGTGATCCTATCTATTATTGGCCGGTGGAGATGTCCAAGTCCAATTTTCCGGTAAAAATATCCAAACGGCTGAATTCCAGCCAGGACAACCGCAACCCCAATTTTGCCCTGCACTGGCACGAACAGCTGGAATTTTATTATATATTGGAAGGGGGCATCTATCTCACCTGCAACGGGGAGGAACAATGGATCTATGCCCACGATATCGCTTTTGCCAACTGGTGCGACCTGCACCGCAGCATCTGTTTTTTGGACAACACCCTCTATTATGTATTCCAGATCGATTTATCTTTGCTCACCTCTGATAAAGAGGACATTTTTACAGAAAAATACAGCAACAACCTGATTGTGCGTTCCCAGAATTTCCAGCGGTTTATCCATCAAGACGCCCAGCTCTCCCGGCTGTTTGAAGAGATTATCGAGGAATACGAGGCCCAGAATATCGGGTTTGAAATGATTGTGAAATCCCTTTTCTTAAAGATCACGGGGCTGATTTTCCGCAATTATTTCCGCTATGACGATTCCATCACCCTCTATGACCCCACCGTCAACCATACCCGGGAGATCCTGCGCTACATTGCCTACAACTACAGTACCTGCAACCAATTGGACGTCCTTGCGGCTCAGGCGGGCATCTCGAAAAACTATATGTGCCGTATTTTTAAAGAGCACACCGGGTGTACCATTATCCAATATATTAACCAGCTCCGCTGCTATAAGGCTATGTCTTTGATCGCCGACGGCGTCTCCGTCACCCAGGCGGCTTTACAGGTGGGGTACAGCGACTACAATTATTTTTCCCGGGTTTTCAAACAGGTCGTGGGGTTCAGCCCCTCGAAAACCGCCCGGAAAAAGAAGGATATGTAAAAAATGAACCGCCTTGGGGCTTCTGTATCTCAAAAGAAGATTTGAATTTCCTCAACGATATCGCTATTTTGGCTGTCCCGCCAGCACTGGCCGCCGAAACAGCCGCAGCCGACGAGCTAGTTGCCAAATGAGAACGCATGGTCAGGGAGAGCCGCAGACCAGCCGAAAAGGAAAGGTTTGCACCACCCGAAAAGAAAGTGCCCGTGTCCAGATCAGGCGGTTACAGGCAGAGGGCAAAAGCCAAAGCGCAAAACCCACGACAGAGAACGATAGCTTTCACATCGAAAACAACACCGCAGGCTTCCTGCAGTGCATAAAAGAATGCGCCCCGTGGTTTCATTCCACGGGGCGCATGGTTATATGGATTTATCTACTGTATTTTCTTTTGCGGCTGTAAAGGACGGTGCCGGTCAAGGCAGCGCCCGCAGACAGCAGTACCGCAATCCAAAGGGCGATATTGCTGTTGTCGCCCGTCTGCGGAGAAGTAGTATCCTCTGTCTGGTTGCCGCTTGATGTATCGGTATCTGTAGGCGGCTCGGAAGGAGTTTCACTCGGCTGTGAAGGTTCGGACGGTTCTTCTGTTGTACCCGTCGCAGGGATTTCCACTGCTGCTTTTTCGTAGCCGCAGACGGTGCATTCCTCGTGCTTCGAGCCTGCTTCGGTTGCGGTTGCTTCCTTATCCGTTACCCACGTAAAGTTATGTCCAAGAGCTGCAATTTCTTTTACTTGTTTATCGCCGCAAATCTGGCAGACGCTTTCTTCATAGCCTGCTTCCGTACAGGTAGCCGGCTTTTCATCTACCACTTTATATTCATGCTGATGTTCCGCCGGATAAACCACATGGTCTCCTGCCGGTAATTTCACATCTGTGAGTACGTAGGCGGAACAATGTGTCAGGTTCATTGTTACCCGATCATAAGCAGTGCTGAGTTCGCCGATATACTCCAGCTGATTTTCACTCGCATTGTGGTGATACAAATAGGAGGTTTCTCCGAATTTTCCGGCAGGAAGTTCTGTCATGAAGCTGGTGCCAACCGGAAGTACTCCGCTATGGGAGAATTCAAAAATTTGCGTGGCTGTATCCTCTGGTATCAAATCGGAAATTCCTTCCGCAGATTCACTTGTCGTAACGCCTAAATGAACATCTCCAGTTACATCTGCAATTGTACTTCCGCTAAACGTCCATTCGGTCTCATACATACCCGTATAGCTTACGACCAAGGTTTTTTGATTTGCTTTCAACTGGTCAAGCACAGTTTCCGACAAAATATTCTCAGCCGAAATCCCGTTTGTCATATACACTTTTATTGTAGTCGCCCGGTTAGTAGTAACTTCCCGAAGAATGTCGTCTTGAGCTGCTTGCATACCATTAAAATACCCAACATCGTACGGCCATGATTCATCAATTGTCAGAGGAAGTATTTCGACCTCACAGTAGACCGGTAAATTATCAACGGAATCGTCGTTTAAATTTTTTTAAGAGAACTGTATTTGTGCCGTTCCTCCATTTAAATAATTCATATTCTGGAAAAACTCTCTGAGACCGGATTCCGTTAATATAACTGTCTTATTCGTATTGGAAATCATGATTCCATTCACAATTACCGGATCATAGCCCCATGCAAACATAGCGCTATCAACGATTACATAATCGGGACAATCAATATCAATAACGATATCCCCGTTTCCGTCCCATGTGTCGCTTCTCGGTATAGTGTGGATCTGATCGATGATGTCGTCCCAACTGCCATTTCCTGCTTTAGAATCAACCTGATTCGTTACAGCTTGTGCCTGTGATACGATACCATCTTCAACGCGCAGCACGCACTCGTCATCATGACCCGCTTCCAGCGTGCAGCCCTCTGTTACTTCACAGACAGCTGAGGGTGTTCCCGTTTCCGCCGCCAATGCAGCGCCGGGAAGCAGAGTTACCGACATAACCAGCGAAAGCAGCAATGCCGGTATTTTTTTTCTTGTTTTCATTCTCGTCCTTCCTTTCTTTGACATTTATTCTGATATATGCCGCAAAAAACACAAAAAGGCGCATCCCGTCCATGATAAAATGGGCAGAATACACCTTCTGTTTTTGTGCAGTTTTCAGCTTGACAGGAAAAAAGGGCAGAGTTACGCTTTGCTTGCTTGTTACCAATGTGCTGCCTGCCGACATTTTTGTCAAGCCCCTTTCTGAGTACAACTTTACATATATAACTTACCACAAAATCGGCTGATTTTCAATATTTTTTCGAGAAAAGAACAGATATGCTATCGACAATTCAAATCAAACCGTTTATCCTGCTGTGTAGACATTCAGGGGTCAAAAAAGCCTGATTTTAAGCCATTTTTAGAGCCTAAACTTTGAGCAAGGTGTTTACCTTACCCCTCTATTTTGCGTTTGACAGCGTTACAGGCTCATTTCTGCAGTTTTATCATAACCTCGACCAAAAGGTCTGTATATCTGCCCTGTGCAATTAGCTTATTACGGTAAGTAAGCAGAGCGATAAACATATACCATTTTTCTTCTGCCGTTAAATAAAGGTGGTATTTCTTCTTCCTCATACGAAGATCATCTCGGCATTGACAGTTTCCGTAACCGCTGACCGCAGAGCATTCATTCTGCCGACCCGCTCCATTTGATTGTCGGCTTTCAGCTTTTCGGTAATGCCTTCACGCTCTGCCCGTTTAAGACTGTCAAACAGTTCCTGTGCCTGTTAAACTATTATGTCCTTTCAAATTCTATTGCAAAAAAAATCAACAACAATTAAGATAGAATGTGAATTGATATCCCGGGATGCATTCAGTCCAAGAAAAGCGGTTGTTCAGGTTAAAGGCGGCTGCAGAAAAAGTTGGTTACAGATATAACTATATTCAAATCTCAATTATAATCATATAAGGGATAGATCGTATGACCTATGTAATATCAGACCTGCACGGCTACCCGCTTGAAAAATTGAAAACGCTGCTCAAAAAAGCCGAATTTTCTGGGAACGACTTCCTTTACATGCTTGGCGATGTTATCGACCGGAACGGCGACGGCGGAGTAAAAATGCTCTGTTGGCTATTGGAACAGCCGAATGTTCAGCTCATTCTCGGCAATCACGAAGCCATGCTTTTATCCTGTGAATTTGTTTTTGAGGAAATTACCGATGAAAGCATCCGGGCCGTCACAACCGAAACGCTTGAGATGCTACATACTTATATGCAAAACGGCGGTGATATTACGCTGAAAGCATTCAGGGAGCTTCGCAGCACATCGCCGGGTACAGTTTTGGATATTTTAGGTTATCTGCACGAAGCGCCGTTGTATGAAGCGATAACGGCAGGCGGAAATGATTTCCTGCTGGTTCATTCGGGAATTGACCATTTTGACAAGCGTAAAAAATTATCCCAATACTCTGCCGATGATTTTTTGTGGGCGCGCCCTACGCTTGAGGATGAATATTTTGATGATGTAATTACGGTTTTCGGACATACTCCAACTATGTCATACGGAGAAAAGCATACCGGGAAAATCATAAAAACCAAAACATGGATAGATATCGATGTCGGCGCCGCCTATGGACAAAAACCGGTATTGTTGCGGCTTGACGATCTCAAAGAATTTTATGCTGATTAATTGAAAAGGGAACATCCTGTAAGGGCGTAAGAGTATGAACAAGCATGATGAAGAAATCAGGGAGAAGCCGATTCCTTACGCAGCCTCTCCCTTGTCCCTTTTTTTGCCCGCGCCTACAACTTGACAAAATCCAACCGATAGGCATATAATAGACCAATACAATAAGAAAAAAGCTTAGATAGGGACAGTATGCCGGCCCAGATGGGCAAGAGAGCCGTCGGTTGGTGCAAGACGGACGTCTGCCGGAAGAAAAATCACCCTGGAGCTTTCCCACAGAACCTCACGGCCGGCCCCCGGCCCGCCGGAAAAGTAAGTGCGAACGGGAATTCCCGCCGTTATCCGGGAACGCATTCGGCCTATGGCGCCTGATGCGGGAAAAGCGGCCTTTGCCCAAAGCAAAGGCAATTAGAGTGGTACCACGGAGGATAACCTTCGTCTCTTACAGGACAGAGACGCGGGTTATTTTTATTTTATCCCTTCCATTCGGTGGGCCAACAAAGAGGGGCTTGCTTTCCGCTCCCCCTATCGTTTCAATTGACTTGGAGGTGCTTCATCATTATGAAGAAAACAGGAGCGCAAATCATCGCAGAATGCCTGCTGGAGCAGGGCGTGGACACCGTATTCGGCTACCCCGGAGGCGCGGTGCTCAACATTTACGACGCGCTATATGAATATCAGGACCGTATCCGCCATATCCTCACCGCCCACGAACAGGGTGCCTGCCATGCGGCCGACGGGTACGCCCGCGCCACTGGAAAGCCGGGCGTGGTCATCGCCACATCCGGCCCCGGCGCCACCAACCTCATCACCGGCATCGCCACCGCTTATATGGATTCCATCCCCGTGGTGGCCATCACCGGCAACGTGGCGGTGGATCAGCTGGGCCGCGACAGCTTCCAGGAGGTAGATATCACCGGGATCTCTATGCCGGTGACCAAACATAACTTTATTGTCAAGGATATCCGCGACCTGGCCAAGGTCATCCGGAAGGCTTTCCGCATCGCTGTTTCCGGTCGGCCGGGCCCCGTGCTGATCGACGTGCCCAAGGACATCACCGCCCAGCAGTGGGAGTACGAGCCCCAGCCCTGCGGGGAGAAGTATCCTTCCCCCCGGTTTTCCCAGGAGGATATCGATACCGCGGTGGACATGTTGCAAAAGGCCAAGCGCCCCCTGCTATACGCCGGCGGCGGTGTGATCCGGGCGGACGCGTACCAACAACTGCTGCGTTTTGCAGAACTGCTGGACTGCCCGGTGTGCAATTCCCTGATGGGGTTGGGCGGCTTCCCGGGGAACCATCCCCTGTTTGTCAGCCTGATCGGCATGCACGGATCCTATGAGGCGGATATGGCCCTGTCGGAATGCGATTTAATCATCGCGGCGGGCGCCCGGTTCTCGGACCGCGTGGCGGGGGACCGGAAACGGTTCGGCCAGCAGGCGGAAATCCTTCATCTGGATATCGACCGCGCCGAAGTGGACAAGAATGTCGCCGTCCAGCACAGCATCGTGGGCGACCTGAAAGATATTTTGCCCGCCCTGTGCCAGGGGCTTACCCAGCAAGACCACCAGGAATGGCGGAACCGCATTGAGCGCTGGCGGATGGAACATCCGGATACTTCCTCCCCGGCGCCGGACGCCCCGCCCCAATACGGACATATCCTCTCCACCCTGCGGGGCCTCACCGGGGAATATGACATCATCGCCACCGACGTGGGGCAGCATCAGATGTGGACCGCCCAGAAATACCGCTTCCTGCATCCACGCACCTTCCTCACTTCCGGCGGGCTTGGCACCATGGGATACGGCATGGGGGCGGCGATCGGCGCCCAGACCGCTTTCCCGGACCGCCGGGTTGTCTTGGTGACCGGGGACGGCAGCTTCCATATGAACCTCAACGAGCTGGTCACGCTGTCCTCCTATGACATGCCCATCGTCATTGTGGTGATGAACAACACCGTACTGGGCATGGTGCGGCAATGGCAAAAGCTGTTTTACGGCCGCCGGTTCTCCCAGACCGATCCCCACCGCAAGACAGATTTTGTGGAGCTGGCCCACGCCTTTGGCGTGGAAGGGCTGCGCATCACCCGGGACAGCGACGTAGACCGTGTGCTCAAACAGGCGCTGGATTTAAACCGCCCGGTGGTGGTGGACTGCCAGATCTCCCCGGACGACAACGTACTGCCCATGATCCCTCCGGGAGGCACCACGGAGGACTTGATTTTAAAGATGGATTAATGCTTTCCATCCATTGCCGATCAATTGGTTTGGTCATAAAAAAACTATTTTTTCATTATATATAGTACGTGGGACGCCCCAGACATCAGGGGACGCTTCCCCCGCTTCCGGCCTCTTCCTACCGGCTTTTCCCATTGGGAGCCGGCGCGGCCTGGGCGGGGCCCATGCATTCCCGGCCCGGTTTCCACGGAACACGGGATACCGGGCCGAAGACCTCAGAAAGGAGAAACCATTTCCATGGAAAACAGACAAATCGTCTCGCTGCTGGCGCGCAACCATCCAGGCGTGCTGCTTCGCATTATTGGATTATTTACCCGCCGCGGCTTTAATATCGATAACATTACCGCAGGCGTGACCCAGGACAAACGGTATTCCCGGGTTACCATTGTGGTGGAGGGGGACAGCCACGTCGCCCCGCAGGTAGTGCACCAGGTAATGAAAGTGGACGACGTAAAACAGGCGGTCATCCTGCCGGAAAAGGATTCCGTATGCTGCGAACTGATGCTGATCAAAGTCAAGGTGGAACCCAGCGAGCGGCCCGCCATCTTTAAAGCCGCCCTTACCTACCACGCCACGGTGGTGGATGTGGGCCAGCACACCATGACGCTGCAAGCTACCGCTACGCCCAACGAGCTGGATGAACTGGTACGCGACCTGTACTCCCAGGGTATTCTGGAACTGGCCCGCACCGGTATGACCGCGTTGCAGGCCGGAGACGGGATCCTAAGCCTGGATAACCCCGATTCCCCGGAAGACCTCCTGGAATAAGCGCGCCCCAGGCCGGATCCGCTTGTTTAGCCTGGTGAAACGCCCGGTCCCAAACGCCGATCTTCGTCCCGCCCTGCGCTTTCCCATGATTGGAAAGCGCTTTCAAAAAAGGGCGTTTTCCTGTTGGGAATTTTCTTGGACAAGGCCGGCAAAATTGGAAATTTTGGATAAAAACCGTCCGTTTTTTTCTTAAAATTCACTCTCTGTTCACAAAGCTTACCCATATATGACTTTACAAATTGTGGGATTTCGATATATAATGAGGAGGTAATATCGGTGGAAAAGGTAATCGATATTCTGGATTCCACCTTGCGCGACGGGGCGCAGGGGGAGGGGATTTCCTTTTCTGTAGAGGACAAATTGGCTATTGTACAGGCCCTGGACGTTCTGGGTATCCCCTTTGTGGAAGCCGGCAACCCCGGCTCCAACCCCAAGGATTTGGAATTTTTCCAGCGCGCCTCCCAGATTCCGCTGAAGCACACCAAGCTGGTGGCCTTCGGCAGTACCTGCCGCAAGCAGACGGCCCCTGAGGAAGATAAGAACCTGTCGGCTATCCTACAGGCGGATACGGACGCCGTCGCTATTTTTGGAAAGTGCTGGGATCTCCATGTCACCGACATCCTGTGCACCACTTTGGAAGAAAATTTGCGGATGATAGAGGATTCCTGCCGGTTTCTTACGAAGAAAGGCAAACAAGTTTTCTTCGACGCGGAACATTTTTTTGACGGGTACGCGGCCAACGCCGATTATGCTATGAGCGCGTTAGAGGCGGCCGTGCATGGCGGCGCCGCCTGCCTGGTGCTGTGCGACACCAACGGCGGGACTTTCCCGGACAAAATAGGCAAAGTCACCCAGGAGGTCGGCAAGCGGTTCCCCGGCGTGCAGGTGGGAATCCACACTCACAACGACCGGGGGATGGCGGTGGCCAATTCCATTGCGGCGGTACAGGCCGGGGCCACCCATGTGCAGGGCACCTACCTGGGTTACGGGGAACGCTGTGGAAACGCCAACCTGTCCACCATTATTCCCAATTTGCAGGCGGCGCTGGGTTATTGCTGTATTCCCCGGGAAAACATCCACCTGCTCACCACCACCGCCCGTCATTTGGCGGAAATTTCTAATATTGTTTTGCCCAAGGGCTCCCCTTATGTGGGGGCCAGCGCCTTTGCCCACAAAGCCGGCATGCACGCCGACGGGGTATTGAAAGTTTCCCACTCCTTTGAACATATCGACCCCCAGGCGGTGGGCAACGAGCGCCGCTTTTTGATGTCGGAAATGTCCGGGCGCACAGCTGTGCTGAAAAAAATCCGCGCCATCCGTCCGGAACTCACCCGGGAATCCCCGGAAACATTGAAAATCCTACAGTCGCTGAAAGAGATGGAGCAGCTGGGCTACCAGTTTGAAGGGGCGGACAGCAGTTTTGAATTGCTGATCCGCAAACATACGGGGGCGTACCACCCATTTTTTACCTTAATTCACTACCGGATTTTGACAGGACGCCCTTCCGAGGAAGGCTGCAGCGCCAGCGCTACGGTCAAGCTGAAAGTGGACGACCGCGTCCAGTTGATGGCCGCCGAGGGCAACGGCCCGATCAACGCCCTGGATAAAGCCCTGCGGGCGGCGCTGGAAGTTTTTTACCCGTCCCTTTCCCGTGTGCGGCTTACTGACTACAAAGTGCGCGTCATGGATTCCAAGAGCGCTACCGGCGCGGTGGTGCGCGTGCTGTTGAGTTCCTCCGACGGCCGCCGGGAATGGACCACTGTAGGCGTTTCCAGCGACGTGGTGGAAGCCAGCTGGATTGCGCTGGTGGATTCTATTGAATATAAATTAATCAAGGACGCGGAAGATATTTTCAAAGGGGTTGGCGGCTGACCGCGCGGCTTTTCTCTCCTTTTCCCCCCGCGTCTGGGGGATTGCTGTTTTTGCACGGAAGGATAAAAGGGGGATCCTTTCGCGCGGCTCTCCCGGCGCAGGCGTTCCCCGTCCATGGCGTCTTACTATGATAACAAGGATACGGCGGCTGCCGTGTAAAAATGATTGAAAAGGAGTGTAATTATGGCATTTGAAAAATTAGATGAAATGATTCCGGAGGTAGAAGCCTTAGCCCAATTGTGCAGTAAAAATTGTACGGTGGACCCGGAATTGTATAAAAAATATGACGTAAAGCGCGGCCTGCGCGATATCAACGGCAAAGGCGTATTGGCCGGGTTGACGGAAATTTCCGAAGTCTGTTCCATGAAAATAGTGGACGGCGTGGAAACCCCCTGCGAGGGCAAGCTGTATTACCGCGGCGTGGACATTGAGGATATCGTCCGCGGGTTTATCAAAGAAAAACGGTTTGGGTTTGAGGAAACCACTTACCTGCTGCTTTTCGGCGAACTTCCCAACAAGCAGCAGCTGGACAGCTTCACCCAGATTTTGGCGGGATACCGCACCCTTCCCACCGCATTTGTGCGGGATATTATCATGAAAGCCCCCAGTTCCGACATGATGAACACCCTGGCCCGCAGCGTACTTACCCTGTATTCTTATGACGACAACGCCAATGATATCTCCATCCCCAACGTGCTGCGCCAGTGCCTGGAACTGATCGCTTTATTCCCGCTGCTCTCGGTATACGGATACCAGGCGTACCGCCATTATCACGACGGGCAAAGCCTGTTTATCCATATGCCCCAGCCGGAACTGTCCACGGCGGAAAACATCCTCTATACCCTGCGCCCGGATTCTAAATATACGGAATTAGAGGCCAAAATCCTGGATATCGCCCTGGTCCTGCACGCGGAGCACGGCGGCGGAAACAACTCCACATTTACCACCCATGTGGTATCCTCTTCCGGCACCGATACCTATTCCGCCATCGCGGCGGCGCTGGGTTCCCTGAAGGGCCCCCGTCACGGCGGCGCCAACATCAAAGTGGTGCACATGTTTGAAGATATGAAAAAACATATCACCGATTATTCCGACGAAGACCAGATCTGCGCCTATCTGCGCGCCTTGCTCCACAAAGAGGCGTTCGACAAGGCCGGCCTGATCTACGGCATGGGGCATGCGGTATATTCTTTATCCGATCCCCGCGCCAATATCTTTAAATCTTTCGTGGAAATGCTTTCCGAAGCCAAAGGCCGCAAAGAGGAATTCACCCTGTATTCCAATGTGGCGCGGCTGGCCCCCAAGATCATCGGGGAAGAGCGCCGCATCTACAAAGGCGTAAGCGCCAACGTAGACTTTTACAGCGGGTTTGTTTACAGTATGCTGGATCTCCCGCCGGAGCTGTTCACCCCTATTTTCGCCATCGCCCGTATTTCCGGCTGGAGCGCGCACCGCATCGAGGAGCTGGTAAACGTGGGTAAGATCATCCGTCCCGCTTACAAGAGCATTGCGGACCATAAACCCTATCTGCCTCTTGCTGAGCGGTAACGTTTCTTCCCGGCGAAACGAAAAAGCAAGCCCCTAGAAATC
>CAJFUH010000063.1 GCA_904420155.1 uncultured Clostridia bacterium
GCTCAGGAGGGGAGGCCAAACCGTCCGGGGGACGGTTTGGCCGTGGGGAACCCTAGCGAGGGGTTCCCCATCGTCTGCCGGCTTGTAAATTGTGCTAAAGGCTACTGCCTTTTTTGACAGTCTGGCCGGCTTAACAAAGCCAGTAAACTGCGATGAAATGAAAACAGAGGAGGAGACAAAATGGAGGAAACAAGCAGGAAAGACTATGCCGTTATCACGGATTCCACAGCGGATCTTTCGCCGGAATTGGTACGGGAACTGGATGTAGAGATCATCCCGTTGCAGTTTGTGATAGACGATCACACCTACCTGAATTATCCGGACGGCAGGGAACTCAGTGAAAAAGCGTTTTATCAGATGCTGAGGCAGCAAAAAACAGCAACTACGGTACAGGTAAACGCTTCCCGGTTTGTGGAGTTCTTTGAACCTATTTTACAACAGGGCAGGGATATCCTGTATATTGCCTTTTCCTCCGGATTGAGCGGTACGTACCATTCCTCTTTGATGGCCCGGGAGGAGTTACAGGAGAAATATCCGGAGCGCCGCATCTATATCTGCGATTCCCTGGCGGCTTCCATGGGAGAAGGGCTGCTGGTCTACCATGCGGTAATGGAAAAACGGAAGGGAAAGGATATCTCCGAAGTATACCAGTGGGTGGAGGATCATAAAAAGAACCTGTGCCATTGGTTTACGGTGGATGATTTGTACCACCTCAAACGGGGAGGAAGGGTTTCTTCCGCAACGGCCCTGGTGGGAACAATGCTGGGCATAAAACCAGTGCTGCATGTGGACGACGAAGGGCATCTTGTCAACGTGGATAAAGTCAGGGGCCGCCGCCAGTCTTTACAGGCCATGGCGGAAAAGATGCGCCAGACCTGCACTCACCCGGAAAATCAAATGGTTTTTATCAGCCATGGGGATTGCCTGGAGGATGCGCAGGCGTTGGCGGATATGGTGCGGGAACGTATGCAGGTCAAGGATATTGTTATCCATTATATCGGTCCGGTGATCGGCGCGCATTCGGGCCCTGGAACGGTAGCGTTGTTTTTCCTGGGGACAAAACGGTAATATCCTATGGATACGATGAGAACCCAGCGCTTATTGCTGCGTCCATTCCAAGCCGGCGACCTTTCCGACTTTTATGAATGGACAAGCCGTCCTGAGGTAGGCCCTCAGGCGGGATGGCCTCCTGTAGCTTCCCTGGAGGAAGCGAAATCCATTTTGGGGGATTTTATCAAAAAAGGGGAGGCCTGGGCTATGGTAGAAAAAAATAGTGGAAAATTGATCGGATCCGTAGACCTCCACCGCGATAAAAGGCGCAACCACAATAAAGCCAGGGAGATTGGATATTCCCTGCATCCGGACTACTGGGGACAGGGATACATGACGGAAGCGGTAAAGGCCGTCGTCTGTTATGCATTTGACAAGACGGATTGTTTGATCCTCAGCGCCGACCATTATCCTTTTAACCAACGGTCTCAAAGGGTCATTGAAAAAAGCGGTTTCCAGTATGAAGGAACGATCCGGATGTCGTTTGAGACGGATACCGGCGAGATATACGATCATGTATGCTATTCCATGACAAAAACGGAATATCAGAAACGGAAGATTCCCGCCCCATAAGGCGTGGTGAAATAAGAAAACACAAACCGATGAGGGTAAATTCTCACCGGTTTGTGTTTTTGCTATTTTGCTTTATGTATTATGATAAACTTTTGCAGCCTTCTTATGCGTGCACAATAGCTTGCATTTCTAAAATGTTTGCGCCTACATCTTCCGGTTTATGGGCATCCGAAGCGAAGCGAATATCAACATTTTTGTTTTTAAAAACATTCAGCAGGGTTTTATTCATACCTAATTCCTCAAATCCGTAATTTAAAGTAAGGCCGCCGCTTTGTTCTGCATACATATGATGTGAATTTAATTCATCGGCTAGTAAACTATATGTAACAGTTAAATCATTTATAGGGTAATGATGGAAGCACTTAATAGAATCTGGATGTGCAAGCCCAGAAAACAAATCACTTTTTACAAGGCGGAGCGTCAGGTCATAATATTTACGATAAATTTGTTCAGTATCAATATCATTCCAAAATTCTGCTTTATGGTCAAATCCAAAACCATCAACCCAATGGATTGAGCCAACAGCAAAATCAAAGTTAAAGGAGTTAAGAATATCGCTGATTAGCTTTTCATGTTCAGGAAAGTAGCATACCTCAAGTCCCCATTTTATTTTTACGGGAAACTTTATATTTCTCATTTCGGTAATAAGTGCTTGGTAATCTTTTATAGAAAGGTTTGCCCTGCTTTTATACCATTTTTTCTGATAATCGCTATACTCACAGACGGGGGCATACATAGGCGCGAACTCTACAAAACGGAAAGAATGTTCCAAAAGATAAATTTCATCTATTCCGATACTTACAGCTTGTTTAACAAAATTATCTATCCATTCTTTTGTATAAGGTCCTCTTTCAATATGAATATGCACATCAGTCATAATAAAATCTCCTCTCGATTATTATTTGTAAAAAGTTTTATCTCATGTTTCCTAATGAACATGTTTGCGGCCACAAACAAAAGAGAGGCAGAGTTTAGGAATTTTTCAACAATACGTTTTTGGAATGTTTAGCCACACTTCCTATGCTTGCTATTCCATTATAACAAACAAGGATACAACATACAATCGTTGTATCCTTGTTTGTTTTCTTATCTGCCCCCTCTTTAAAGGGACGGGTTTGTCCATCAGCAGCCTTTCCAGAAAAAAACACGCGGAATTTCTGCGTGTTTTTTTCTATTTCTTCCCCTGTTTTTACAAAAATCTGGTATAATAAAACATTATAGTCTTTTCAAGAAAAAACAGCGGCGGTAGGAGGATATGACAACATGTTTCGATTGGCGCGCTTTTTAAAAGCGTATAAAAAACAGGTGATATTGGGCCCTATTTTTAAATTGACAGAGGCCATCTTTGAATTGATCGTCCCCCTTGTGATGGCCAATATTATCGATGTAGGTATTTATCATCGGGATGAGAGCCATGTGCTCTGGATGGGCGCTTTGATGATTGGGCTGGGAGTGGTAGGTCTTGCCTGCGCGTTGATTTGCCAGTATTTTGCCTCGATTGCCTCCCAAGGCTTTGGCACCACGCTGCGCAATCGGCTGTTTTCCCATATCAATTCTTTTTCCCATGCGGAAATTGACCGGTTTGGGACGCCGTCCCTGATTACCCGGCTGACCAACGACGTCAACCAGCTGCAATATGCGGTGGCTATGCTGATCCGCCTGGTGGTACGCGCCCCTTTCTTAGCGATTGGAGCCATGGTCATGGCCATTTCTATCGACGCCAAACTGGCTATTATTCTACTCATTGCTATGCCGTTGATTGTGCTTGCCTTATATGTGATCATGAGCCGCACGGTCCCGCTGTACCGGGTTATCCAGAAGAAATTGGATAAGATTTCCCTGGTATCCCGGGAAAACCTGGCGGGGGTGAGGGTCATCCGCGCCTTTTCCAAGCAGGAGACGGAGAAGCGGCGGTTCCGGGACGCCAGCGAGGATTTAGCCCGCACGTCCATCCGGGTAGGGAAAATTTCCGCCCTGCTTAACCCTGTCACCTTTGTCATTATGAACCTGGGCATTGTGGCTATTGTATGGTTTGGGGGATACCGGGTACAAGAAGGCGGTATGACCCAGGGGGAAATCATCGCTTTTGTCAATTACATGACCCAGATCTTGCTGGCTCTGATCGTTGTAGCCAATCTGGTGATTACCTTTACCAAAGCGGCGGCCTCCGCCGTGCGCGTCAACGAAGTGCTGGACACCCAGCCCTCGGTGAAAGAGGAAAACAGCGAGGAAATCTCTGTAGACATCGGTCCGGATACGCCGAAAATCCAGTTTGAAGGGGTTACTTTCCGTTATGAACAGGCGGAGGAAGCGTCTCTGGAAGGAATTTCCCTCCGGATTATGCCCGGACAAACTGTGGGAATCATAGGGGGGACCGGTTCCGGGAAATCCACTTTGGTGAACCTCATCCCCCGCCTTTACGATACCCAGCAGGGAAAGGTTTTGGTAGACGGCGTGGACGTCAAGCAGTATTCCTTCCAGCAGCTGCGTCACAAGATCGGTGTGGTTCCCCAACGAGCGGTGCTGTTTGCCGGGACGATCGCCGAGAACATGAGATGGGGGAAGCGGGACGCTACCGAGGAAGAGATCAAGCGGGCGTTGGTCATCGCCCAGGCGTGGGATTTCGTAGAAAAATTGCCCGGAGGTCTACAGGCCCCGGTGACCCAGGAGGGAAAGAACTTTTCCGGGGGCCAGCGCCAAAGGCTGACCATTGCCAGGGCCCTGGTAGGAAGGCCGGATATCCTTATTTTGGACGACAGTTCCAGCGCCCTGGATTTCGCCACTGACGCGGCCTTACGCCGCGCCTTACGAAAAGAGACCCAGGGAATGACGGTTTTAATTGTGTCCCAACGGGCCAGCACCATCCGGGACGCCGATCAGATTGTCGTGTTAGACGATGGACAAGCGGTGGGGATAGGCACCCATCAGCAGCTGATGGAAAGCTGTGAAGTTTATCAGGAGATTTGCCTCTCCCAATTCAGTGCAGAGGAGGCCGCAAGATGAAAAAGAGTGTCTTGAAAAACCTTCTTGCTTTTGTGCGCCCTTATCGGGTTTATTTGATCGTCTCCCTGTTCAGCGCTGTTATCAGTATCGCCCTTACTTTGCTGGGGCCGGTGTTGGTGGGCGACGCCATTGATTTTATCGTGGATCAGCATCATGTGGATTTCCCATCTATCGCCCGCATTTTGATGATCCTGTGCGTTTCCATTGGAGTGGGTGCTATTTTTCAATGGATCCTCACATTATGTACCAATAAAGTGGCCTACTGTACGGTGCGGGATATCCGGATACAGGCGTTTGAAAAGATCAACGTAGCCCCGCTGCGATATATCGACGGAAACGCTCACGGGGATCTTATCAACCGGCTGGTGAATGATATCGATTTTATTGCGGACGGTTTGCTACAGGGGCTGACGCAGTTGTTTACCGGCGTGGTTACTATTGTGGGAACCTTGCTTTTTATGCTGTCGGTCAATCCATGGATCACCATTGTGGTGGTTTTGGTGACGCCCTTATCCTTGTTTGTGGCCTCCTTTATCGCCAAACGTTCCCACAAAATGTTTCAGGAGCAATCCAAAACCCAGGGGGAGCTGGGCGGTTATATTGAAGAAATGCTGGGAAATCAAAAGGTTGTAAAAACGTTTTCCCATGAAGCGGAGGCCCAAAAGGAATTTGAAGGCATCAACGGCCGATTGTATCAATGCGGCCAAAAAGCCCAGTTCTATTCCTCCCTCTCCAATCCCAGCACCCGTTTTGTCAACGGCGTCGTATACGCGGCGGTAGGGATTATCGGAGCGATTGCCGCGATCCGGGGTTCCCTTTCGGTGGGGCAGTTATCCTGCTTTTTGACGTATGCCAACCAATATACAAAGCCTTTCAATGAAGTGACAGGGGTAATTACCCAATTGCAAATGGCTTTTGCTTCCGCCCAAAGGGTTTTTAAAGTGCTGGACGAACCCAGCGAACAGCCGGATGCGCCGGACGCCATTACCTTCCAGCATGTGAAAGGAAAGGTGGATATCCAGGACGTTTCCTTTTCCTACGATACAAGCCGTAAACTGATTGAACATTTTCATCTGCATGTGCAACCCGGCCAGCGCATTGCCATTGTAGGGCCTACCGGATGTGGAAAGACTACATTAATCAACCTGCTGATGCGTTTTTACGATGTGAATCGGGGGAAAATCCTGGTGGACGACGTGCCCATTTCTCAGGTGACCCGGGACAGCCTGCGCCACCAATATGGGATGGTATTGCAGGAAACATGGTTATACTCTGCGACGGTACGGGAAAATATCGCCTATGGGCGTCCGGACGCCACCTTGGAAGAAGTCATTGCTGCGGCAAAAGCCGCCCATGCCCATAGTTTTATCAAACGTCTGCCCAAAGGCTACGATACGGTGATCTCGGAAGATGGGGGCAATATCTCTCAAGGGCAGAAACAATTGCTGTGTATCGCCCGGGTGATGCTGTGCGATCCTCCCATGCTCATCTTGGACGAAGCTACCAGCAGCATTGACACCCGCACGGAGATCCGGATTCAAAAAGCCTTTACCAAAATGATGGAAGGCAGGACCAGCTTTATTGTAGCCCACCGGTTGAGTACCATTAAGGAAGCGGACTGTATCGTAGTCATGAACAACGGAAATATCGTAGAGCAGGGAACCCATCAGGAACTTCTGGAGAAAAAAGGCTTCTATGCCAATTTATATAACAGCCA
>CAJFUH010000064.1 GCA_904420155.1 uncultured Clostridia bacterium
CGCTTCCTGGCCCAAGGTAACGATCCCGATTCCCCGGATCTGTTCTTCTACCAAATTGATTTCCTCAATCAGTTTTGCCAGAGTATTTTCCGCCTCTGTCAACAGCTCATAATTGGCGATCTTCGCCTGCTGTTCCATTGTTAAAGCGTCATAAGCGTCCCGAGCTTTGTAAATAGCTTCGGCCTTAGCATATGTGGCCTCCCCGATTCCATCGATCAAAGAAGCTACCTTATGAAGGGCCTTGTACTCTTCTTCCGCATCCGTTAACGTGTCATAATTGGTCACATAAGGCTGTAACTCTTCCGGCAAAGCGTTATAGGCTTGTCGGGCCGCTTGAATGGCATTGTCACTCTGCAATGTGACCTCTCCTATCTGACCGATGAGATCCATGACGGAAGAAACAGAAGTGTGTTCCTCCGTAGACAAAACGGTCAAATCGATATAGGTCTCTAAAGGCAAAACAGCTACTCCTGTTTCATTTCCATTTTCCCCATCAAATCGGTCCCCGTACAGCACGTGGTTATAATAAATGGTAATATCTGTGTCCGCCACTGTTAAGGGATCTTGAGAGAATGTCACATAGCTAGTGATATCCCTTTCCATTCCATTGGCCAGGTAGGCAGTTACTTTCATTCCAGAAGGTGCGAACACCTCACCTTCCGTATATGTAGTTTTGTCTGGCAACTGGGTCACTTGGATCCGATTGATCTTACTGCCCACCGCCATCATATAGGCGGAATCATTTTTAAAGTAGATGGTTCCTTCTTCGTCTACAATGGGACTGCAAACGGCGTATTGTGCTTGGCTGCCGGAAGGAGTAAATAAAACCGGCGCACACCCTTCTACCGTCACCATCTGCCCTTTGCTCATATATTGTTCTGTAACCCCATCCACGACAGAAGTAACTCCAGGTTTATCCTTAATGACCCGGATTTGTCCCGGCGTGTAGTTATCGACAAAGTATACATAAGCATAACCTTCCTCGTCTTCATATGCGGTAGACAAAAGCCCGCTGGTCTGAGAATATCCCTTGGTTGGGATAGTATAAGCAACTTGCCAGCTTGCCAGATCAATCACGGTGATATTGTGTCCGCCGTATTGGACAAACTGAGCGGTTCCAGCGACCCCGACGTAAGCGCGTCCGTTGTATACCACAGGGGTGGAAGTACTCATCGGAGGCGTATTGGGGTCATTCGTACCATTACTCAACAAGATTTCTTTTAAATCGTACCCTTGTACGCCTGCCGGATCTTTAGAAAATGTCCCATTTTCCTCTACTGCAACACTGTAAAAACTTCCGCCCTTGCTTGAGAAATAATAGCGGTCCGTAACCGTATCATAGGAAATGGAAGAACGGATATCTCCGTTTAGGTTTCCAATTTTATCGATCAGTTTTCCTGTCTGCGGATCCAGGGACAGCAGGTTGGAGGTATCCGACAAATATCCGCTTGCCCCGTCATCGGTGCCCACCAGTACAAAATGGTCGCTGACATAAGCCCCGGACCAATAGAAACCGCCCGCCTGTTTGTAAGTCCATGTAGCGTATTTGGCTTCCTGCGTATTCGCAGGGTCCTCATCAGTGACAGAAACACAGACAAAGTTTGCATCCCTGGTCTCACTGTTCCAAAAACCGGTATATAAGTATCCATCGTGATAAATCAAAGGGCTGTTAGGCTGACCTTTCAGCGGATCTTCATACACCCACAGGGATTCCAACGTTTCTGCATTAAACGCCTGGATGGTGCCGTTTGCCAATCCCACAAAAATCATTCCGTCCGCATAGGTCGGAGGAACGATATTAAAATTGGAATTCGCCACCATATCTCCCGTCTGTTCCTGTACTTCACCGGTAAACCGGTTCATTTTATATAATTTCTTGCCAGAACAGAAAACCAAGTAATCATCTACCAGGATCGGCGCGCCTGCGGCATACCCTCCAAAGCCTTGCCCCATCTTAGCCGCCCAATATAAGGTAGCGTCATCCGCTGTTTTTGGAATAGGGGCGTCCACCACCGCGTTATTTTCTGCATTCCCACGGAAAGACGGCCAGCTGGAAGGAATATCAGGATCGATCGCAGAGTTCTCCTCCGCCTCTACCAGAGTAACAGAAAGCTCCGCCTCCTCTCCGGCAACAAAATCCCGGCTCGCTCCTATATAGCCAAGTTTCGTGACGTTATAATGATAGGAATCCCCTTGGCACAAAGTATACGTCCCATCTTCATTGGGAAATACCCGGTTAGACTGGCTGTCCGTTATAAGCACAACGGCATCTTCCGGCTGAACGGAACAGGAAATTTTAATCTGGGGAGGCTGGGACGTATAGCTGTCTAAAAGGATTTGCAGGTCGGTATACACTTGATCCACAGTATCTTGATCCGCATCCAATTGTTTTGCCACATTCATCGCCTTATCATAAGCGGCCTGTATCTCTGGATCGGATAACATTTCTCCTTTATTCTCCTGGACGGAAGCAAGCAAGGTTAACAGGCGATCTTTCTGGGCAAGCGGGTAAAAATCATCCGTATAACCGCCGCCAATATCCGCGCCAAATCCATACAGCGTAAACTGTACGCGTACCACATCGCCGTCAGCCAGATAAGAATCTGCCATTCCTACATTGGGAAAGCCTCCATTGACCATGTACATCCAGCCTGACATACCAGTATAGTCAAACTCCTTTAGGCCATATACGTTTCCCTGTTCATCTACGCACGAGGCCTTCTGGTAAGTAACTCCATCCCTATCAAGTATTTTTTGTAGGGCATCAGGTACTTTTCCCATAATATCCAGCGGTAAATCCAACTTTCCTTCCTGCGTCCGGCTGCCGTGGGGGAACCCTTCAGAGCCGCCATTGGCTACACCGGAAAAATAAAAGCCAGATTCCAAATTTCCAGTACTACGATAGGCAAATCCCTGTTCGGTCAAAATCCTATCCAGTGTTTGCGCTACATTTTCTCCTTCATAAATAGGCACTTTCATGGGCTCTATCACAAAACCGGAACCAATGGTCAGCGCCTCCACCGTCCAAGTGGAATAACCGATCAGATCCCCTTCTTGAGCCTTTTCATATTGGATATGATAGACAACTGTCTTTTTTACATTTCCGGAAGCGGCAGACACCTCTACAATATTTTCCCCTTCTTGTTTGAAAACAAGGGTATAACTGTCCTTAGTGGCATCCGACCAGTTGGCAGATACCGGGCTGCCGTTAAGTGTAACGGAACTGCCGATTTTTTGGCCGTCCAGTCTAGCGGTTACATCAAATATTTTTTTACTGCCCTTAATGGTCATGCCGTCGGTCAGATTTGTCTCCAAAGAGATCTCCCCCACCGCTGCTTGCACAACAGAGGCTGCCGGCACCAACAGTGAAATCAACAACGCCAGAACTAGAAAAAGCGATAAGAATTTTTTCTTCATGAAGTTTCCCCTTTCGCTAACATCTATGGTTTGCTTTCATGCAGTTAATCCTTCTGACTTTCCTCCTTTCTCCTTTTCAACAAAAAAACAGGCTGCCCCTTGGACAGCCTGTGACGGTACATGTTTGGAATCAGATGTTTCTTAAAAATGGATAAAAACAAAAAAGCCATTATAGAAAATTTCTATAGTGGCAGACATTTGTTTTTTCCTTCCAGGTAATGGAACGCTACGCACCATGACGGGGGAATAGGATGCCTTCTTCCCGCTGTATTTCCTTCCCCTGTATAAGAAAATATATTTACTTTCTGGGGTGGAAAAGATATTCCAATTTTACCCAACACCTGAAGTTTCAGACTGCCTTTTCTGTCGAAAGGTTAAACATAAGTCTGTCATTGCAGCAGATATTCTGACTTAGCTTCTTCCTACTCGCCCGCCTTCCCAGAGGAAACCTCCAGTGACATTGTTGGGCTTTTGTCCACCTTACAGCAGCGTGACTGTTACGGATTTGCACCGTATTCCCTTTTAAGTGTGCCCAAAAGCACACACTGCAATGATATATTCATTTTTCGTTAACAACTTATCATACAAAAAAGTAAAAGTCAACCAGAAAAATGGAGTTTTCTCCCATATAAACAGTTTTTTCTAAAAAACCAATTCTTTCCCTATTCTACATAGAGAAAAAGAA
>CAJFUH010000065.1 GCA_904420155.1 uncultured Clostridia bacterium
GCCAAGTTAGATCGGAATACCATTGGATTTTTAGCAATTCCGACCGTCAATCTCAATCTAAAGTGAATATACGACAAAAAGCCTTTGAAGGGAGAAACACATAGCGGTATCTCTCCCTTTCAAAGGCTTATCTCATTTTTAAGATCATTGGAATGGTAATTTTATCCCAACCTGATTCCTGGTTTTCCCTTACGCCAGAGCTTTCTGAATAGCGGCATAAGTGCTCTCAAAACTGGCTTCCGTCACCAATATGCTGACCTGGGTCTCAGACGTGGTAATAATACGGACGTCTGAATTGACAGAAGCCGCCGCGCGGAAAATATTGGCGGCGATGCCGGGAGTAGTCTCCATAGCGGGATCATCAATCACAATCTTACTGTTACCGCTGCTGACAATGGGCTTGATATCGTTATGCCTATTATGCAAATCTGCCGTAAATTCCAGCAGACGGCCCAAATCATCATCGTCAATGGTGAATGAAATACTGATTAGGTCCCCCTGAGGAGGAGAGACCGAAATCATATCGATACTGATTCCATATTCTGCAATCTGGTCAAAAACCTTGGAAAACACACAGATATCCGACGGGACATCCACTATCGTAACCAGAGTGATATTGTCTTTTACATGAATTTCAGGTTTTGTACTCATCACACATTCTCCTTTACGCGTCGGCCAGCATATCAGACATGGTGTATAATCCCGGCTGCTGTCCCACCAGATAAACCGCTGCATTGACAGAACCAACCGCAAATACCTCTTTAGACTGGGCATTGTGAGAGATCGTTAATACTTCATCACGTCCTGCAAAAATCACGTCATGTTCTCCCACAATAGTTCCTCCACGGATAGAGTGAATACCAATCTCATGTTTGCTTCTGGGTCTCCGATAGGAATGCCGATCGTAGACATATTGCGGATTTTCTTTTAAAACGGAAGAAATACCGTCTGCAATCATCAAAGCGGTTCCACTGGGGGCGTCAATTTTTTGATTATGATGTTTTTCCACAATTTCAATATCAAAACTGTCTCCCAACACCATAGCGGCCTTTTTAGAAAGCTCAATCATGAGATTAATCCCCAAAGACATATTTCGGGAATAAAAGACGGCCGTTTTTTGGGAAGCTTGCGTTAACTCTTGCACCTGTTCTTTAGAATAGCCGGTGGTACAAAGCACCAAAGGAATCTGATGGGCTGCCCCATAAGAGAGAAGGGGCGACAGGACAGACGGGTGGGAAAAGTCGATCACCACGTCAACCGGTTCCTGAACTTCATCCACAGAAGAATAAACCGGAAAACTTGTGGTTTTGTCCGTGTTCAAATCGATGCCGGCAACAATTTGACAATCCTCACGTTGAGAAACAATCTCTGCAATGACCCGGCCCATTTTCCCGTTACAGCCGCTTAACAGAATTTTAATCATGATTATTGAACATCCTTTTCTCCGCACAATATTGGCAACAGGGGGCTTTCGTACGGAAAAAAGCCCCGCCTGATCTCTTTTTAAATGAGGCTATATTCCTTCATTACCTTTTTAAGACGTTCCTGCATATCGTCGCTCATGGAAATCAGAGGCAGCCGGCATTCTCCACAATCATATCCCATGAAATTCATGGCTTCTTTCACAGGAATGGGGTTGACGTCCATAAACATAGCGTCAGCCAATTTCATATAATCCAACTGCATCTTAACCCCGCCGGCCACATCGCCATCCAGAATCTTCTGTGCCATATCGTGTACCTCTTTGGGGCATATATTGGCCAATACAGAGATAACACCTTTTCCGCCTAATGCCATAATAGCGGCCACTTGGTCGTCGTTTCCGGAGTACACATCCAACTGATCCCCGCACAAAGACAGCGTTTTCGCCACAGCAGAGATATTTCCGCTGGCTTCCTTAACCGCTACAATATTCTCATGTTTCGCCAGTTCTACATAAGTCTCCGGTTGAATGTTGCATCCTGTGCGAGAGGGAACGTTATAAAGAATCATTGGGATGTTTACATTGTCCGCCACCATATTGTAATGACGGATCAATCCCCGTTGAGATGTTTTATTGTAATAAGGAGTGACTACCAGTAGAGCGTCAGCCCCCATTTTTTCGGCTTCTTTGGAAAGTTCCACCGCATAAGCGGTCTCATTGCTGCCAGCGCCGGCAATTACCGGAATACGGCCAGCTACCTGATCAATAGTAAATTGTATTACCTTGCAATGCTCTTCATGGGAAAGGGTAGCGGATTCCCCTGTTGTCCCACAAGAAATGATAGCGTCTGTACCATTTTGGATTTGAAATTCAATGAGTTCCTTTAAGACCTCATAATTGACGGAACCGTCAGAGTGCATAGGGGTAATGATTGCGACGCCGGAACCGGTAAACACAGTCTTTTTCATAATAAGGTTTACTCCCTTCTTAACCAATTAGTAAACATTAATCTAAGTAACCCTCTGCACACAGCAGCTCTGCCATTAACACAGCGCCGCCGGCAGCACCGCGCAGAGTATTATGAGACATACACACAAATTTATAATCGTATTGGGTATCGGGGCGCAGGCGTCCGATGGAAATCGCCATACCGCCCTCCAAATTGCGTTCGCTTTTGATCTGCGGACGATCATTTTCTACGAAATAGTGCAAAAATTGTTTAGGAGCACTGGGAAGGTTGAGTTCTTGCGCCCTGCCCTGATAGGATTCCCAACGTTTGATGATCTCTTCCTCCGATACTTTCTGCTCCAACGAAACGAATACCGCTGCGGTATGTCCGTCGCTCACCGGGACGCGTAAGCACTGGGAAGTGATGCTGGGGGTAGCTGCATTGACAATCTCGTTCCCCTCGATATGTCCCCAAATCTTCATAGGCTCCTGTTCGGATTTTTCCTCTTCTCCCCCAATATACGGAATGAGATTATCCACCATTTCCGGCCAGGTCTCAAAAGTCTTTCCAGCACCGGAAATCGCCTGATATGTGCAGGCCAGCACCTTAGTAACCCCTAAATCCATCAATGGGTGGATAGCGGGAACATAGCTTTGCAAGGAACAGTTGGATTTTACCGCGATAAAGCCGCGTTTGGTTCCCAGCCGCTTGCGCTGGGCCGGAATAATTTGAGCATGGGCGGCATTAATTTCCGGAATAATCATGGGGACATCCGGCGTAGATCGATGCGCAGAATTGTTGGAGATAACCGGGCATTCCGCCTTAGCATAAGTCTCTTCCAACTTTTTAATTTCATCTTTCTTCATATCTACGGCGCAAAATACAAAATCCACCTGAGAAACAATCTTTTCCACATCGGCGACGGCGTCATAAATCACCATATCCGCCATTTTGGACGGAATAGGGGTGGACATTGCCCAACGCTTGCCCAAAGCCTCTCGATAAGTTTTTCCGGCAGAACGGGCGCTTGCCGCCAATACCTTTACTTCAAACCACGGGTGATTCTCCAGTAAAGTGGCAAAACGCTGCCCCACCATACCCGTTGCGCCGATAATACCTACCTTATACGTTTTCATCTTTCATTTACCTCCTGGATGTGATGGAAAAAAGCTGATTGTAAGAAAAAAACCGGTTGTAAACCGGTCACCAATAAAATATAATAGAATCTGCCGAAAAGAAGTTCTTTTTCACGAACTCTTTACTGATAGTTCTCCATCATATTCTATGATGACAGTTGTAAGGTTCTTTACCAATACAACCAGGGCTGATGCCAGCCACGCATCCCCCTTCGGCGACCAAAGCCTTTTACTGGACATCACCGGTTTTGGCAACCTCAATCCAGCTAATCATCTCAAGACGCGCCTCTATCTTTCTATAATAGTTTTTCTATTGTTTTTTAATATACCATTCTTCCTGAGGGATGTCAATTTTTTCTCTCAATATTTATGGTATATCAGCGTAAAGATTGAAAGGATCCCCTAAAAATGCGAAAAAACTTTTCTATGATCTAAATAAAAGGAGAAATTTACTATGAAAACCAGCGATTTTTATTACGACCTTCCCGAAGAACTGATTGCACAAACCCCTATCCTAGAAAGGGACCATTCCCGCCTTATGAGATTAGACCGGAATACAGGAGAAATAACCCATCTACATTTCTATGATATCATGGATGAATTAAACCCAGGGGATTGCCTTATTTTAAACAATTCCCGCGTGCTGCCCGCCCGTCTGTACGGAATCAAGGAAGGAACCGGTGCACAGGTGGAATTTCTGTTATTAACTCACAAGGAGGGCGATTGCTGGGAAGTCCTGGCAGGCCCTGGCAAAAAGGCAAAACCGGGCAGCCGGTTTGTTTTTGGAGAAGGGCTCCTTACCGCAGAGGTGCTGGAAATTGTGGAAGGCGGAAACCGCATCGTAAAATTTTTCTATCAGGGAAGCTTTTATGAAGTCCTGGATCAGATCGGGCAGATGCCGTTGCCCCACTATATCACCCAAAGATTAGAGGATAAAGAACGGTATCAGACGGTATACGCCAAAGAGCCCGGTTCCGCGGCCGCCCCCACTGCGGGCCTGCATTTTACACCGGAATTGTTACAGAAAATCAAAGATAAAGGGATTTCTGTAGGTTTTGTCACCTTACATGTAGGGTTAGGGACGTTCCGTCCAGTAAAAGTGGACGAGATTACCCAGCATAAGATGCACGCCGAACACTATGAAATAAGCGAAGAAACGGCAGCGCTTATCAACCGGACCAAACAGCAAGGCGGAAGGGTGATTGCTGTAGGGACCACCAGCTGCCGGACATTGGAATCTGTGATGGCTAAGGAAGGTGAAATGAAAGCCAGCGAAGGATGGACGGATATTTTTATTTATCCAGGTTTTACCTTTCGTATCCTGGATGGCTTGATTACTAACTTCCATTTGCCGGAAAGCACACTGATTATGTTGGTTTCCGCATTTGCCGGCTATGAACATACTATGCAGGCTTATCGGGCTGCGGTACAGGAGCGGTATCGTTTCTTTAGTTTTGGTGACGCCATGATGATTCTGTAAATAAATCGGTTTTTTAGTTTCTATATTGTATCTATTGATATTATCCTTTTATTAATACGGCTTGATATGTGGAAACATCTGACTGAAAAGGCGTGCTGTAGATTAGGGCTTCTACAGCACGCCTTTTTATATTTATTTAGGGTTCAAAAAAACATATCCGTTTTCTTCCACAAACCTTCTCCCTATTCTGCCGGATCTATCTGGCCGGAAAAAGAAGAACGATCTTGAGGACGGGATTTTGGTATAGAAAATTTAGGGTCCTTTACACGCAAGGCACGGATCGCATTCAGAATAGCGATCACGGACACGCCGACATCTGCGAATACCGCTGCCCACATATTCGCTAACCCTAAGGCGCCTAGTACCAATACAATAGCTTTCACAGCCAAAGCAAATACGATATTCTGTCTCACAATACGAAGGGTTTTTCTTGAAATGCGAACCACAGTGGAAATCTTTGAGGGTTCGTCTGTCATAATCACCACATCCGCCGCTTCAATCGCGGCGTCGGAGCCCAATCCTCCCATCGCGATCCCGATATCCGCTCTCGCCAGTACCGGGGCGTCGTTGATACCATCGCCCACAAAAGCGAGTTTTCCTTTGGGAGATTTTTGCCGCAAAAGCTCCTCCATTTTTTCCACTTTTCCTGCCGGCAGCAATTCCGTA
>CAJFUH010000066.1 GCA_904420155.1 uncultured Clostridia bacterium
AAGTTTACCACTGACCGATATGTGGTATATAAATGGTCGGGTTGAAAGTTTACCGCTGACCAATATGCGGTATATAAGTGGTTGGGTTGAAAGTTTAGTCCTTCGCCGCAAGGCGAGGGACTTTTTCCATAATGAGGACAAGTAATATGAAAGAAACAGGTTTTTACATTATCAAGGATAATTTTTTTGAGGATATGTCAGACCCGTATCTCAAAGGAAATAAGGAAGGAAACAGACCGCATTATTATTGTTTTGAAGATATGAATACCGGGATTACTGGATGATACCATTATCCAGCCGTATTGAAAAATACAAGAGGATTATAGAGAAAAAAGAAAAAGCTGGAAAACCTTGCGATATTATCCATATCGTGAAATTGGATGATAGCCGAGAGAGCGCATTTCTGATACAAGATATGTTTCCGATAACAGAAGAATACATAGAACGGGAATATACAATTGCCGGAAATCATATGATGTTGACAAGTGAACATACTGCTAGAGAGATTGAGAAAAAAGCGAGAAAAGTTTTAGGTATGTTAAAGCGCGGTATCAAGTTTACTCCAACCCAACCAGATGTTATGGAGATATTGGAGAAACTGAGGGAGAGCGAATAGATTTTCTTGTTGATGATAAAACAACCAATTAAGCTATCCGCCGAGGAGATAGAACAAAAAGGATCTATGGTAAAACAATCAGTTGCAAATCCAGAAAAAAGTGGTTTTCAAAAAAGAAAAAACCCCAGATTTGTACAAATCTGGGGTTTTGCTGTTTTTTTATTTCGCCATATGCCGGGCGCCTTTTTTCTTTTTCTTAGCGGACGCGGGCAGGCGGATTTCCGCAGTATCGGATAGCGGGTCAACCGGTTGCAGATACGAAGGAAGGGCGGGATCTTTGCAGCAAATGCCAATCAGGCTGAATAAAATCACCGCGCACTCCAGGCCCAATAGGATATATAACCCCGCTTGATAAATCACCAGGGAATATCCGGCGGCCAGCGCAGGGAAAAGGTATTGGGTAAGAGTAAGGGTCAAACCCATGGCAGCCGATAAGAGCGAAATACCGTAGCGCACCCGGCTGTCAAGCAGCAGGACAACAATAATCCCGATTGCCACGGGGACATAGTACAGGGTAAATGTGAGCACGTCTGCCAACGTCCCTGTGCGGTATCCATCCCGGATGATATCCCACAGGCTGGAAGACAACTCGTAATCATGGATAAAGGGGACGAACAACACCCCCAAAAGCCCCAACTGGAGAATGATGGTGACCCACTTTATGATCTTGTATTTCATATCCGTTCCTCCTATTTTCAGTACGTCCCGATCTTCCCAATAAAGGCGGATACCCCACCCTGAAAGGGACACCTTTCCTTTTATTTTGAACCAAACATCGGCCCGAAGATGGCCGCCAGCCTCGTAGAAGGCATGGTTTGCAGCCAGATGGTGCCGGGCCCTGTGACCCGGGTGTTAAATAAGCCTTCCCCGCCGAATAAGGTGTTTTTCACCCCGCCGGTGGATTGTACGTCCATGGTGACGGTGGACGTCATAGCGGCCAGCGTCCCGGTATCCACCAGTAAAGACTGCCCCGCCGCCAATTCGTATTGGACCACGTGGCCGTCAATTTCTAAGAAAGCAACGCCGTTTCCAGTCAGTTTCTGCAAAATCAGCCCTTCCCCGCCAAACAGGGCCCCGCCGACTTTTTTGTTGACATGGGCGCTGAGCTCTACCGATTTTTGGCAAGCCAGAAAAGCGTGTTTCTGACAGATAATGGTGTTGTTGGGGGAAATTTCCATAGGCAGGATATTGCCCGGAAAGCTGGAAGCAAAGGCGATCATGCCTTCCCCGCTTTGGCAGGTATAGGTGGGAAGGAACATAGATTCCCCCGAAAAGGCGCGCCCAAAAGCTCTTCCCAGGCCCCCTTCCATTTTGGTGGTCATGGCCATATTGGGGGTCATCCAGCTCATGCCGCCAGCCTCCGACATCATGGATTCCCCTTGGTTTAGATAACAGATTACTACCGGCAAAGGGGTTCCTTCAATAGAATATCTCATTTTTATTCTCTCCTTTTCATAGAATGGATTTTTCCTACGTAACAGATAGGCGAAAGGGCGTCCCCCGGAGAATTACGCCATGGAAGCGTGATATTTCTGTAAGGTTTGGGAAGCCCACGCGCCGTCCACAATGACAAACCCAGCCGGCAGAATACCGCCGAAACGGCGGGCGATATCCATAGAACGGTCATATACTTCGATTTTGGTGCTTTGATAAAAAGGGTCCGGACGTTTGGGGATAAAAAACGAATATCCCACTTGATCGGTTTCCCGGTCCAACAGGCAAAAATATCCGGCCTGGATCGGTTCGTGCAAGCGCTTGGAAAGCGCCCGCCCCAATGCCAATTTGGTAAGCTCGTTGGCCCGGTCGTCCAATTCCGCCTCAAATAAAAGGATTTTTTCCTTTAAGGTGTTGAGATCGGGCGCCAGACGCTTTTTCAGGTCTCCCAGCTCTGGGAACTGTTTTTCCGTATCTGGGTCGGGCAAAAAAGGTTCCCTCTGTTCCGGAAGCAGGTATATCATGAATTTGCGTTCCATATCATGGTAAAGAAACGGATATAGCAGCATGGCTTCATAGCCGCAGTGAGGGCACCCCCAGGCGAACAGGGTTTCATCCATCACCCGGCCGCGCAGTTTAGGGTCCAGCGTGACGTTGATGGTGGTATACATCTGCGTATCGGAATGTTCCCCGCAATGAGGGCATGAAACGGATTTTGTAATTTTTCTCGACATGGTTCCCATCCCCCGGTTTTTCACCGCGCTGGAAAGAACGGCCTGCTCCCCTTATAAAAGGGAAGACCTTTTCTTTTTCCATAGGCGGGCTAGTTTCTGATATGTATTGTATCATATTTTGGAAATTGTGAACAGTAGGCAGTGAAACTTATTGACCCTTTTCCAAAAACATGACATAATAAGGACAAGAAAATCCAGCACAGAGGCGGATCTCATTGAAAAGCCGTTGGCTCCCTAAAAAGCAAAGGGGAAACCGGCGGAAAATCGGATCTTCACCCATAGGGGGAACCATGATGAAATGTTACCGGTGTTCGACCAGGAATCCAGACGACGCGGTTTGCTGCCGCTATTGCGGCGCGCCTTTTATAGAAGAAGAGGAAACCTCCGGTGAAGAAGGGGCCCGCGAGGGAGAAAAAACGGGGTTATTGCTTTCTAAGGAAACTTATTATGAAGAAAACCGTCCCAAGCGGATTTCCTTTTTTACGCGGTGCGCTTATCGGGTTTTGTCATCCCGCCGCCGGTATGTGCTGGCGTTCGCTCTGATGGCGGTCTTCGCTTTGTGTTTCTCCCTGCTGATTGTCCTATTGAGCCGGGTGGGCCAGGACGCTATGAACGCCTTTGAACTTACGGGGATGCTGTCCGGTACCCGGGAGATCAAAGTGATCCAGCAGGCGCAGCAAGCCTGGAAATTGTTGTGGAGCTATGTGGCGGTGATTGCCCTGTGCGGGGCGGGCTTGTTCTTTTGCGGTATGACAGCGTATAAAATGATAAAAATTTTGATTGTATTCCGGGAACGGAAACGGACGATTGTCCCCATCGATTGGGAAAAAGTAAATAAGGATTCGTAATAGGCGGATTCCGGGATTCCAAAGGAGTATGGATAGACAAAAACCCTGGCATACTAAGTCCAGGATCTTATAAAATAGCCTGTTATTTTTGTTAGGTTTTGAATGATATAAGGAGGTCTTTCATCATGGAATTTTTGAATCAAGTGGGGCGTATCTTGATCGGCGCTATGGATTCAGCGGTGGAATACAACCGGAAAAAAGCGCAAAATAACCGGTTAAAGAAGATCATACAAAAAGAAAAAAGACAGATCAGCCGCCAATACCTGGCGTTGGGGAAATATTATTATGAAAACCTGCAAGGCGCCGTTTCCGACCAGCATACGGAAAAAGCGTGCCGATACATTGAATTTTCCCAGGAACGGATGAGAAAAGCCCGGAAACGGCTGGTAGAACTGCACAGCCGCGATTATGAAAAGGCACAGCAGCGCGATACCGATGCAGAAGAATTATCCGGTAGCCCGATGGAAGGGGAACAGGAAAGCGGGCAGACGGGACAGGATTCCCCCCAGCGGGGACAACCGGAAGAGGAAAACGCACGGGAAGAATAAAGGGGGCCGGATATGAAGACGCTGATTGTCTGCTATTCTTTTTCTGGAAACACCAAAAAGGCGGCTTCCCGCCTTGCCGACCAAATTGGGGCGGATTTCGTACAGCTGCGGACAGTGGGAAGTTCTGTCCGTATCTTTTCCTTGATAGGAGGGATGATCCGGGCCTGTTTCCGCCGTGCCCAGGAAGTGATGCCCCTGGAAGAGGATGTGGCTTCGTACCAACGGATTGTCGTGGCGGGACCCGTCTGGGCGGGCCGGTCCGCCCCGGCCTTACAGGGATTTATCCAGCAATATGCCCTGGAGGGGAAGATAACGTGCGGACTGCTCACCTGTGACAACGACGGGAGAGGGGCGATGTCCTTCCTGCGTAAAGAACTGGAAGCGGCGCAGTCCCGCTGCGCCAATGTGATCGCTATCCGTGCGGAACCGGCTATGCTTCGCGCCCTACATAGCGGAAAAGTGCAGTTTTCTTCCCAAAAAGATGGAAAACTGTCTTTGCAGGCCGCCAAAGAAGGGGCGGAAGATGCCCTATTAAGGGATATGTGTATGCAGGAAGGCCAGGAGGAATAAACCCCACTATTCAGTTTTTCCTTGCTGTAGGACAAAAGAACAGGTATAATAGCAGGAAAAAGGGGGTATGCCCTTCCTTACAAAGGGGAACCCTTGAAAAATGTATTTAGGAGGTTTACTCAATGAAACATCCCATTGTTACTATGGAAATTTCCTCTGGAAATACCATAAAAATGGAGCTCTATCCGGAGATAGCTCCCAACACGGTTAAAAATTTTATCTCCCTGGTAAAAAAAGGGTTTTACGACGGCGTTATTTTCCATCGTGTGATCCCGGGCTTTATGATCCAGGGCGGAGATCCGGAAGGCGTTGGGACAGGAGGCCCCGGTTACCACATCAAAGGGGAATTTATGGCCAATGGATTCCCCAACGACTTAAAACATACCACCGGCGTGGTATCCATGGCGCGGGCGGGACATCCCGACAGCGCCGGTTCCCAGTTCTTTATTATGGTGGATGACGCCCCCCATCTGGACGGGCAATATGCCGCTTTCGGCAAAGTCATCGAAGGGATAGAAGAGGCCCAACGGATTGTCATGGTAAAGCGCGATTATTTGGATAAGCCGTTAGAAGACCAGACTATGGTGAAAGTGACCGTGGATACCTTTGGCGAGGAATTTGACGAGCCGGAAACATTATAAGGACAAAAGAAACATTTGGGCAGAAACGGTGGGCAACCCCCCGCCGTCACTGCCTTTTTCTTTGAAAGGAAGAGGGCACAGCAGGAAAAGCAAGGGGTTCAAAGTGGAAAGGATGCCTGCCGTGTCAATCCGTCCTGTAATAAGAAGCGGTCTTGCCGGTATACGCCGGAAAAATTGCCTAAGAATTCCAGGAAAAATTCTGCGATCCTGCGCAGTTCTGAAAACATATAAGTTTCCCTTGGGAAAAGGTTGTAAAGCGTTTTGGGATTCATTATAATAGAAAAATGTGAGTTCTGTTCGGATAGTGTCGGAAAGGGAAAGGCTAAGACGGCTGCCAGAAAAAGGGCAAAACCATGTTTGTAGAGTTCAGAAATTCTGAATAGCTGTAACAGCCGGTATCGCTTTTTTCGGCACATTGGGGAATAAAGCTTCTGAATGAAAGTACATAGTGAGGGTATGAGAAATGAAAGCTGTAGGGTTCGATAACGACAAATATCTGAAAACGCAATCTAAGCACATTCTGGAACGGATCGCTCAATTCGACAATAAGCTTTATTTGGAACTGGGCGGGAAGCTGTTTGACGATTACCATGCATCCCGGGTCCTGCCCGGATTCCAGCCTGACAGCAAGATGCGCATGCTGCTGCAATTGGCAGACCAGGCGGAAATTGTAATTGTCATCAATGCCACCGATATTGAAAAAAGCAAAGTGCGCGGGGATCTGGGTATTACTTATGACGCCGACGTACTGCGTTTGATCGACGCTTTCCGGGATATTGGGCTATACGTGGGCAGCGTGGTCATTGCTCAATACAGCGGTCAGCCGGTTGTAGATTCCTTTAAAAACCGCCTCAACCGTTTGGGGATCCAGGTATTCCTGCACTATCCCATAGCGGGATATCCCAACAATATCCCGTTTATTGTCAGCGACGAGGGATTTGGGAAGAACGAATACATTGAAACCACCCGTCCCCTGGTTATTGTAACCGCCCCGGGACCGGGCAGCGGAAAGATGGCCACCTGCCTTTCCCAGCTTTATCATGAATATAAGAGAGGGGTTAAGGCGGGATACGCGAAGTTTGAGACTTTCCCGGTTTGGAATTTGCCGTTGAAACATCCGGTAAATCTGGCTTATGAAGCGGCTACCGCCGATTTAAACGACGTCAATATGATCGATCCTTTCCATCTGGAAGCGTATGGAAAGACAGCGGTAAACTATAACCGGGACGTAGAGGTCTTTCCGGTATTGAACGCGATATTTGAAAAGATAGCGGGAGAAAGCCCCTATAAATCCCCCACTGATATGGGGGTCAACATGGCGGGCAACTGTATCATAGACGATGAAGTCTGCCAAGAGGCTTCCCGTCAGGAGATTATCCGTCGTTACTATCATGCGTTGTGCGATCAACGTCAAGGCCGCCTGGATGAAGAAGCGGTATATAAAGTAGAACTTTTGATGAATAAGGTGGGGGTTTCCATTGAAGACCGCTTGGTTGCCCACGCCGCCCTGGAACGTGCGGAACAGACCGGGATGCCTGCGGCCGCTATTCAACTGGAAAACGGAAAAATCATTACGGGAAAGACTTCTTCCCTGTTGGGGGCTTCCGCTGCAGTGATCCTCAACGCCTTAAAAGAATTAGGGGGTATCAGCCACAAGATGCCTTTGATCTCTCCTATTGTAATTGAACCCATTCAAAACCTAAAAACCAAGGTGTTGGGAAACCACAATCCCAGATTGCATTCCGATGAAATTTTGATTGCGCTGTCCATCAGCGCCGCTACCAATCCCACGGCGGAGCTGGCCCTTCGTCAGCTGCCCAAGTTAAGAGGCTGTGAAGCGCACTCTTCGGTGATTCTTTCCCAGGTGGACGATTCTGTTTTCCGAA
Source organism: uncultured Clostridia bacterium (assembly GCA_904420155.1). Taxonomy (GTDB): domain Bacteria; phylum Bacillota; class Clostridia; order Oscillospirales; family Acutalibacteraceae; genus CAJFUH01. Next base: position 7,278 of record CAJFUH010000066.1, read on the forward strand.
AATTGGGCATGAACCTCACTTGTGAGGCCAAATATCAGACCAAAAAATTATATCATCGCTAAAACACAGCGCAAAGGGTTTTCACAGTGTCCAAAAATAGAATGGAATATTTTTCGCAACAGCTTGCTTCTTCCCATGGCGAGAAGCAAGCTGTTGCGATCCCAATATTATTTTTTGGCCGCATCCCCAATTTTAACGGGGGCTCGGTTATACGATGGTAATTTTCGAGATAAAAAGTCGTTATATAGAGACGATCTCTTTTATACAGAAAAGCCAGGAAAAATAGTTTTTGACAAAAAAGGGGCTATTGCCGATGTTTTACCGGCAATAGCCCCTTTTGGCCTTTATGGGAATATCAAAAACATTTTATCACGCTTATAACAGTGCGGCCGCGGCTTCGTCTGCAAAGATTGTCACGTTGGGATGGAGTTGAAGCACAGAAGCGGGGCATTGCGGGGTAACCGGACCCTTTACCATATCGTGCACCGCTTGTGCCTTAGCGGAACCAGTGGCCACCAGAATAATTTGACGAGCTTTCATAATGGAGCCGATTCCCATACTGATGGCATAGCGCGGTACTTCGTCGCTGCTCTCAAAGAAACGGGTATTGGCGTCAATGGTGCTTTGTGTGAGGGCGACTTTATGCGTACCCATCGGGAACTCGTCGCAGGGCTCATTGAAAGCGATATGTCCGTTGTTGCCAATCCCCAAAATCTGGACGTCGATGCCGCCGGCCTGCGCGATCATTTCATCGTAATGCTTTCCTTCCCCGTCGATATCTTCCGCAGTGCCGCAGGGGACGTGGATCTTGTCAGCGGGCACATTGATGCCGTGGAAAAGGTTTTCCTGCATGAAATAATAGTAGCTTTGGGGATGGTCGTGGCCCAGGCCAATGTATTCATCCAGATTAAAGGTGGTCACTTTGGAAAAATCTAACGTACCGTTTTTGTACCACTCAATCAGGCGGCTGTAAGTAGGGATAGGGGAAGAGCCGGTGGCAAGACCCAGGACACTGTCCGGTTTTGCAATGACTTGGCCGGCAAAAATGCTGGCGGCGGCGATACCAATGGCGTTTGCGTCTTTGTAAATCTTTACATTCATGGCGATTAGCTCCTTATAAAAAATTCAAAGATTTTCTCTTCCTTTATCTTAACATCTTTACTAAGAAGTGCAAGACCTTTTTTTCACATTTTTAATCTTTTTTAGGCCATAGGAGTTCGTAACCTGTCCGGGAGCTTCTTCATATAATGAGATGACCCCATCAAGAAAGGAGTATCAGCATATGGACGATATGGATAAAATGATGTCGGAACAATATGGGATTCCGCCGCTGCCAAAAAATCCAGTTGTGGCAATGGCCTATGTGCCTTATCAGGGATCCACCGGCAATATGTATCATCCTGAAAAAGGACTGAATGCGGGAACCATGTTCCCTGTACTGGATAAACCATTTTTAGGATGTGGAGGGATGAAAAAATGAACAGGAATGAAAGAGACCGCCTGCTCAGGCAAATAGCGGCTGTTGACTTTGCAATGATCGAATTACATTTGTTTATGGATTCCCATCCCAATGACAGGGAAGCCGGCAGGAAATTAGACGAGTATGAAAAGAAGAGTACCGCCTTGCGCAAGGAGTTTGAGGAAAAGTACGGCCCACTGACTTCAATGCAAAAAGAGGGCAACCGCTGGGCGTGGATTTGTGATCCATGGCCTTGGGACAATGAGGAGGACTAAGTATGTGGATATATGAGAAACGGCTGGAGTATCCGGTGAAAATCTCTCGCCCAAATGCCCAGCTTGCCAAAGTAATCATCAGTCAATATGGAGGACCCGATGGAGAACTGGGGGCGTCCCTTCGTTATCTGAGCCAGCGGTATAGTATGCCTTATCCGGAATTAAAGGCAATATTGACTGATATTGGTACAGAGGAACTGGCGCATTTAGAAATGATTGGGGCTATCGTGCACCAACTGACTAAAGACCTGACTATGGAAGAGATCAAACAAGCGGGATTCGACGCCTATTTTGTAGATCATACCACCGGAGTTTATCCCAGCGCTGCAAATGGAACGCCGTTTAATGCGTTTTCCATCGCGGTAAAAGGGGACGTCATCACGGATCTTCACGAAGATATGGCTGCCGAACAGAAAGCACGGACCACTTACGACAACATCCTGCGCTTTACCGACGACCCCGACGTAAAAGATGCTATTCGCTTCCTGAGGGAACGGGAAGTGGTACATTACCAGCGGTTTGGCGA